>JBBQHZ010000126.1:0-11820 GCA_038324445.1 Rhodobacterales bacterium | reverse complement strand
GATCGGGACGATCTTGGTGAACGGCTGCCCGAAGGTTTTCTCGAGGTGGCGCGCGGCGGTTTCCGCATGTTCGGGATACATGACCACATTGGCATGGGCGGCCCCGAGGCGGGTGATGTCCTGCGGCGTGGCGTCGAAGGGTGCCACCACGTTGACGCCGATCCCCATGTCGTAGAGCAGGCCCTTGATTTCCTCGATGTCGTCGCGATGGCGGAAGCCCAGCGCGAGGGGGCCGAGGATGTTGACGGTCACTTCCGGCGTGCGTTCCACCGGACCGGCCAGAACGCGGACGATCTGGTAGAAGGTCTCGTCCGAGCCGAAGTTTTCCTTGCGCTGGTAGGACGGCAGTTCCAGCGGGATCACCGGCACGGGGATGTTCATGGTTTCAGCCAGACCGCCGGGATCGTCCTGGATCAGTTCGGCGGTGCAGGACGCGCCGACGATGATCGCCTGCGGCTTGAAACGGTCATAGGCGTCCTGGCAGGTCTTTTTGAAGATGCCGGCGGTATCTTCGCCCAGATCGCGGCCTTCGAACGTGGTGTAGCTGACCGGCGGGCGGTGGCCGCGCCGCTCGATCATGGTGAACAGCAGGTCGGCATAAGTGTCGCCCTGCGGCGCGTGCAGGACGTAGTGCAGACCCTTCATCGCCGTGGCAACGCGCATCGCGCCGACATGGGGGGGGCCTTCATATGTCCAGACCGTCAGTTTCATAGCGCGACCTCGCGCGTTCTCTCCGAAGGGCTTGCAGCATCCAGTTTCAGGAGGGCGCGACGGCGGATCGGGCGGGAGAACAGGCCAGCAAGATCACCTGCCTGTTCGTAGAAATGCACCGGCGTGAACACCAGTTCGATGGCCCATTTGGTGGTCAGACCCTCGGCCTCCAGCGGATTGGCAAGGCCGAGGCCGCAGACGGTAAGGTCGGGGCGCGCGGCGCGCACGCGGTCGAGTTGCTTGTCGACGTCCTGACCCTCGGAGATGGTCGGACCGGCCGGGATCAGGTCGAGGTCGGGGCCGACAAGGGCCTTGTGGATGTAGGGCTGGCCGATCTCGATCGCCTTCATCCCGCACTCGCGGGTGAGGAAGCGGGCAAGCGGAATTTCAAGCTGGCTGTCGGGCATGAAGAAGATGGTCTTGCCCTGAAGGGCGACCGAGGCATTGGCGATGGCCTTCCGGGCGCGGGCGCGGGGGGCGGCCGTGACGGCCTCGAATGTGGCATCGTCGACGCCGAACTCATCCGCAATGGCGCGAAGCCAGAGTGTTGTGCCTTCCTCGCCGAAGGGGAACGGGGCCGAGATCATCCGCGCACCGCGGCGGGTAAGGGCGGCGGCGGTATCGCCCAAAAAGGGCTGCAGGCAGGCGAAGACGGTATTCGCGCCGACGCCCGGCGTGGCAGAAGTGCGCGGCGCGGGCAGGACGCGGATCGGGCCGATCCCCATCTGGGTCAGCAGGCTGACGGCCTGATCCTCGACGACATCGGGCAAGGCGCCGACCAGCAGCAGCTCGCGTGCTTGCGTCGCGGGCAGAACGGGCACCATGGAGGCAAGGCACGCATCCTCGCCCTGGGTGAAGGTCGTCTCGATGCCGGAGCCGGAATAGTTGAGGACCCGCACATGGGGCGCGTGGACCTGCGTCAGACGCTCGGCCGCGCGCGCGAGGTCAAGCTTGATGACCTCGGAGGGGCACGAACCCACCAGGAACAGTTGCTTGATGTCGGGGCGGCGCGACAAAAGGCGGGCAACCTCGCGGTCCAGTTCCTCATGCGCGTCGGCCATGCCGGCAAGATCGCTTTCCTCGAGGATTGCGGTGCCGAAGCGGGGTTCGGCGAAGATCATCACACCGGCCGCCGATTGCAGCAGATGGGCGCAGGTGCGCGACCCGATCACGAGGAAGAACGCGTCCTGCATCTTGCGATGCAGCCAGATGATGCCGGTCAGACCGCAAAAGACCTCGCGCTGGCCTCGCTCTTTCAAGATCGGCGCATCGCGGCAGGACGAGGCGGGAATGCTGACCGGCGTGTTCATGCGCGGGCCTCCGCATCCAGCCGCGCCATGCGCAGCTTCCACAGGAACTGGCCCGCATTGATGATGTAAGCGGCGTAGGCGCAGAGCGCGATGGTCATCTGGGTGGCTTCAGGCCAGCCAGACAGAAGCGCCCAGACATAGGTCAGGTGCAATGCGATCACGGCAAAGCTGAAGACGTCTTCCCAGAAGAACGCGGGGGCAAAAAGCCATTGGCCGAACACGACCTTCTCCCAGATCGCGCCGGTGACCATGATGGTCAGCAACAACGCGGTCTTGAGGATGATGGACGCGGTGGCAATGTCGTAGCCCGCCCCTGTCGCAAGGTAGCGCAGGACAAGCCCGAGCGAGATCAGGAACACCAGAAACTGGATCGGGGCCAGAACACCCTGGACGGTGGTCCAGACGGTCGCATCGCGGCGCGCACGCTCCTGCGTGGTGTACAACTGCCGATGGGGCAATCCTGTTGAAGCGTCGCTCGGCATGTAAATTCGATTCCTCCGGTCCGTCTCTGAAAGGTAGGGCGGCAATCGGCAGAGTGTCAATCTAAACTTACACTTTTTCAGGGGGTGATTCCGTCCTTTTAATCTGTCAGGATGGCTGGACACGGTGACGTTTTACTCAGGAAAAGGCTGGCTCTGCGCGATTTGCTGCCACCTTTCCATCACCTTCCAGTGTAAAGTGTCAATTTTCGTTGACATTCCACTACAGACTCGGCGACAGTCCAACCGACAACGGCATGCTCCCGTACGAGCAACATCCTGCACGGGTTTCCGTGCATCGTGAGCAAAGGTATTGGCATCACGATGGCCGACGAGCGCAAATTGGCACCATCAATATTGCCCGTCAGGGCGGGTGTGGAATTGCCCGTCAGGGCGGGTGCGGATGTACGCCATCTGGCGTGTCGGGCGATCCACCAGCTTGCAACGCAGCAGGAAAGCCGATCGGCCTCTCTGATGGGCCGATTGAACCTGCTGGCCGATGCCTTTCTTGCCGACGGTCCCGAAGCCCGTCACGCGCTGGTTTCGAGGATGCGCAAGGACGGCATGAATACTCCCGAGATGATCGACTATATCATCCCCGAGGTTGCGCGAATTCTAGGCCAACGCTGGGCCGATGACACGCTGAGCTTTGCGGACGTCACCATCGGATCGGCACGACTGCAAGAAACCGTGCGGTCCCTTGTGGCGCGGGAGTTGTCCGCGACAGTCGGCGGCCTGAACAGTACGTATAAACGGTTGAAGACGGAAAAAGCGCGACGCGTGCTGCTGATCATTCCTCGACCGGAACAACATACCCTTGGCGCCTTCGTGGCCGCCGACCAGTTTCGGCGCCTTGGATTCGACGTCGACCTCCTTGTCGATCATCATCCGCGCCAGGTGGCCTTTGCACTGCGCAAGAGACGGTATGCAATGATCGGAATAACCATTGCCGGTCGTCGATCGCTTGCAGCGACCAGGGAGTTGGTTGACATCATCCGGACCACGGCGACACGTGTGACCCCGATTGTTCTGGGCGGCTCCCTTGTGGACACCGATCCGGAACTTAAGAAGGCGACAGGCGTTGACCACGTTGTAACCAGCGTGGCCGAGGCCCTGGAATTGTGTGGACTGAACATCGTGGAGTTAGACCCTCCGCATATGGCGATGGCCAGTCTTTCTTTTTGAAATAAGCGATCTTAGAAAGAGAGCCTGTTCTTATGAACACTCGTGGGTCAGATTTTTGGGACCAGGCCTCGACGCCCAACATTGGGCCCGAGCAATTTAACGAGATAGTGTCGACGGCAGCCGATATTGCGATCGTTCTCGATACGCAAGGCAAGGTGCATTCGGTCATTACCAACCCTCTCAACCCGACTCTCGGGCGATTGGACCATTGGAAGGACCGCGACATTCGCGAGTTCACGGCCGAGGACAGCCGTCCCAAGCTGGATGCCCAACTTGCGGCCTTCAGGGATGGCCACAAGCCGAAGGCCGACGCCATCGAGGTCAATCACTTTGACAATGCGAATTGGGAATTCCCGATCCGCTACACGCTGCACAAGACCGGGCAAAAGGACATGATCCTGATGCTGGGGCGCGATCTGCGCCCGATTGCGGAATTGCAGCATCGTCTGGTGAAGGCGCAACTGGCGCTGGAGAAGGATTACGAGACTCACCGCGACTACGAGACGCGCTACCGTGTCATCATGGAAGCGGCGCGCGATGCGCTGGTGCTTGTCGATGTGTCGTCCGGCCGGGTCATCGACGTGAACTCGGCTGCGGCGCAGATCCTCGGCGCCGAGGCAGAAATGCTGATCGGCGGTGCCTTCACGCAGGAATTCGAGGGGCGTCGCCGGGGCGAGTTCATCGAGGGGCTGGTGCTGGCCGCAGGCGATGAAACCGCCAAGGCGGTGAGCGTCCAGACGCGGCGGACCGAAACCGATGTCGTCCTGCACCCGATGGTGTTCCGCGCGGCTGGCGACAAGACGCTGCTATGCCGGATCGAAGCCTCCGGCTCTGCCGAGACGGTGGCGGAAGAATTGGCGCAGGTCCTGTCAGGGCTCTTCCGCGATGGCGCGGATGCGATGGTGTTCACCGACAACCATGGCGTGATCCGGTCGGCAAATGATGCCTTCCTCAGCCTGTGCGATGCAGGCGGCCTGTCCGATGTGCGTGGCAAATCGCTGGGCGATTTTCTGGTGCGCGGGTCGGTGGACCTCAAGGTTCTGATCGAGAACGCCACCCGGAACAAGCGAATGCGGCTCTATTCAACCCGGTTCGAGGGGTCATACGGCTCGCAGCTGACGGTGGAGATGTCGGCAACGCATCTGACCGGTGCGGGACATTCCGGCTTTGCGTTCGTGCTGCGCGATACCACCCGCATGGAAGTGGTGCGCGAACCCGCGGGAACCCTCGCGGGCGCCGGAACCATGTCTGACGAGGCGATGCGCAACGTGATGGATCTGGTGGGCTCTTCCCCGCTGAAGGATATCGTCGCTGCCACCACGGATGTGGTGGAGAAGATGTGCATCGAGACGGCGGTAGAGTTGACCGACAACAACCGGGTGGCAGCGGCCGAGATGTTGGGTCTGTCGCGTCAATCGCTCTATGTGAAGCTCAGGAAATACGGCCTTCTGGCCAAGAGCGACAACAACAGCTCGAACTGAAGCGTCAACTTGTCTTTACACTTGCCGATTCGATAAGTGTCAGCTTAAACTGACACTATGAGTGTAACGACCGACCATACACCCTTGGAAACCACCAGAACACTGCCCGAACCCCGGGCGGTGTTGACCCTGTTGAAGCCCATCACATGGTTCCCGCCGATGTGGGCCTATGTCTGCGGAGCGGTATCCGTCGGCGTGGCCCCCTCGGGGCACTGGTTCGTGCTGGGTCTGGGCGTTGTGTTGGCCGGTCCCGTGGTCTGCGGCATGAGTCAGGCCGCGAACGACTGGTGCGACCGCCATGTCGACGCCATCAACGAGCCGCATCGCCCGATCCCCTCGGGCCGGATTCCGGGCCGCTGGGGGTTGTGGATCGCGCTGATCATGTCGGTGTTCGCGGCCATTCTGGGTCTGGCACTGGGACCGTGGGGCTTTGGCGCGACACTGGTCGCGATTGCAGCGGCCTGGGCCTATTCGGCCGAGCCGGTGCGCCTCAAGCGGTCGGGCTGGTGGGGGCCGGGACTGGTCGGCCTCAGCTACGAATCGCTCCCCTGGTTTACCGGTGCCGCCGTTCTGGCCGCTGGTGCGCCGTCCTGGCAGATTGTCGTCGTGGCCCTTCTTTATGGCATCGGCGCGCATGGAATCATGACGCTCAATGATTTCAAGGCGTTGGAGGGGGATCGCCAGATGGGCGTGAACTCGCTGCCCGTAACGCTCGGGCCGGAACGCGCCGCATTGCTGGCCTGCTGGGTGATGGCCGTGCCGCAACTGGCGGTGATCGGATTGCTGCTGGCCTGGGGACAGATGTGGTTCGCCCTGGCGATTGCAATCAGCGTTCTGATGCAGCTGGCCGCCATGCGGGTGCTCCTGCGCGATCCGAAGGGCAAGGCGCCGTGGTATAATGGCACGGGCGTGATGCTTTACGTCTTGGGCATGATGGTGACAGCCTTTGCGTTGCGGGGGCTGACATGACGCTGGGTTGGGGCGGCATCGCGCGGCTCTGCCTGTGCAACATGGCCATCGGGGGCTTGGCGGCGTTGCCGGTCAACCTCTTCAACCGCCTCATGACGGTCGAGCTGGCGTGGCCCGCCCTCCTGCCCGGATTGCTGGTGGCGCTGCACTATGGCGTGCAATTGACGCGACCCTATTGGGGGCACCGGTCCGACACCAAGGGCGGGCGGACACCCTTCATTCTGGGCGGCGTCGTCTGTGTCGGTCTGGGTCTGATCCTGACCGCTTACGGCATTGCCTATCTGGACGGCGCGCTGGCCTTGGCGATCTGGATCGTCGCCTACGCGATGATCGGACTTGGCATCGGGGCGGCGGGAACATCCTTTCTGGCGCTGCTGGCGACGGCCGCGCCCGACGCGCGCAAGCCTGCCGCCGCCACCTTCGCGTGGCTGACTTTGATCTTTGGCGCAATCATCGCCTCGATCGGGGCGGGCATCGGGCTGGAGCCCTATTCCGGCGATCGTCTGATGGCGGTGGTGCCGGTCGTGGCCCTCCTCGCTACGCTCCTCGCAGTTGCGGGAACATGGGGGGTAGAGGCCACTTTGGGCAAGGTTCAGGCACCCGAACAGACGGAATTGCTGCCTGCCCTTCGGGCGACATGGGCCGATCCCGCTGCACGGGCGTTCACCGGGTTCGTGTTCCTGTCGATCCTTGCCTTCTACCTGAGTGAACTGGTTCTGGAGCCCTTTGCGGGCCATGTGCATGGCCTGGCGCCGGAAGATTCCACCAAGCTTTCCGGCGGCAAGGATGGCGCGGCCCTGTTGGGGATGCTTGCGGCAGGCGCTCTGTCGCAGTTCCGCATCGGATCCTTGCGGGCTTGGGCGGTTGTCGGCTGCGTGCTCTCGGCCATCGGCCTGATCGGCCTTGGTGCGGGCTTTGCCTTGCTGCCGTTCACGGTCGTTCTCGGCCTTGGAAACGGGTTGTTTGTTGTGGGCGCAATCGGCTCGATGATGCGATTGGCGTCCCAACGGGCAGAGGCTGCCGGCACCCGGATGGGCGTGTTCGGCGCGGCTCAGGCGATTGCCGCGGGCCTCGCCGGCCTGATCGCCACCGGCATCCTTGATATCGCTCGCCTCGTTCTGCCGACCGAGGCCGCCTATGGCACGGTCTTCGGGCTGGAAGCCATTCTGTTCCTTGCCGCCGCCCTAGTGGCGTCGCGGCTGCTTGATAATTCGACCAGTGGGGCCCCTGCCCCCCATTTGCAACCAGGAGAGTGACGATGATCTACGACGCTATTGTTGTCGGCGGAGGCCCCTCGGGTGCCACGGCTGCGGAAGACCTCGCGCGCTCGGGCCACTCGGTTGCGCTGATCGACCGGGCGGGGCGGATCAAGCCCTGCGGCGGGGCGATCCCGCCACGCCTCATCGCGGATTTCTTCATTCCCGACAGCCAGATCGTCGCCAAGATTACCACGGCCCGCATGATATCTCCCTCCAAGCGGCGCGTAGATATTCCCATCGAGAACGGCTTTGTCGGCATGGTCGACCGGGAGCATTTCGATGAATTCCTGCGGGTCCGCGCGCAAGAAGCCGGGGCCGAGCGGTTTACCGGGACATACACCAAGATCACCCGGGACAACGCCGGGACACATGTCCACTACCGCGACAAGACAACTGGCGAGGAAGCGGTTCTGACCGGCAAGATGGTCATCGGTGCCGATGGCGCGCGGTCCAACATCGCCCGCACCGAAGTGCCCGGCGGCGACAAGATCCCCTACGTGATCGCCTATCACGAGATCATCGAGGCGCCCGGTGCGCGCGGCGAGTATCATCCGAACCGCTGCGACGTGATCTATGACGGCGCAATCTCGCCCGACTTTTACGGCTGGGTGTTTCCGCACGGGAAATCCGCCAGCGTCGGCATGGGCTCGATGGTCAAGGGCGTCGATCTGAAGGAAGCCACGGCTGCCCTGCGCGTCGCCGCAGGCCTTGCTGATTGCAAGACGATCCGCAAGGAGGGTGCGCCGATCCCGCTCAAGCCGCTGGATCGGTGGGACAATGGGCATGACGTGGTGCTGGCCGGTGACGCGGCGGGCGTTGTGGCACCCTCCTCGGGAGAGGGGATTTACTACGCCATGGTGGGCGGCCGCGTCGCCGCCACCGCGGTCGCCGCCAAGCTTCAGACCGGACGCGCGAAGGATCTGCAACTTGCCCGCAAGCTGTTCATGCGCGAGCACAAGAGTGTCTTCAAAGTCCTCGCCGCGATGCAGAACGCCTATTACCGCAGCGATGAGCGGCGTGAACGGTTCGTCAGCCTGTGCCACGATGTTGATGTGCAGAAGCTGACCTTCGAGGCCTATATGAACAAGTCGCTGGTCAAGGCGCGCCCGCTTGCACATATCAAGATCGGCATCAAGAATCTTGCCCATCTGACCGGACTTGTGAACCCGACACGCATATGACCATCCACATTCCCACCTGGATCGACGGCACGCTGCAACCGGTCGAGAAACTGGAAGCGCACCAGCGTGGCCTGAAACACAAGGCGATTTCGGTGTTTGTCCTTCGGGACGGGAATGTTCTGTTGCAGCGCCGCGCCTTGGGAAAATACCACACGCCGGGCCTCTGGGCGAATACCTGCTGCACCCATCCGCAATGGGATGAGGGCGGCCTCGCCTGCGCCACCCGCCGGCTTGACGAGGAGTTGGGGATTTCCGGCGTGCCCCTGTTCTACCGCGATACGGTCGAGTATCGGGCCGATGTGGGCAACGGCCTGATCGAGCATGAGGTGGTGGATATCTTCGTCGGCGAATTGCCGAAAGGAATCGAGCCTGTGCCCAATCCCGCCGAGGTCATGGACACGATCTGGCGGCCCTTGGCGACATTGGCAGCGGAAGTGGTGGCCGCGCCCTCCGGGTTCACACCGTGGCTGCAGATCTATCTGCAAAAGTATTCCGACATCATCTTTGCCGGTGAAAAGACCGCATAACCGCTTTGCAGCTCCGACAAGTTGCACGATGGTTGGGCAGGATTTCACGCGGGAGGATTCGATGCACACCCTTGTTCTTGCCGTGATTCTGGCAATCGTCGCGCCCGTTGCAGCCTCGGCCCAGCAACTGATCGGGTCCTACTACGCGGTCCTCGGGCCGAACGACCTCTACAACAGTTCAGGCACACGCCTCACCGACTTCGGCGCGATCCTGCAACAGGACCGCGCGAATGTGCATCGTTTCGGCATCTACGACGCCAATGATCAAAGCGATCCCGTCTTCGGCGATGCAAGCAATCGCGCGCGGATCCCGTCGATCTGGAGCCTTGGTCCGAGTGGCAGCACCATTCCGGGCGCTCTGTCGGCCGGCTACCCGCAGTATATCTACGTCGAGATCTACGGCTTCGGAACAAACCCGCAATACGTCGTCGTCCACCAGGGCGCGGGCTAGGCCCAGGCTAAGCGCGGGCGGCCAGAACCTCCACGCCCATCGCCTCGAGCGCCTCTCGGGCGATGTCACCGGCGGTCAAGCCCGCGTCGGCATACATGTCGTTGGGACTGGCCTGATCGATGAACCGGTCGGGCAGGTGCAGGGTGCGGATGGTGCAGCGGCCATCCAGTTGGCCGGTGGCCGCAAGGTGGTGCAGGACGATGCCGCCAAATCCCAGCATCGCGCCCTGCTCGACAGTCACAAGCGCCCGGTGGTTCGTCATCAGGCTGTCCACCAGCCCGGTATCGAGCGGTTTGGCAAACCGGGCATCGGCGATGGTGACGGAAAGCCCCCTCGCCTCCAGCAGGCGCGCGGCGTCTTGCGCTTCGGTCAGATGCGCGCCGAAGGACAGGATCGCTACATCGGTGCCGTGCTGGATCACCCGGCCTTTGCCGATCTCCAGAACCTGGCCCTGTTCGGGCATGGCCACGCCGGTGCCCTCGCCCCGCGGATAACGCAGCGCGATCGGGCCGGAATCGTGGGCGGCGGCCGTGGCAAGCATATGCACCATCTCGGCCTCGTCGGCGCAGGCCATCACGGTCATGTTCGGAAGCGCCGCAAGGTAACCGACGTCGAAGGCACCCGCATGGGTCGGCCCATCGGCCCCGACAAGGCCCGCGCGGTCGATCATGAAGCGGACGGGAAGGTTCTGCAGCGCCACATCGTGCACCACCTGATCGTAGCCACGCTGCAGGAAACTGGAATAGATCGCGCAGAACGGCTTGAGGCCGCCCGCGGCCATGCCAGCGCTGAAGGTGACGGCGTGCTGCTCGGCGATGCCGACGTCAAACACCCGCTTGGGCATGACCTTCTGCATCGTGGAAATGCCGGTGCCGCCCGGCATGGCGGCGGTGACACCGACGATGCGGTTGTCGGCCTGCGCCATGCGCAGCAGCGTGTCGCCGAAAACACCGGTATAGCTCGGCGCGTTGGCGGCCGATTTGGCCTGAACGCCGGTGGCGACGTCGAACTTGGCGACGCCGTGGTAGCAGTCGTCCGACAATTCGGCCGGGGAATAGCCCTTGCCTTTCACCGTGACCGCATGGATCAGCACGGGCCCGGTCGCGCGGGCCTTGGCGGCGCGCAGCGTGGTCAGCAACTCGTCCATGTCGTGGCCGTCGATCGGCCCGATATAGGTAAAGCCCAGATGCTCGAACAGCGTGGCCGAGGGTTGATGCCCCGTTACCAGCTCCCGCGCCCGTTCCGCGCCCTTGCGCAGGGGTGCGGGCAGATGTTGCGCCACGCCATCGGCGAGATCCTTCAGGGTCGCCAAAGGCGACTTGGCCGACAGGTTCGTCAGGTAGCGCGACATGGCGCCAACGGGCGGCGCAATCGACATCTCGTTGTCATTCAGGATCACGAACAGCCGCTTGCCCAGATCGCCTGCGTTGTTCAGCGCCTCATAGGCCATGCCGGCGCTGATCGAGCCGTCGCCGATGACGGCAATCGCGTCCCCCGTCGCCTCGCCCAATTCCTGCGCCATGGCGAAGCCAAGCGCGGCAGAGATCGAGGTCGAGGAATGGGCCGCCCCGAACGGATCATAGTCGGACTCGGCGCGTTTGGTGAACCCGCTCAGGCCGCCCTTCTGGCGCAGGGTGCGGATACGGTCGCGACGCCCGGTCAGGATCTTGTGGGGGTAGCATTGATGGCCGACATCCCAGACGAGCTTGTCGTAGGGCGTGTTGAAGACGGCATGGATGGCGACCGACAGCTCGACCACGCCAAGGGACGATCCCAGATGGCCGCCTGTGACGGAGACGGCGGAAATCACCTCGGCGCGCAACTCGTCGGCGCATTGGGCAAGTTCGGCATCGGACAGGCGGCGCAGATCCGACGGGTAGGTAACCTGATCGAGAATGGGGGTGTTGGGGCGGTCCATTTTGGCGTTCTCCGTGTCTGATACGGGCGTCAGAGACACACGACGACCGTGAACAATGCCGGATGGAGGTCTGACGTCCACCGTGTAGCGATTTCCCGGCGGCGGGGTTTCCCCCGCCGCCGGACGATCAGATCACTGGGCTGCCTCAAGCAAGACAGCGCATTCCTCGGTAGCAGTTTCGCCCGCCGCTTCGGCGGCCTGACACGTTTCGAGGGTGATGGTTCCATCCACCGCAGCCGCATCGGCGGGCGCGGCTTCTTCCACCGGAGCAGCTTCTTCCACCGGTGCGGCTTCTTCCGCCGGAGCAGCTTCCTCAGCTGGTGCGGCTTCTTCAACCGGTGCGACAACT
>JBBQHZ010000125.1:0-11860 GCA_038324445.1 Rhodobacterales bacterium | reverse complement strand
CAGCGTATCGGTCATGATGTGGCGCTTGCGCCCCTTGATCTTTTTGCCAGCATCGAAGCCCGAAACCCCTCCGCTCTCGGTGGTTTTGACGCTCTGGCTGTCGATCACGCCCGCCGATGGACTGGCCTCGCGGCCTTCCAGCTCCCGTGCGCTCATCACCAGGAGGTGGTTGATGCCCTGCCACAGGCCGCTGTCGCGCCACGCGTAGAAATAGCCCTGAACCGTGGAGACCGGCGGGAGGTCCTTCGGAAGCATACGCCACTGGCAGCCGCTCGAAGCGATGTAGAGGATCGCATCGGTCACCGCGCGAAGGTCTGTCGTCCGCGGGCGGCCTCCCCGTTTGGCGCGGCAGCATTAGCGCGATCAAGGCCCATTCGCGCGCGGTCAAATCGCTTGGATAGCGCTGGCTGCCCCGTCTATGCTCACGGCGAGCGGTATCATTCCACGGCATCTGGTCCCTCCATCTTCTCGACAAAGACGGAGAATCACAAAAGCCTGATATCGCTCAATTTCTTTTCGGGCAGGCTCTAAGGTCACGGGAATGCTGGAACCTGACATCATCGTTCACAACCGTGAACAGCTTATCGCGCTGCTGACCGAGGCATCGGAGATCGAGCATGGTCTGATGTGCTGCTATCTCTATGCGGCCTTCAGCCTCAAGACCGGCGAAGACTCGGGTCTGACGTCCGAGCAGCTTGAAAGCACCCGACGCTGGCGCGGTTTGATCGTTGACGTCGCCGTTGAAGAGATGTTGCACTTAGGGCTAGTCGCCAACCTGATGAGCGCTGTTGGCGCGACGCCGCACTTTGCGCGACCCAATTTTCCGGTTGCGTCAGGCTATCACCCGTCGGGCGTTACTGTCGAACTGTCGCGGTTTTGCGCTGAAGCAGTCGATCACTTTGTCTACCTTGAGCGCCCCGAAGGCGTAGAGCTTCCCGATGGTGCAAGTTTTGGGATGACCCAAAGCTATGTCCGCGCCACCCGGGCCGATATCCTGGTGCCGTCGGCCCAAGATTTTCTGACGGTCGGGCACCTTTACCGTGCGATTGAAGATGGGTTCGCCCGGTTGTGCGATAGTCTGGGTGCTGACGCGCTTTTCATCGGCAACCGCCAGGCTCAGATGACACCTGAGATTTCAGGGTTTCCCGAATTGATACCAGTCTTTGACGTGGACTCGGCCAAGGCCGCGATCGAGTCGATTGTCGAACAGGGCGAAGGTTCGCCCGGGCACAGCGAAGACAGCCACTACAACAAGTTCTGCAATATTCGCGACGATCTTGCGACCATGCGAGCTGCGGATCCGGGCTTTGACCCTGCCTGGCCCGCTGCCCGCAATCCGGTCATGCGCAAACCGCCGACGCCCGATGGCAAGGTGCATGTTTCACACCCTGAGGCCGCGAACCTGTTGGACATCGCCAACGCGGCCTATGGGTTGATGCTGCGTTGTCTGATGGGGGCGTTCGGTCAAACCTCGGCGTCTGATCAAAACCGCAAAGCGTTGTACGGCGCCGCGATTGATCTGATGCATGCTGTTGCACCCTTGGCCGAACGGCTGGCGCAACTGCCAGCTTCGGAAGACCATCATGCGCCCACAGCCGGACTGACGTTTACATTGCCGCGCTCGATCACGCCCATTGCCGATACGCGCACCGCCCGCCTGATCATCGCCGAGCGTGCGCAGGAAATTGCGCATGCGGCTGCCAATTCCAGGTACGTTATCGGGAGCCTTGAGGGCGTCAGCCCCGATCTTGCACGGATTGCGGCGGCCTTGGACGTGGGCAAGGATGCATCGACAGCGCCGTTGCCGGATGCCGCTCCTGTCAAGAACAACGTCATAACATCGGCTGTCGAAGAGACGAACCCCACCTCGAATGTGGAAGTGGCCAAAGGTACAAACCTAACCGTCTATTTCGAAGGCAAACGGTGCATCCACGCCCGGTTCTGCGTGTTGCAAGCGCCAACGGTATTCATGGCCAATACGCCAGGCGATTGGATCATTCCCGATGCGATGGATGTTGAACGCCTTGTCGCGGTGGCCGAAAACTGCCCTTCGGGTGCGATCACCTATGTGCGCCATGACAATCGACCGGACGAGGCGCCGCCGCCGGTCAACGTCGTGCGCCTGCGCGAAAACGGCCCCTACGCGGTTCATGCCGACATGGATCTGGCCGGGCAAGGCCCTATGAAACGCGCCACGCTGTGCCGCTGCGGCGCGTCGAAGAACAAACCGTTTTGCGACAATTCGCATATCGAAGCGGGCTTTGAGGCGTCAGGCGAACCGGCCACCCGCGCCAGCGAGCCTTTGGCATCGCGCGCCGGTCCGCTAAGTGTCACGCCATCGCGCAATGGTCCGTTGGTTGTCTCGGGCCCGCTCGAAATCCTTTCTGGAACGGGCCGCACGGTTGACCGGGCGACGTCGGTCCGGCTGTGTCGTTGTGGACACTCGGCGAACAAACCGTTTTGCGACGGGTCGCATACGCGCGTCGGGTTTCGCGCCGAATAACCATGCGTGCCCGGCGCAAGCAGAGTGGTCTTGCTGCACAGGTCCGACAATGCACATGGAAACGCGACCAGATCCGTTTTCCAGATCGCTCAGAGGTGGCCGCCGCCGTCGACCACCACCGACGTGCCGGTCATATAGCCGTTTGTCGCAATCGCAAGGATTGCGGCGCCGATGTCGCTGGCCTTGCCAACCCTCCCGACTGGCAGCCCCGCGGCGGCCCCGGCAAAGAAACCGGTGCGCATGTCATCCGGAATCCCGGCATAGGCCGGGGTATCGACCAGACCCGGCACAACGATATTCACCCGAACCGGTGCAATCTCAACAGCCAGCGCCTTGGCCAAAGCCTCCAGACCCATGTTGGTAACGCCAGCGGCGACCATGCCTGGAAGCGCTTTCTGCCCGGCCACGCCGCCGGTAAAGGTAATGCTGCCCGATTGCGACAGGTGCGGAATGGCCGCCTGTGCTAAGCGGGCCTGCGCCATCAGCTTTGCCTCAAAAGCCACCGCAAGGGCGGCCGCGCCGATCTGCGCAAACGGACCACCGGAGCCGCCTCCACCCGCCGTCAGCACCAGATGATCGATGGGGCCGATAGCGGCCATCATCGCAGCAACCGAGGCGTCATCGGTCGCATCGACCGCAAAAGTTGCGACATCGCCCAACCGTGATTTCGCGGCCTTCAGTTTGTCGTTTGACCGGCTTGCGATGATGACCTCATGCCCTGAGGCCAGAAAGGCCGATGCCGCTGCCTCGCCGATGCCGGAACTGCCGCCAAGGACGAGTACCTTTTGCTTGTGTGCCACGTCAAGAACTCCATGTTTACTGTTTCTGCTTGGCAATATGCGGTAAACCGAACCATACCGGAAATGGATTGATAGTATGGGGATCATTGATTTGTTGAATATAAATGCCGTCGATTTGAACCTCCTCCGCGTCTTTGCGGCGCTCTATCGAGAACGGCACGTCACCCGGGCCGCGGCAAGTGTGGGTCTGGCTCAACCGTCGATGAGCAATGCCTTGGCGCGGTTGCGCTATCTGCTGGATGATCCATTGTTCGTCCGCTCGCCCGATGGAATGATCCCAACCGAGCGGGCAGATCTTCTTGCGCCTCGTATCACTGTCGCGTTGGATTTGATGGCAGATGCCTTGCAACGGCCCGAACCGTTCGATCCGCGAACAGCGCGCGCCGAAATCGTCATTTCCTGTAGTGATAGTCTTGTCTTGTCGCACGGGCCTGCGCTAATCGCCCGGTTACAGGCGGTGGCCCCGGGTCTGGTCTTACGAACCGGAAACCTGGACAAGGACGCGGTGTGGCATGATCTGGATCAGGGCAGGGTGGATGTCGCCATGGGTATATTCGATCAGATCCCGGCCCGGTTCGAACAGACCGATTTTCTGACGGACACCTTCGTCTGCATCGCGCGCATCAACCATCCCCAGCTGGTGGACGACATGGATTTGGCGACTTTCCTCGACTTGCCGCACATCCTCATGACGTTGCGTCGCGACATGACCGGGGCGGTGGACAGCGCCTTGGACTCTCTTGGCCATCGGCGGCGGGTCGTCATGACGGTGACGCAGTTCGGCGTTGTTCCCGAAATTATCGGCAGAACGGATTGCATCGCGACCATCCCACTTTCTGTCGCTGTCGCGCTTGCGCAGCGCAGTGGGTGTTCCGTCTATCCTGCGCCGATTGCGTTGCCGTCTTGGAAAACCAAGCTCGTGTGGTCCGCCGCAACGGCCGCAAGCCCCGCCAAGCGGTTCACGGTAGAAATCATCAGGAAGATTGCCGAGGAAACGGCAGACAATCAGGACAAAATTGATGTGATGTGACTTTCTTGGCGGGGAGTCGCCGACACAAGCTGCGACGCGATTGATTTCTTCGCCGATCGATTATCTTCTGCTCCGGGGTGTGAAACGAAAATGGTGTCCCAGACAATATGGGTTGGAGACTGATCGCCTGACAGATTTCTTGCGGCTCGCATACCCGAAGAAAGAGGCAATCACTGGTTCCGAGGCCGCCCGATGTCGTCGAATCCCTATTCCCATTATTATCGAAACGCATTTCACTTCGATCAGGAACACAGGACTGCGGGTTCTGTCTCGCTGTTCAAAACACACCAAAGTGAGCCGGGGCATTTCCTGATCCCGTCAGTAGCTGGGCCTTCCATTCAGGTGAATCTTGCGCCACGCAAGGGACAAGGCGAACTAGACTTCGGAGCCAGAAGGTTCGTCGCCAAGATTGCAAAGAACCTATTCGTCGTCTCGCCGGGTGATCGAACCTGCGAGTACCGCATACCAACTGATCTGCATCTTCTGATCGTTTCGTTCGTAGGGGATCCTTTCTTGGAAGTGCTCGGACCCGGACAGGATTTGGGCTTCATGCACAGCGTGGCAATGTATGATCCAGTGGTGGTGAGGCTCGTTCAATATCTTTGGGACCGCAGCGGAGAAGGTGCTCCCTTACTTGAACTGAACAGTCTCGAGATGGCGCTCGTCTCTTACGTCGCTGCCACGTCCCGCCAAGCAAAACCTGTAGAGCGTCAGGCGTACGGAGGGCTTGCCCCTTGGCAGAAGCGGCTGGTCTGCGAACGGATGGCTGACCATGCACAAGACGCTTCTCTGAAAGAACTCGCAGCCATTGCAAACCTCAGCCCTGAACATTTTTGCCGGGCGTTCAAGCAATCCACTGGTGTGTCGCCGCACCAATGGCTGATCCGACACCGGATCGAAAAGGCCTGCGGGCTACTTGTCGACACCAAACTTCCGATTTCGGATCTCGCGGCGGCGGTGGGCTATGATGATCCAAGCTATTTCGCCCGTCTGTTCCGGCGCACGATCGGGGTCAGCCCGTCAGTTTGGCGCAGGACCAACCAGTGATCGCAGACCGGTTCCGTCCGTGGCTCTGCCATTCGTCGCACCGTCAAACATTGGCCGTTGGCTGCAGTCCAAGCGCCTGGCGCAATTGGGTGGCGGTCATCGACCGGGAATAGCCGGGCCCACCGGGATCAAGCAGCGCGGATTGGTTCATAGGGCCGACAATCACCGGATCGAACCCGGCGATATCCACCAGATCGGCCACGAGACGCACAGCATGTTTCTCGTCGCCCACGATCGGCATCGCCAAACGGCCGCCATTGTGGTTTGCTTGGTCGCGCAGTTCGACCCAATACATCGTGTTGAACGCCTTGACGACATGGGATCTGGGCAAAAGCGACGCGGTATAGACCCCCGAACCTGCTCCCATTCTGGTCACTGCCTCGACGATGGCCCCATCGCGCTGGCCTATGGGGTTGGCGGCGTCGATGACAACGCGACCTTCAAGGGCTTTGGCTTGGGCCTGTGCGAATTCGGGCCAGGCTGAAAAGGGTGCAGCGAATACCAGGGCCGCGCCGAAACCTGCTGCCTGCGATAGGCTGCCTGCCGCGGCGTTCGGGCCGATTTCGGCCACAAGACCCTCGACCCGGTCGGGCTGGCGTACGCCGAACAGGACGTGATGCCCGGCGTTGGCCCAATGACGTCCCAAGGTGCTGGCGATCATTCCGGCCCCGAGAATGGCGATCTTCATGATTGATCCTCGTTTGAAGGCTGACGATGCCCGTTGTGGCGGGCATCGCTTTTGCTCATCTGGCGCGATAGACGCAGTCAGGCGGGAGTGAATATCTGTTCGACGAAAAGATATTCCTCTTCACCGGGATAGCGCACGAAGATGCGCTCGACCGATCCGGTATCTGTGATCTCGATCTCGTAACGGATCGTGCGCATGCGTCCGGTTGGCTCGGGGCCCATGCCCGCCTCGGTGCTTTCGCCCACCATGTCCAGCATGGCGGACGTATCACCGATCTCGCCCTGATACACCATGAACCCGGGCTCGAATGTGTCGAAAGTCGCAAGTTCGAACCGCTGGTCGAGATTGTTGTAACCGATGATGGCAAGCCGCTCCGACGGGTTGCCGCCTACCGTCCCGGTCAGCATTTCCTGCACATAGCGCCCGCCGAGGATCCATTCGCGCGTCGCGGTCAGATCGGTCGACACGAAGGGTTCGGCGCTTGGGCCGGAATAGATCCGCATCTCGATGTTCCATTCGCCGATGAGCGGAGAAAGCCGTTCGTGCATTTCGCCGGGTGCCGCCAGACGGGCGCTCGCACTGATCTGATCTTGTGCCATCGCGGGGAGGGGTAGGGCAGCCGTCGCTGCCAGTGAAGCAGCGACGAAGAAAGTTTTGAAGTGGAACATGGTGAGAGATCCTTTTGGTTGAGTTCCGGTTTTCTGCGGTGAAGCGTTTGGGCGCCTGCGTTATTGGAATGATTTGCTTCTTATCCCCAAGCTCTAGGCGTCGTCGTTATCTCCCGGAGCGGCTAACTTGTAATGCTTGGGTCGTGATGACCGACCCGCGAAATAACATTTTTGCGGAATAGGGTTTGAAACTCCGTTTGTACTATATTTGCCCTATTGTTGATCATTCGGCGGTATACGGCGCGGCGGGGATTGATGCCTAGCGGACGAAATTGAGCAGAATCCAAGACGAGATCTCGAGTCCAGCGGTACGTGACATAAGGCCAAGCAATCAATCGGTAACCATCGAGATGATTACATCGGGATCCCTGAAGCCAATGGGAAGCAAGATGTCAGGCCCATTCGCCGAAACCCGCAATCATCTCATCGACGTCCGGATCACCAATTTAGGGTCAGGATTCATAACCAAAACATGACGACGGCGGCCAATGCGCATGCTGACAGGAAGACCTTGGGGCATCCCTACAACACCGTCGTGCGGTTCTCGCCAGCTGAGCCGCGCGAAATCGTCGCCGATGCGTCGAACGGCGCCGAGGGCGGATCGGGCCTTGCCGTGGTAGTCGATCAGTCCGGCGGGGGCGTTCTTTGTCTCGTCTCGGATGGCGGAGCCTTCGGGGGAGTCCCCGATGCCCGCGGCAGGCTGGTGCAGATTGCCCTCAGCGGTTCGTGATCGTTGTGATGAGATAGGTTTCCAGCATCACCTGCGCCTCCTCCAGGATGCTTTTGCGGGATTTTCTTTCCGCGCTTGCGGCGAAGGACAACAGTGCGTCGCCAGTTTCGAGCGCGATGCCGGTCACCAGATGCAGCCGCGCATCAGGCATGTCAGGGGCAAGACGCGCGAGCATCCGGCGCATTGTGTCGGCGATGAAGGCGTCGGTCTGCCGCTCGCGGGGTGCCGTAGGGTTGCCGCGTGTCGCATCGCGTCGGATCTCTGCATAGGCCGGATGGTCGGCGTAGAAGGCCGACATGGGAGACAGTAGCAGGCGGACCAAGTCGCCCGGCGTCGCCGAAGACCCGATCCGCGCGAAGTCGGCCTCCGCTTTCTGCGCCAGCGACTCCAGCGCCCTGGCGTAGCGGTCGTGCAGCGCCAGCAGCATCTCGTCGCGCGAGGAAAAGAACTGATAGAGCGACCCCTGCGCCGTCCCGCTGCGCCTGGCGACCTGGCTGAGGACAAGGGCGCCCACGCCCTGTTCCACGATCATCGCCTCGGCGGCTGCGAGCAGTTTCTCGATCCGCGCTTCGCCGCGCGCACGCCGTTCGACCACATTTCCGCCGGTATTCGAGGGCGCGATCTTGGTCATTTCATTTTTCCTCCGTTGCCTCTTGATCTATACGACAATCTTGTCGTATTACGCAAGGCGACAATATTGTCGTAAAAATGGAGGCCTCTTATGACAGAAGATCCGACCCGTCGAAAGGTCATGTTTGGCCTTGGCGCCGCCCTTGCCGCACCGGCCCGCCTGGTCGCGCAACCCCTGGCAGACGTCGATGTCGTCGTCATCGGCGCCGGCGCCGCAGGACTCGAGGCGGCGCGGCGCGTCAAGTCGCTGGGGGCCACCGTTGTCGTGCTCGAGGCGCGTGACCGGATCGGGGGGCGCGCCTTTACCGACCGGACCTCGCTGGGCCTGCCCTTCGATCTGGGAGCACATCTTCTACATGGCGGCCCGAACAACCCGTTTCTGGCCAAGGCGGCCGAGTTGGGCCGCATTGTCACGGATAGCAACCCGACCCATGTGCTGCTTCACCGTAGCGGCACGCCATCTGGGAACAACGCTCTTCGGTCGGCGCAACGCGGGCTGAACAGTCTGGCCCGGCGGATCTGGTGGCACACATTGCTCGGGCAGGATCTGCCGGTGTCCCGCCTGGCCTCCGGGGGCGGCGGGCTGACGGTCGCTGCGGCGGTTGCGGCGTTGGACATGGCGACCGATCCCGACCGGCTTTCGGCGCAGGATCTGTCGCGTCTTGCGCGCGGCGACGACCACGTCGTCCAGGGTGGCTTCGGGCAGCTTGTTGCCGATGCCGGTCGGGATGTGCCGGTGCATCTTTCCCATGCGGTATCGGAAATCGACTGGCGCGCATCCGGCCGAGTGACATTGCGGGGCAATTGGGGCAGCCTGTCTGCCAGGCGGTGCATCGTGACGGTACCAGCATCGGTTCTTGGCGCGGGCGCCATCCGGTTCGACCCGGCCCTGCCGGTCGAAAAGACCGAAGCCATTGCAGCGCTCCCCTGCGGCCAGTTCATGCGCCTGGGGCTACGGCTGGATGCGTTGCCCGGCGACCTGCCGGAGTATGCCTTCGACGAGGCCGCCGCGCTGGCGGGAACGCCAGTGCTGTTTCAATTCGAGCCGCCCGTCGCGACCATGATCGTGGCGGGACGCCACGGCACCGACCTGGGTCGCGCGCCCGAGGCCGAGCGGGTGGAGTACGCCATCGGCGAACTCGTCGGGCTGCTCGGCTCAAAGTTCCGGGACAAGGTCCGCGCACATGCGACCAAGAACTGGCTCGACGACCCTTGGTCGCTCGGCGCCTATTCCATCGCCGCCGTCGGACAGGTCGATGCGCGCAGCACCTATGCCGCGCCATTGGCCGAGACCGTGTTCTTCGCCGGCGAAGCGGCGGGTGGCAGCGCGGCCCTCACCGTGGCAGGCGCGCATGTCTCCGGAGGGGCCGCGGCCGAGGCGGCCATCGTCTCGCTCTAGCGCTCTTTTTACGCTCCCGACTGGAGGATCCATCTTGGCCTACGCGCTTCTCTTTCTTGCGATCCTTCTCGAGGTGACGGCCTCGCTCGCGCTCAAGGCCTCGGTCGGCCTGACGCGCCTCTGGCCATCGCTTCTGGCGCTTGCGGGGTTCGGCCTTTCGCTGGCGCTTCTCGCGCAGGTCAGCGCGCGATTGCCGATCAGCCTGACCTATCCGGCTTGGGCCGGGCTCGGCATCGCGGGCACGACGCTCGGCGGCGTGCTGCTGTTCGGCGAGGTGCTGAGCGTGCAGCACTGCGCCGGGCTGGCGGTCCTGGTCCTTGGCATCTGCATTCTGTTCGCGCCCGATCTCATGGGCGGTGCTGCGCGATGAGCTGGGCCATCACGCAGCACGATACCGAGGACGAGGCAAAGCTGCGGGTCGGCACTTGGCGAAGCCCGAACGCCCGCGCGACCTGCCTGCTGTGCCCCGGGCTCGGTGACTTCCTCGAGAAGCGCGCGCCTGTGGCCGAAGCGCTGGCCGCCGTGGGCCATGACGTGATCTCACTCGACTGGCGGGGGCAGGGCGGTTCTGGGCGCTTTGGGCACAACATGCACGCCGTCCATGTGGACAGCTTCGACCAGCTGGCCCGTGATCTCGGCAAGGTCTGCGCGAAACTGGCACATCCGAATTGGCCCGTCTGGCTGATGGGCTACTCGATGGGCGCGACCGTCGCGCTGCTGGCGATCACGAACCAGCAGGTCGCACCCCGGGCAGTCGTCCTGGTCAGCCCGATGCTTGCCATGCGACTGCCGATGCCGGAAATCGCGGTGCGCGTGTTGAGCGAGGCGGCGGTCCTTGCCGGGCGGTCCCGCGCCTTCGCCTGCGGTGAAGCTGCGAAGCCCGACGCCATGGGAACCGCCGATGGCGAGTTGCGCGACCGAGCGGCGCACGACGGGCTCCGCCGCCTCGCGATGGCGCATCCCGACCTGAACACAACGGGCGTCACCTGGGGCTGGACCCGCGCGGCGCTGCGCGCCATGGCCCGGGTCAGGCGAGCGCCGTCAACCGGCGTTCCGACGCTGATCGTTGCAGCACAGGAAGATCGCAGCGTCGATCTGCGGCTGCTGCCGGACTTCGCGCGCCGCCACGCCGCCGACCTGCTGCGCATCGAAGGCGATCATGACCTGTTTTTGTCGGGGCGACCCGTGCTCGATCAGGTGCTGTCGCGCGGTCTGGACTTTGTGCAAGATGCAATTGAAGATCGCGATACGGGATTCAACTCGTCCAACGCGGTTCACAATTCTGGAATTGCCAATCTACTGTTCGAAAGGGACCCGTAGATGGATTTGTCCGCATTGCTGATCTTCGCCGGTGCCCTCCTGGTCGCTGCCGGCTCACCGGGACCCAGCATCGCTGCCCTTGTCGCGCGCGTCATGACCAGCGGCGCCGGTGCCGTTCTGCCCTTCCTTGCCGCGATGTGGATTGGTGAGGCGATCTGGCTCTCGCTGGCGGTCTGGGGGCTCGCCGCGCTGGCACAGTCGTTTCATCTGTTGTTCGTGGTCATCAAGTGGCTCGGTATCGGCTATTTGCTCATTCTTGCCTGGAAGATGTGGCACGCGCCCGTCCACCTCGACGGACCAGCCATGCCCGAACGTGGATCGAACTGGAAGATGTTCGCGACCGGCATGGCGCTGACGTTGGGCAATCCAAAGATCATGGTGTTCTAGATGGCACTGCTGCCAACGATCATCGACCTTGGCGGGGTAACCCCGCTTGGCTGGTTCGAGCTGACCGCCACGATGCTCATCGTGCTGATCGCTATCGATCTGGCTTGGGTGCTCCTTGCGTCCCGTGCGCGCCGCCTCCTCAAGAGCCCGAAGGCCGTCCGCCTTGCAAACCGCGACAGTGCCGGGGCGATGGCGGGTGCCGCTACTGCGATTGCGAGCAAGTAGGGCTGCAAGATCTTTGCACGCACCCGCTGATCTAGTATTGCCGAAACGCCGCGGCGACGGCGTTACGCCTCTTCCAAGCCTCATTACCGTGACACTGCTTTGTAGGGACTCTCATAAATGACCGCGACCGACGACATCTAAGCGCAAAGGTCGGTCTGCAACTTACCTGATGCTGTGGACGGCCTCTGTGCCGGCGTGGTGTGCAATGATTTGGCCGTGTAGCTAATTTGACATTTGTTCGTTGTTGAGACCGATTATCGGCTGGTGGTTACAAGCAACAGCGAGTCCATCGGTATCCCTGCGGTGAGGACCGTCGTGCACTCTGACGCGGCCTGATCGCACAATGTCCTTATGGGCGCCCATAAGGACAGTTCGTTGATCTCGCGGCTCGAGATCGTGGAGACCGGCCGCAGGCGCCGTTGGTCGGACGCCG
>JBBQHZ010000124.1:0-11864 GCA_038324445.1 Rhodobacterales bacterium | reverse complement strand
TCGAGGGTGATGGTTCCATCCACCGCAGCCGCATCGGCGGGCGCGGCTTCTTCCACCGGAGCAGCTTCTTCCACCGGTGCGGCTTCTTCCGCCGGAGCAGCTTCCTCAGCTGGTGCGGCTTCTTCAACCGGTGCGACAACTTCCGCCTCAGCACTCGCCGTTATGAAGGCCGAGTAGTCGGGCGGCCCGTCGATCACGGCCAGTTCCGGCCAGTTGCGGATCGCGTTCAACCCGTTCAGCGGCTGCTGATAGCCCTGATGGCAGGTGCGGCAAGCAGCCATCGGTGCGTCGCCGTAAACCGGCCCAAGGCGTTCGGGCGGATAGACGTCCTGCAACGGCACGAGATATTCAGCCAGCATCTCCTGCACCATGATGATGCCAAGCGAGGCCGTGCCCCATTGCGGGGTGTTCTGGCCGCCATCATAGAACGCGCGGGAGTTGTGGCAGAACGTGCAGTTCACCCCCAGCGAGTTCGAGAAGTAGTTCATGTAGGCAAAGGTCCGCTCGGTCTGCTGGATCAGCGGATCGCCCGGCTGCTGCTGGACCCGGGCTTCCAGGTCATGCACCAGCGCGGAGTTGTAAGAGCCGTCCTCATTCGCCAGCAGGTAGGTCTCCAGATAATCCGACGGAAGCGACGTGAAGTTGGAAAGCATCGTTACCCGGTTCTGGTTGGCACTCCACCCGCCCGCGTTCTCGTTCACCGGGCTGATCCGATACCAGATATTGTTCGGCACGGGCTGGCCACGGTGGCACGTGTAGCAGGTGACGCCGACCTGATAATTCGCATTCACATGCGCGTCCCAGTTGACGTTGATGTTGCGCGTCATCTGCAACATCGCGCGGGCGACGACCTTGGTGTATAGGTCGTCATCGGCATAGTTGCCATCCGCCGCACCCGCGTGGCAGTAGGCGCAACCCTCATCAGGGGCGACCCATTGGGTTATAGCCCCCATAAGCCGGGTGAAGTTCGCATCCGTCAGATCGCCCAGAACCTGGACGTTCTCGTAGATGTCGCCGGCCAGTTCGTCGCCTTCTTCGGGAACGAACGGCTCGTCGGTGTAGAAATCGATCACCGTCGGATCGCCCGCCGCAAGGGTCGACGCGAATTCCGGCACATGCATGCCGGTGCCGCGAGGGCCGGTCTGCATCGATTCCGTGGCATAGGGCTGCCCGAAACCGACGATCATTGCTGCCAGAAACACCGCCCCACCCAAGGCACCGACGGCAATCGCCGGGCCGAAGATGTTCGTGGGATTATCGTTGTTCCACTTGTCAAACCATTTGGGAAACATGGGTTATTCTCCCACTCGTGTGACGCCGCCGAAGTCCTGGTAGTTGCCGTAGGCCTCGTAGCCATAGGCACCCAGATAATCGGGGGCGAAGTTGTGATCCTGGGCCCAGATGAACCAGTTGTCGACGACGGTGCCGGTCAGAAGGATACCGATACCGCCGGTGATCGGCGTCAGAACCGCGAACCACCAGGCCCAGCGGTGAATGCCCTCCATCGTGGCGTTGAAGCCCATGGTCCAGCGCCAGAACAGGCCAGCCCGCTCGGATGCCGTGCCACGGTCGACGATCTGCTCCAGTTCGCGGTCGCCGCCGTAGCGGGTAACGGCAAGGATGGTCGCGCCATGCATGGCGAACAGCAGGACGGAACCGTAGAGGAACACGATCGAAAGGCAGTGGAACGGGTTGTAGTAGAGGTTGCCGTACCGGATCGAGAAGGCAGTGGTCCAATCGAGGTGCGGGAAGATGCCGTAAGGCACCATTTCCGACCATTGACCCATCAGGATCGGACGGAACAGGCCAAGGCAAAGGAACAGCCAGATCGCGGCCAGGAAGGCCCAGGCGATATGCTTGCCCATCTGGTGTTCGACGGCGAGCATGTAGGTCCGCACCCACCACATCATCACCGAGATCAGCAGGAAGAAGCTGGAGATGATGTACCAGCCGCCTTCATTGAGCGGCGGGATGCGCAGGCCCCATTCGGGTCCCGGCGGCTCCAGCGACAGCCAAAAAAGCTGCCGGATGAATTCCGGGATCGACCAGTCCACATGGGACAGCATGTTGAAACCGACGATGGTGAACCAGAGAGTGCCGGTTGCAAGGCTGACAAGTCCGGCCCATCCCAGGTAGATCGGCCCCAGTTGCGCATTGCCTAACCAGCCCAACAGGGTCGAAAAGCTGGATCCCTTGGTGCGTTCGCGCCAGAGCGTACCCTGATCGTCCATGCCGATCTCGGGATCGCCCTGAACCTGCACCTGGGTGAAGATGTTCTGATATTCAAAGTAAGCCATGGCTCACTGTCCTCCCACTAAGACGGGGGCATTGGTGCCGAAAGTCGCCATGCCGGTCGAGTCGTAGACCACGCCCTGATCCGGCCAGATCGGCAGATCGAGCCACCAGTTCCACCACTCGGGCCAGCCGGACGTCCAGACCGGGCCGGAGATGACGATACAGACCGCGCTCCAGAACACCGCCGAGATGGCCAGCAGCATGCCGACCCGGTGGATGCCCAGCGTGCCGACCGAATAGCCGATGAAATCGCGGAAGAACGTGTCCTCGTGATCGGGCGTCTTCATCAACGTGCCCCGTTCCGGGTTCGCCGCCGACAGGATCAGGCCACCATGCAGCGCCAGGGCGAAGGTAGTGGTGAAGAACAACGTCACCGCCAGCATGTGCGCCGGGTTATAGTGGAAGTGCAGGTAGGCGTAGCCGGTGTTGGAAACCCAATCGAGGTGGCTGAAGATGCCGTAGGGGAATCCATGGCCCCAGGCTCCCATCAGGAGCGGGCGAATGATGACGAGGGTGACATAGGCCAGGATCGCGAAGCTGAAGGCGAAGGGGACGTGATATCCCATGCCCAGCTTGCGGCAGATCTCGACCTCGCGCAGCGCCCAGCTGATGAAGGCGCCCGTCGCGCAGAACGTGATGATCTGCCAGAGGCCCCCTTCCATCAGGGGTGCGAAGCCCAGACCGTAGCTCAGGTCGGGCGGCGCGATGTTGATCGTCCAGGGGTTGAAGTTGCCGTCCATGGCAGCGCCCCAGAAGATCAGGATTGTGCCCAGAAGGGCGAAAAAGGCAGTCGTGACACCGAAGAAGCCCACGTAGAACGGCCCCACCCAGAAGTCGAACAGATCACCGCCAACCAGCGTCCCTCCGCGGACGCGATATTTCTTTTCGAAGCTTAGCAATGCCATGCGCTCTCTCCGCGTTTGGCGGCCTGTCCATTGGTGGGTCAGATCAGCCGTCAGTCACTGTTTTTTGGTTTGCCGCGGGCGAAAGCGGTTCGCGCCCGCCCGCAGCTGTTGGTGTTTGTGCCCGCAGGCACAAGCAGGGGACCTATTGGCCGCCTGCGAGGCTCATTGCCGCATTTTCGAACCAGTTCACGCCAGACGACAGAACCACCAGGTGGATCATCGCTGCCAGCAGGAAGAGGAACACACCCTGAGCCACGAACACGCGGCGGGGGTCGAAGATGAGCCAGATTTTGTAAAACTTAGCCATTGTCTATGTCCTCCTCAGAACCAGGGCGCCCAGATGTACGTGGCGATATGAGCAGCAAGGGCGACGGCCGAAAACAGCCAGAGCCCGCTCATATACACCGCGTGCAATTCCTGCGCCTGCTCGTCGGTGAGACCTGTAAAAGACAGGTCAGTATTATCAGCCATATTTTCCTCCGGAACGTCAGAACTGATGCCGCAAACCCTGCGGCCAGGCCCCGACAAGGCGTCATTGCCCTGCCGGCATTCCACCACTCGCCCCGGTGAGGGGGCATGTCGTGAACGCTGTGTCGGCTCCGGTCGTCCAGCCGAATGTTCGATGGGCCCGATCTGCACTCGCCTGGGTCTAGCAGGCTCTGACGTGCCAATTAGGGCCTATTCTGTCAGGCGGCGAATATCATCGGGGTGATGATATGTGCCTGAAGCCAGGCCCGTTTCACGGGGCCCTTGTCGGTCATGTTCCCGGCCTTCATCGCCGAGAAAGCCCAGGTGATCGTGGCCAAAGGCAACGTCGCCAGGAAGATGATCGCGAAGTAGATCAGGAATTCCGTTCTCGGCGGCTTGGCCGCGCGATGCACGGGGGTATTCGAGGTCATGTCACTCATGGTTTTTCTCCTCCTCCTCGAGGTCGAAACCGGCAGGCGCCAGGCGCGTGACGGTCTCCTTCATCACCTTCACGGCCCCATCTTCCAGCGCGGCGCGTTCAGCGGCGTCACGCAGTGATTTGGCGGCAGAGATCCGGGTCAGAATGGGGTGTTCCGCAACGATCCGGTCCAGAAGGCGCTGCGCCTCCGGGTCCCAGGGGAAGTCGCGGCGAAGCGTTGTGGGGGACGCCTTGTCCATCTCGGTGCCAAGCGGCAGGATATGGAAAAGCGCATCGAAAAGGCCGTTGCAGACCTCCTGAATCATGTAGGTCGCGCCCGCATAGCCCATGAAGGGCGTTCCCGTGGCGCGGCGGATCGCGGCGCCCGGAAAGCTGGCGGGGATGAAGGTGGGCTTGGGGCCGAACCCGGCCGCCATTTCGGCCAGATACATCTTCTCGTTGATCGACCCCATCAGGATCAGCGGCCGCTTGCCATGGACCATGGCGCGGACCTTCTCGTTGTCGGTTTTCTTGCCGGCGGTGCGGGCGACCGCGAAGGCGCAGGGCAGGCCCATGTCGTCCTCGAGGAACTTGCGGATGCCGCGGGCATAGGTCTCGTTCGCGACGATCCCGAAGGAAGCGGTGGCGAAGAAATCCTGCGTGACCGAGCGCCAGAGGTCCCAGACCGGCTTGATGGTGGAATGCTTCTCGCGCTGGATGAAGGGTTCCGGGTCAAGGCCCGTCATCTCGCCCAACATGCGAAGGAACTTGGTCGTGCTGTCGATGCCGATGGGCGCTTGAAGGTAGGGCTTGCCCAGAACCTCGCAGAGGCCACGGCCAAACTCGCGATACATGCAGATGTTGACGTCCGCGTTCACAAGGTTGCGCATCTCGGCCAGATGGCTGCCCAGCGGCATGACCATGTTGACCTCGGCGCCGATGCCTTCCACCAGACGGCGGATTTCGTGCAGGTCGGACGGCATGTTGAAGGTGCCATACATCGGCCCGAGGATATTGACGCGGGGCGCCGCGCCCTCTTCACGCTTCTTCTCAGGCGGCATCCGGCCCTTGGTCATGCCGAACTCGGTGAAGATCCAGGTCATGGCGCGGTCGGCGCATTCCCATTGATCCTCGTCGATGGTGCGCGGCAGGAAGCGTTGGATATTCGTGCCCATGGGCGTCACGCCGCCGCCGATCATCTCGGCGATGGAGCCGGTGACAACCACGGCGGGAAGGGCCGGATCAAGCGTACCCCAGGCGCGCTTCATCGCGCCCTCGGTGCCGTCGCGGCCAAGCTCTTCCTCGCCGAGGCCGGTCGTGACGATCGGCAACTCATGCGGGGGCAAAGCGTCGGTGTAATGCAGCACGGAGGTGACGGGCAGGTTCTCGCAGCCGACGGGTCCGTCAATGATGACTTGCAGGCCCTTCACGGCGGTGAAGGCGTAAACCGCGCCCCAGTATCCGCCTGCGCGGTCGTGATCCTGAACTAGCATGGGAGCGTCCCCCGTGTAGTTACGGAAAAACTACCGGAAAAATACGCGAAAGTTACAGCGGGTTTCGGGGCAAGTCGGGGCATCAGATCATTTGCTCCGCTGCTGCGGCACGCGCCTGTTTGTCGAGCTTCTTCTGGTGAGCAGCCCGGAAATCGGGGCGCAGATTCGGCGACCCTTCCCAGATGCCGGCGGTGTCACCCTCGCCCACACCTTCGAAGAATTCGCGCATATGGATCATGCGATCCTTGTTGGCCATGGCGGCATTCACCACCTGGCCAAGTGACCCGGCACCGGCCGGACCCATCAGGGGCCGCGCGGAAATGAGGTTGGTGAAGTAGAGCGACGGGATACCCATCTGCTTGCCCTTCTGCACTACGGGCGTGGTGCCGATGGCGAGGTCCGGCTTGATTGCTTCCATTGCGGCGCAATCATCCTCCAGCGAGGCGCGGAACTTGACCTTTACGCCGCGGGCTTCCAGCCACTCGACATCGGGCTTCGACCATTCGGACTTGCCACAGGCGGTGCCGACATAAGGCACATCCGCGCCAGATTCGATCAGCAGGCGCGCGACCAGAAGCTCGGAGCCTTCATAGCCTGACAGCGTGATCGTGCCCTTGATCGGAGCGGACGCCAAAGCGCCCTTGATGGCGGGCAGGAACGCGTTCTGCGCGGCGGCGATCTTGTCGGCATCGACGTTGTAGGCCTTGCCGATCGCGGCAAGCCAGTCCGCGGTACCGTCATGGCCCACGGGGCCAGAGCCCACGATGGTGCGGCCCGCAGCCTGAAACTCGCGGATGGCGCTGGCGTAGAAGGGGTGGATCGCAGCCACCACCTGACTGTCCAACGCGGAATAGAGCTCACGCCACTCACGGCAGGGAACGACCGGACCTGCCGCCAGACCGAGTGGCGCGAGCATTCCCGCAATCCCCAAGGGGTCTGCAGGAAACATTTCGCCCAACAGGGTAACTGTCGGACGGTCTGAAATACCCGAGACAGGAGCCTTCACAGGACCGGCCTCCACTTCCTGTCGGGCATAGTTGAGCATCGCCCCGGCGAGGACATCTTTCGCCTCGGCATGGGTCGGCACTCCGAAGCCCGGAACGTCGATACCGACGATCCGCACTCCATTGATTTCCTTGGGCAAAAGCCGCAAGGGCACACCGGACGCGGTCGGAACGCAAAGGTTCGTGACCACGATGGCGTCGTATTTTTCGGGATCAGCCATGTCGTGCACGGATTCCCGGATGTCTTCGAACAGCTTGCCGGTGACAAGCGTTTCAGAGTTGAACGGCACATAACCCACGCTGCGGCGCGCACCGTAGAAGTGGGAGACGAAGGTCAGGCCATAGACGCAGCAGGCGGAACCGCTAAGTACGGTCGCCACGCGGCGCATCCGCAGCCCGACACGGAGCGAGCCAAAGGCCGGGCACATGGATTGCGGTTTGTCGTGCGGGCCTTGCGGATAGTCCTTGGCGAACTGATCGAGAATATCGGATTTGCCGGCCTTGCGGGCCGCCGCTTCCATCGTCGATGCGCCAGCGTGACAGCCCATGCCGTCGCCGCCCTGCGGGGCCTGTGCCGTGCCAGAATCGACGGCTTCGCCCTCGATCACGTCAACCTCGGCGGTGGTGTCATATGTCACTTCGCGGTCGGTCATGCGTTGTCATACACAACTTCGAGGGAGGCCTTGATGACGGCGTTCTTGCCGCGCATGTCGAGGTCGGTAGCAGGTTCCAGCACGATGCCAGCACCCGTGTCCGAGCCGTCGAACAGTGCCAGCAATTGGTCCTGGTTCAGCGCCGACGGGCGCATCGGCGGGGCGATGGCAACGTTGTCGCCAAGGGCCGCGAACAGGCTGCCCCACTCGCTTTCGGCCGTGCCGACGATCTGGTAATTCGCGGATTTCTTGCGCAGGTCGTCGTTTTGCGGGATCGAGGCAAGCACCGGGATCTTGACCGCTTCGGCAAAGGCCTGCGCCTCGCCCGAGCCGTCGTCCTTGTTGATGACAAGGCCCGCGACGCCGACATTGCCACCCATCTTGCGGAAATATTCGACCGCCGAGCAGACGTTGTTGGCAACATAAAGCGACTGAAGGTCGTTGGAGGCGACCAGGATCACCTTCTGCGCCATGTCTCGCGCGATCGGCAGGCCAAACCCGCCACAAACGACGTCGCCCAGGAAGTCGAGCAGGACGTAGTCGAAATCCCAATCGTGGAAGCCGAGCTTTTCGAGCGTTTCAAAGCCATGGATGATGCCGCGCCCGCCGCAGCCGCGGCCCACTTCCGGCCCGCCAAGCTCCATTGCGAAGACGCCGCCACGCTTGAAGCAGACATCGCCGATCTTCACTTCCTCGCCCGCCAGTTTCTTCTGGGAGGAGGTTTCGATGATGGTCGGGCACGCCTTGCCGCCGAAGAGCAGAGAGGTCGTGTCGGATTTCGGATCGCAGCCGATCAGCAGCACGCGCTTGCCCTGCTCGGCCATCATGTGGCTGAGGTTGGCGAGCGTGAAGGATTTGCCGATGCCTCCCTTGCCGTAGATCGCGATGATCTGCGTCTTTTTGGTCGGCGCGCCCTGCGGGACTTCCAGCGTCGGCGCGTTGGCCTCTTCGCGCAGATTGTTGTCGTAATCGCGCAGGTTTGGCGGGTTATCGAGGCTCATGCGGCGTTCTCCCAGTTCAGGATCATCTTGAGACAGGACGCATCCTCGAAGGCGGTCTGATATGCCTCCGCCGCGTCTGAAGCGGGCCTTGTGTGGGTGATCAGACCATCGAGGCTCAGCGCCCCATGGTCGATCAGGTCTCGGGTGGCGATCAGGTCCGCGCGGGTCCATTCAGCGGCGATGCGCAGGCGCGCCTCGCGCATGAAGGCGGGCGGGAAAGCGAAAGACAGCGGCTCGGGGTAGAAACCCGCAAGCACGATCTCGCCGCCTTTTTTCAAGCGGGAGATAAGGGTATTCAGCAAGTCGGATTGGCCGCTCGCATCATAGATGCAGGCATAGTCGCGGCGGTCGTCGGCCTCCGGGTGAAGGACTGTGTAGCCCGTCGCCCCCTGCGCACGATCTTCGTTGATTTCCCAGACTGTGGGGGCGTTGCCGCCTGCCGCAATGGTCAGACGCGCCAAAAGGCGGCCAAAGACGCCGTGGCCGACGATGAGGTCGGGCAGCGTCTTGTCCATCCCGGCCATCGCATGCCGCGCGGTCGCGGCCAGCGCCAGAAGCGCGCCTTCGGCTTTCAGGGTGCTGTCGATCTTCACGACGCGCTCGGGTGCCGTGACAAGGCGGCTGCTGGCGCCACCGAAAAGGCCCTTGATCTCGCCGTAGCAATTCGCACCCGGCACAAAGACGCGGTCGCCGGGTTTGAAGCCGGTGCCGGGGGACGCCTCCATCACCTCGCCCGCCGCCTCGTAGCCGGGGACAAGCGGATAGCCCATTCCCGGGAAGGGGGGCATTTTGCCGGACCAGAACAATTTTTCGGTGCCGGTGGAGATACCGGAATACTGCACGTCGACCACCAGATGCGCCTCCTCGGGCCGCGAAAGCGCGACCTGGCCAAGACCGAGGGTCCTGGGTCCTTCAAGAATGACGGCGGTGCTGTGCAAGCTGGTTTACTCCCATATTCGGCCGCGTCGTTCGCTGCAGGTGTGCAGACAGAATCTTTTGCCGCTTTCCGATAAGTGTCAGTTTAACCTGACACCTTTATATGTCAATCCGAATAGACATAGCCGATGAAACTGTTGTGTTTGGTTTACACTTTGGTCGCAAGAACCAGCCCGGTCACGAAGGAACGACTGGTTTTCACGATGCGGATATCGCCAAAGCCCGCTTGGGCCAGATGATCCGCAATCTCGCCTGCGCTGCGGGCTTTGCCCGTCCGCATGGCCATACAATACACGCCGAAATAGGCGTCTCCGGGCCGGGTTGGCTGGGTGCCGCCAGACATCGGTTCGGCGATGATGATGCGCCCGTCGTCGGGCAATGCAGCATGCGCCTTGGCGAGGAGCATGCGGACAGTTTCATCTGCATGGTCGTAGAGGACACGCACAAGGCTGATGGCATCAGCGCCCGTGGGCAGGGCGTCGGTCCGGAACGAACCGCCGGTGATGCGGCTGCGCTGGCTGAGGCCCTCGCGGGCGAACCGGGAGGTCGCGGGCGCAATGACGGCGGGCAGGTCGAAAAGGTGAAGAGAAAGCGCGGAATAGGCCGCGCCTGCCGTGGCAAGAAATACGCCGGTGCCACCGCCCACATCAAGCAGGGTTCTGGTGGAGCCGAGGTTCAGATACGCCAACGCTTCCTCGGCCACCAGCGTCTGACTGTCGGCCATCAGTTCGGAATAGGTGGCGGCGACATCCTCGGGCACATCGCCATGGGCGCCGAAAACATAGGGCCAGAAGCCGGCAAGTTCGGTATCCGACCCATCGCGGAAGAAGGCGACCGGATCGCGCAGATCGCGATAGAGGACATCGTGGTGGCGTATCATCTGCGACAGACCGGGGATACCGGGCAGCGCCGCGCCCAGACGACCAAGGGCGTAGCGGCCGTCCTTTTGTCGCGTCATCAAGCCAAGAGCGACGGCGCCCTGCGCCAGGACCCGCATCCGAGCTTCGGGAATGCCGGTGCGGGCGGAAAGATCGGAGAGGCTGCGGGGTTGGCGCGCCAGATGGTCGGGCAGGTCGAGCTCGATAAACGCCATCAGGATCTGGCTATGGACGAAGCCCGCGACCAGATCGAACAACGCTTCGCCATCGTGCCGGGCGATCGTTGCAGCAATCGGCAACCGGGCGGCGCGTTTCTGAAAAGCGCGGGAGCCGATCAGCGCGGTGCGCCAGGCATAAAACCGGTCTCTGAGCGATTGCCGCGTGGGTTGCGGGTCGGCCAGCGCCATTTACTCGGCAGCCTGAACCGGGGGCATCACAGGCGTCAGGCGTTCCGCCGTCTTGCGAACCATGTCGGCCAGCATCGCTTCGCCAGGGCAGGACGGGATCGACGAAATGGCGCCCGAAAGGATGTCCTCCAGCCGCCGGATCGCGCCGCGCACACCAAGGGCGGTTACAGCATTGGGGCGGTCATGAATCTCGTCCTGATGGGCGGGTTTGCCCAGCGCCTGTTCATCGTAAAGCGCATCGCGAAGGTCATCGGCGACCTGAAAGGCTTCCCCGATCCGGGCGCCAAGCTCGGTCCAGGGCGCGGGATCGTGGCCGGCGGCGGCGGCACCCATACGGGTGGCGGCGGTGAACAGCGCGCCGGTCTTGGCGCGGTGATAGGCGCGGAGGTCGATCTTCGATTCGCTCTCCCACCCCTGCCCCGCACAGATGCCCCCCGGCATGCCGGAGGACTGCGCCAACACGCGCATCAGATCGATGGCGCGCATCGGGTGGTGGGGGGCGGCAAGGGCAAGCGTCTCGAACGCGGCAATGATAAGCGAATCGCCGGCCAGCAGGGCCAGAGGCTCGCCATAGGCCTTGTGGACAGAGGGCTTGCCGCGCCGAATATCGGCGTCATCGAAACAGGGCATGTCGTCGTGGACAAGACTGGCGCAGTGGATGAGTTCAATGGCGGCGGCGGCGGCATCGGCAAGTGCCGGTTGATCGTCGCCGCATGCAAGCGCCACCGACAGGCAGATGGTCGGGCGGATGCGCGCGCCGCCTGGAGTGACGGAATAGTCCAGCGCCGAGGCCAGCTTCGGCGGCGCATCAGTGCCTTGCGCGTGCTTGATAGCCGCGATCATGGCACGTTCGATGCGGGATTTGAGGGGCATGCAGAGACCTCCGCCAAAAGATTCGGGTCACGCGAGTAGACATGCGTGGTGTAAATCAGACTGGACATATTAGTTCGGTGTGTCAACATAAGCTGACACTTGGAGGGCAACGGATTGCCGCATTCTGCATCCACCCCCCGAACCGTGGTGATCGGGGCCGGTATCGGCGGGCTGTCGGCGGCGCTGCGGCTTGCTGCGTCCGGACTGCCCGTTACGGTGGTGGAAGCGGCGAACGCGCCCGGCGGCAAGATGCGGGTCGTCGCGTCGGAGGCCGGGCCTGTTGATATCGGGCCAACGGTCTTGACCATGCGCCCGGTGTTCGAGGCGCTGTTTGCCGCTATGGGCGAGCGATTGGAAGAACACGTGACCCTGCACCGGGATGCCGTTCTGGTGCGGCATTTCTGGCGCGATGGATCGACGTTGGATCTGTTCGACGATCCCGACGCTAGCGTCGACGCTGTTCATGTTTTTGCCGGGGCGAAGGCAGCCTCGCAGTTCCGGCGGTTTTCGGCGTCTGCAAAGGCCCTCTATCA
>JBBQHZ010000123.1:0-11987 GCA_038324445.1 Rhodobacterales bacterium | reverse complement strand
CCACGCCAAGAAGATCAGCCTGATGGAATTGACCGAGCGGGTCTGCAAATGGCCCATCGGCGATCCCGCGACCGAGGATTTCTACTTCTGCGGTCTACCGGTGCAACAGGGGAAACCCTATTGCGAGGCGCATGTCGGCGTGGCGTTCCAACCGATGTCGGCGCGGCGCGACCGGCGGCGCTGATCGTGCTGGCTGAAGGCTACCCGGGGCATCGCCCCATGACGCCATAGGCAGCCATCCGACCGACTGCCTGACCTACCGGCAATGCGGCGCCACTTCGCGCGCCGCAAGCCGCGTTTCCACCAGCAGGCACCGATTGCGCGCCTCGTAGTAATAGCCGCGCGCATACCAGCCCACGGCCTCGTCCATGTCGCCATCGCTGACCAGCCAAGCGCCGCGCAGGTAGCGGCCGGCATATTCAAGGTTGGTGCGGGCATCGAGCAGGTCGTTCGGCTGCCCCTCGAACCCCATCGTGCTCGCCGTCTGCGGCAGGATCTGCATCAAGCCGTAATACGGCCCGTTGCGCGCATCGGCGCGATAGTCGCTTTCGCGCTGGATGACCCGGTGCAGCAGCGCCGCGGGGATATCGTGGCGGCCGGCATATTCATCGACGAGCGATCGCATCTGCGGCGTCTCGCCGGGGTGAAGCCCGGCGGTCGATCCGCCGCCCCCGCCATCGCGGTCCCGACCAAAGCCAAGGAACCCGCCGCCGCACCCTGCCAGCATCGCGCACAGGGCCACGGCCACCGCGCTTTTCACAGCCACTCTCACCACTGTCTATTCTCCAATCGGCGGAAGCAATCTCAGCAATTCCTCCCGCGTGGCCTCTTCTAGGCGGCGGCGGATGTCCTCGGGTGTATCGCCCGGCTCGATCTGCGTGCCAAGCACTTCGTTCGCGCGCTCGCGCGCAAGGGCCTCCAGACGGTCCTCTTCCTCCTCAAACCGCTGGCGGGCTTCCTCCTCCAGCCGCGCGGCTTCCTCGGCCAGTTCCAACGCGGCCAAGGCTTCCAGATCCGGGCGGATCTGCGGGCCGGCCCACGGCCCCGAGATGCGGATCGGCGCGCGCAGCGTCGCCACACCCTCCGCATCACGGCGGATCTCGGGCGTCAGCAGGTAGTCCACCGTCATCGCCGCCAGATCGGCCGAGCCTTCGCCCTGCACTTCGCCCCACGTCGCTTCCAGCAGCAGGTCGTCATTCATCAACACGCCCTCGCGGACAAGGAAATTGGCCGCCACCCGGTCATAGACGGTGCGCTGCCCCTCGCCCCGGAACCCCGGATCGAAGTTCCGCAACATGCCTGCCAGATCGAGGCCAAGGATCGCGCCCTGCCCCAGCGTGATGTCCCCCTCCGCCTCCAACCCGTCCATGATCGTGTAAAGATCATTCCCCACCCCGAGGAATTCGAGCGAGGCCGATCCGGTGCCCTCCAACCGCTCATATCCCGCCATCGCCATCATCAGCGGTTGCAGCGCGACGTCGGCAAGGATCAGGTCGCCCCCCACCGACAACCCGCCGCGCCCGTTGATGACAAATTGCCCGGCCAACTGCCCGCCATAGGTGCCGATACTGGCAATGTCGAACACCACCCGCCCCCGTGTCAGGGTGGCGCGCAGGTCGATGTCACTCAAGGTGACCGCGCCCAGATCAAGGCTTTGCGTGCGCACGGTCAGGTCCGCATCTGTCGCAAACAATCCCGAAACATCAATGACATCACGCGGCCACCCACTCGCCTCGGTGGTTCCATCAGCGCTGGCCAGCAAGCCCGGCAGGGTGATCGCCCCGCCGGTGATCGTGCCGCGCAGCATCGGGCGATCTTCGCCCGGCACAAGGTCCAGCGCCACGTTGAGAACCGTCTGGTCCAGCCGCAACTCGGCGGCGCGCAGATGGACCGAGCCCTCGCGCGCCAGCGTCACGTTGCCCGTCACCGCGATCAGGTCGCTACCCAACCCGCGCGGCAGATCGGGCATCTCGGCCCCCGCAAGCGCCACCAGCGGCGCCAGCGAGGTCGCCTCCAGCACCAAGGCGCCCTCCGCAGTGGCATCCAGCGCCAGTTGCCCGTCGAACTCTGCCGTGCCGCCGCGCCATGTCAGGTCCGCCTGCACAGGACGTGCCTCCCCGGCCAACAGCCCCGCGACGCTGTCGATGGTGCCCGAAAGCTCCAGCGGCGTGCCGTTCAGCGTGCCGCGCGCGGCAATCGCAACGGCTCCGCCCGCCTCCGGTAGCCGGATGGTGGCATCAAGCCCCGCCACATCCCAATCCGCCCCGCCTTCAAGGTCCAGATACCGCACCCGCGCGCCGGTAATCACCGCCTCGTCGAACCCGACCTGCCGCCGCGGACCGGCATCTTCCGCCGTCAGATCCTCACCGCCCATGTCCCACGACACGCGCCCGTCGGCGGCGCGCACCAGCATGATCTCGGCCCCCTCCAACTCGGCCCGCTCCACCCGGATATCGCCCGAGAAGAGGCCGGCCCAGGCCACGCCGACATTCACCCTCTCGGCCCGGATCATCGGCGCATCACCCGCCCAGCGCGGGTTGCCGATGCTCAAGCCCTCGACGACAACGCCCAGATCGGGCCAGAGCGTCGGGCTGGCTTCACCGGTGATCGTGACCGTGCGCCCGGTTGCCTGCGCGATCCGGTCTCCGGCCATCTGCGCGATCCGCTCTGCCGGGATCAGCAACACGACACCCACCGCCAGACAGGCCAGAACCACCACAGCCCCCAGAAGTCGCAAGATCCACCGCATCGTCACACCTCCGTCACGTCTTTTTCCGCAGCCTAGCGCGGTTGCGCCCCTTGGCCTATCCCCAAGCTGCCCGCTGGCAGGGGATCGGGCGGGGCCTTGCCGACCCTTCGCGGCCCTGATGCCCACCTGTGGCCCCATACGCCGCCCGGCCCATCCCGCCCGCGCTCTTTTCGCGCCGCAACTGCGCGGCCGCCGCGCGATACAAGGGCTTTCCGCCAGCCCCGCGCCGCGCTACATGCGCGCCATGGCCGATAACCCACCCAACCTCCGCCCGGATCTTGCCCGTGCCCGCGTGCCCGAGGCGTCCCGCCCCGGCCAGCCGCGCATCGGCATGGTGTCGCTGGGTTGCCCCAAGGCGCTCGTTGACAGCGAACGCATCCTGACCCGCCTTCGGGCCGAGGGCTATGCCATCAGCCCCGACTATGCCGGCGCCGACGCCGTCATCGTGAACACCTGCGGCTTTCTCGACAGTGCCAAGCTGGAAAGCCTCGATGCCATCGGTGAAGCGCTGGAGGCCAATGGCCGCGTCATCGTCACCGGCTGCCTGGGCGCCGAGCCGGAATACATCACCGGCGCGCATCCCCGCGTGCTCGCCGTCACCGGCCCGCATCAATACGAGCAGGTGCTCGATGCGGTCCACAAGGCCGTGCCGCCCTCGCCCGATCCGTTCATCGACCTGCTGCCGCCCGCCGGCGTCAAGCTGACGCCGCGCCATTACGCCTATCTCAAGATCGCCGAAGGCTGCGATCACAAGTGCAAGTTCTGCATCATTCCCGACATGCGCGGGCGTCTGTCCAGCCGCCCGCAAGCCGCCATCCTGCGCGAGGCCGAGAAACTGGTCGATGCGGGCGTGCGCGAGCTTCTCATCATCAGTCAGGACACGTCGGCCTATGGCACGGATTGGAAGGGAAGGGACGAAAAGTTTCCGATCCTCAACCTGTCCAGAGACTTGTCCACCCTCGGCGCCTGGGTTCGCTTGCACTATGTCTACCCCTATCCCCATGTCCGCGACCTGATCCCACTGATGGCCGACCCTGCCAATGGCCTGCTGCCCTATCTCGACATTCCGTTCCAGCACGCCCATCCCGACACTCTCAAGCGCATGGCGCGCCCCGCTGCCGCGTCGCGCACCCTCGACGAGATCGCCGCGTGGCGCCGCGACTGCCCGGACATCACGCTGCGCTCTACCTTCATCGTCGGCTACCCCGGCGAGACGGAGGTCGAGTTCGAAACCCTGCTCGACTGGCTCGACGAAGCGCAACTCGACCGCGTCGGTTGCTTCCAGTACGAAAACGTCGCCGGTGCTCGCTCCAACGCGCTGCCCGACCATGTGGCCCCGGACGTGAAACAGGACCGCTGGGACCGTTTCATGGAAAAGGCGCAAGCCATCTCCGAGGCCAAACTCGCCGCCAAGGTCGGCACGCGCCTGCAGGTCATCGTCGACAGTATTGACGCCGAAGGCGCCACCTGCCGCACCATGTCCGACGCGCCCGAGATCGACGGCAACCTCTACATCGACGAAGGTTTCGAGGGCCTGTCCCAAGGCGACATCGTCGCCGTCACCGTGGACGAGGCCAGCGATTACGACCTTTGGGGCACGCTCGCGACCTGATGGATCACCGGCAAAACCGCTCATAAGCCTGGCGCACGATTCCAACCCGCGCGGCGTTGGGCGGATGGGTGCCCAGCACGCGGTCGCCGGGATCGGGCAACTGGCTGAAGAACTGCGAGCCGATCAGCGGATCGAACCCCGCCCGGCAGGCGATCACGGTGCCCAAAGCGTCCGCCTCCAACTCCGCCGACTGGCTGAACCGCCGCGCGCCGATGATGGCACCGGCTTGCGCGGCCTCGATGATCTCGGCCTCGGAGCCGCCCCGCTCGAACGCCTCGCGGCCCAGAAGATCCGCCCCCAGTTGCGCCGCCTGCTGCTGCGCCGCCAGATGCTGCGCGATGTGATGCGCCGCCTCGTGGCCGATCACGAAGGCCAGTTCGTCGTCGTTGCGCACGTCCTGAATCAACCCCACGGTCAGGATGATGATCGGCCGCCCGGTATCGCGGTCCAGTGTCTGGAACGCGTTCACCCCGGCGCGCGGATCGCGGTTGACCAGAATGGCGAAGTCGCAGGACTGGCGCGGGGTTTCCGCCCGGCAGAGCGCCTCGGCCACCGGCTGGATCCGGCGTGTCACCTCGATGGCCCGGGCGACGGAAACCGGCACCTCCTGCGGCACCGGTACAGGCGCCGCAAATTGCTGGGTGGGGGCCACGCATGCCCCAAGTCCAAGGACAGCAAGGGCGGCAAGGACAAGGCGCATCGCGGGTTCCTTCGACGGGATCAGCGCAACCCTAACCCGGCCCGATGTGGCGTCCAGCCCCCTCACGACAACGTGGGCAGCGCGCCGCCGATCGCGGCCCCGATGCGGGGGCTTGGCAAGCCAAGGCCTGGCCCCTAGCCTAAGGGCATGTTTACGATCGAGCACGATTTCGACGCCACCATCGTTACCCTTGTGGATGAGGGCGAAACGCCCCTGCACGAGGACGTGATCGTATCGGCGTTCGAGGAATGCGTGACGCTGCAGCAATACGATGCTCGCACCGACCAGATGGTGACCATCACGCTGTCCATCGCGCAGGTCCATGATCTGGGTGCCGCCCTTGATCTGCCCGAAGGCGTCTACCAGCTGCGCCCCGATCTCTGATCGGGGCCTCGCTCAATCCAGGCGGAACACCTTGTTGCGCGCGCCCGTCCCTCGGATCAGCCGCAGCGCCGTTTTCGGCCGGCCCATGGCGCGCGCTAGCAGGGCCTGCACGGCGGCGTTGGCACGGCCACCCTCGGCGATGGCGGTGACGTAGACGCGCAGCAGGGCCCCGTCCTCCACCACGATCCGGTCGCGCGCCGCGCCGGGCGTCACCCGCACCGCGATGTCACCGCTCAACCCCGACAGATCGGGCAGATCGCGCGCCATGTCCAAGCCTCCTTGCCGTGTCGTCCCTGTAAGGCAATAGTCGTCGAAACCAGCGGGGAGGGCCAGATGAGCACGGGATTCTTCTGGGACGAACATTGCTTCTGGCATTCCGGTGGCAACTACGCGGGCCTGCTGCAGGTTGGCGGCCTGATCCAGCCCGGTGGCGGCCTGCCCGAGAACCCCGAAACCAAGCGCCGCCTTGTCAACCTGATGCGCCTGACCGGCCTCTGGGACGATCTCGCTACCCAGTCCGCCGCGCCGGCCACCGAGGAAGACCTCCTCCGCGTCCACCCCGCCCACTACCTGCAAGCCTTCCGCGAGAAATCGGCGCAGGGCGGTGGTGAGCTTGGCCTGCGCACCCCCTTCGGCCCCGATGGCTACAAGATCGCCGCGCTCTCCGCGGGCCTTGCCAAGGCCGCGTTCCTTTCCACCCTTCAAGGCACCCACCGCAACGCCTATGCCCTGTCGCGCCCGCCCGGCCACCATTGCCTGCCCGACTTTCCCAACGGGTTCTGCCTGCTGGCGAATATCGCCATCGCCATCGAGGCCGCGCAGGCCGCCGGCATGACCGACCGTGTCGCCGTCATCGACTGGGACGTCCACCACGGCAACGGGACCGAGGCGATCTTCTACGACCGCCCCGATGTGCTGACGATCTCGATCCATCAGGAACGCAACTACCCGGTCGATTCGGGCGACTTCGCCGATCGCGGGTCGGATGCGGGCGCTGGCTTCAACCTCAACGTGCCCCTGCCACCCGGCACCGGCCACAAGGGCTATGTCGAGGCGTTCGAGCGCCTCGTCGTCCCCTCGCTCCATGCCTTCCAGCCCGACGCGATCATCGTCGCCTGCGGCTTCGACGCCTCGCTGGTCGACCCCCTCGGGCGGATGATTGCCGGCGCCGAAACCTTCCGCGCCCTGACCGAGATGACGATGGAGGCCGCCGCCGACCTCTGCGACGGCCGCCTGACACTCGTGCATGAAGGCGGCTATTCCGAGGTTCATGTGCCGTTCTGCGGCCATCAGGTGCTGGAGGCGTTGAGCGGATCGACGATCCACGCCCCCGATCCGTTCCAGCAGAAATTCATCGGCCAGCAGCCCGGCGACCGCTTCGACCGCTACGTCTCGACCCTGATCGCCGAGATGGAACAGGCTTTGGGCTTCTGACCGCGCGTTGACACTCCCGCGCCCATTCGCCAATTTGCGCGCTAACGCAGGCTTACAGGGAAACGGCGCATGAAAAAGGTCTATGGCTCGGCGGCGGACGCCCTTGAGGGCGTGCTGTTCGACGGCATGCTGATCGCGGCGGGCGGCTTCGGCCTCTGCGGCATCCCCGAACTGCTGATCGACGGCATCGTCGCGGCGGGCACCAAGGATCTGACCGTGGCCTCCAACAATGCAGGCGTCGACGATTTCGGCCTCGGCAAGCTGTTGGCGACCCGCCAGATCAGGAAGATGATGTCGTCCTATGTGGGCGAAAACGCCGAATTCATGCGCCAATACCTGTCGGGCGAATTGGAGCTGGAATTCAACCCACAAGGCACACTGGCCGAGCGTATGCGCGCAGGTGGTGCCGGCATCCCCGGATTCTATACCAAGACCGGCGTCGGCACCGTCATCGCGGACGGCAAGGAAGTGAAGAACTGGAACGGCCAGGATTATATCCTGGAGGAAGGCATCTTCGCCGACCTCTCCATCGTCAAGGCGTGGAAGGCCGACGCGACGGGCAATGCTGTGTTCCGCAAGACCGCGCGCAACTTCAACCCGCCCGCCGCCATGTGCGGCAAGATCTGCATCCTTGAGGTGGAGGAGATCGTCCCCACCGGCTCCCTCGACGGCGACGCGGTCCACCTACCCGGCATCTATGTCCATCGCCTGATTCAGGGCGAGCACGAGAAACGGATCGAGCAGCGCACCGTTCGCGCGGCATGATCGCCCTGCGCGCTGCCGCGACCCTGGCGGTCCTGCTTGCCCTAGCCGCCTGCCGCGAGGAAGCGGGGCCGCTCTCTGCCGACACCGTCGATTTCCCCTGGCCCTTCACCGTCGACAGCGGCGATGTGGAATGCCGCGATGGGTTGGAGATCGTGTTCGTCTCGGGCGGCGCGGCCTATCCGCTGAACGGCGCCGCCTCGGGTAATGCCGACGCGCGCGGCTACGCGCCGCTGGAAGATATCTGGCGCGCCGACCCGGACATGCCCGGCGCACGCATCTCCACCGCGCCGATGCTGCGCCTCGGGCTCGACAAGTGCTGAGCATGCCCGCCCCGCGCCGTTGCCATGGCTGACGGCATGCGCGCGCGATCTCCCTATGCGGGCCTGCCCGCCCGCGCCTTCTGGCGGGGCGGCGTTACCGGCACCTCGCCCTTTCCGCCCGACATCTACCGCCCGAAATTCCCGGTCACCCGTGACACCCGCGTTTTCACCGCCGGCTCGTGCTTCGCGCAGCATGTCGGCGCGGCGATGAAGGCGGCGGGTATCAACGTCATCGACGCGGAACCGGCCCGGCGTGGCCTGCCGCCTGAAACGGCCAAGCGCTTCGGCTACGGCGTCTATTCCGCCCGCTTCGGCAACATCTACACGGTCCGGCAATTCCGCCAACTGGTCGACGAGATGGCTGGCGCGACACCGGCCCTGCCGGTCTGGGAGAAGGACGGCCGCTTCTGGGATGCGCAGCGCCCGGGGGTGGAGCCCGACGGCCTCGCCTCGCCCGACATCGTGCTGGAAATGCGCGCGCAGCACCTTGCGGCGCTGGCCCAAGCCCTGTCGCAGGCCGATCTGATCGTCTTTACCCTCGGGCTGACCGAAGCGTGGAAACATACCGCCACCGGCACCGTCTACCCCACGGCGCCCGGCACCATCGCGGGGAACTACGATCCGGCGATCTTCCGCTTCGCCAATTACGGCGTAGCCGAAATCCTCGACGACTTCTCCGCGCTGGAGGAGGCGCTGACCTCCCTCAACCCCGATCTGCGCTGGCTTCTGACGGTAAGTCCGGTGCCATTGGCGGCCACCGCCAGCACCCAGCACGTCTTGCCCGCCACCATGCTGTCGAAATCCATACTGCGCGTGGTCTGCGACATCCTCGCCGCCAGTTCCGAGCGCATCGACTACTTCCCAAGCTACGAACTTGCCACCTCGCCCGCCCATGCCGCTAGCCCCTTCGAGGCTAACCTCCGCTCTGTCCGGCCCGAGATCGTGGCAGGGATCATGCACACCTTTCTGGCGTCCCACGGCCTCGCCCAAGATGACCGCCGCGAGGAGGGCTTGCCCGAGGAGCATGGCGGCCCCGGCGTAGTCCGACAGGACGACGCCATCTGCGAAGACATCCTTCTTGATGCCTTCCGCCCGGAGGGCGCGCCGTGACGCCAGCCAAGATCGCCGTCGTCGGCACCTCCAACATCGGCGCGATGAAATACGCCGAGGCCCGCATCGCGGCCGACCACCCGTCGCTCGACGTCACCTTCTACGGCCTTCCCGGCGGCAAGTTCGATGAGGCGCGGCTGATCGACGGCCAGTTCGGCCCCGACCGTGCCGACACCGGCGCGATGAAACTGGCCCGGCGCGTGAACGGCACCGCGACCATCGACCTGGCGGCGTTCGACCATATCCTCGTCATCGGCGACACGCTGGGCATGCCCGCGACGCTCTGGACAGCCATCAGCTACGACATCGCCGATTGGCCGCTGCGCCGCGACCTGCCGCTCCTCTCGCTGCCGGGCTTCCTGTCTGCCATGACCGAATCCATCGCCCTCCGCGCAGACCATCTGCGGGCGCAGTTCGGCACTCTGCCCCTGCATGTGGCGCTTGCCCCCTACCCCACGACGGCCGTGGTCCCACCGGGCCCGCTGCACCAGCAACCCTATGCCGCCATGGCCACGCACCCCCATGCGGCCCAGATCCACACCGCTTTCCGGGATGCCCTGACCGCCGCGCTGCAGGCGCGCGGCATGATCTTCGTGCCGCAACCAGATGAGACCATCGCCCAGCCCTTCCTGACGCGAGAGCCCTTCGGCCACGGCTCCCTCGACTTCCGCGCGGACGGCCGCCTGCTCAACGACCATCGCCACATGAACGCCGATTTCGGCGCTTCGCTTTTCGCGGCCTTTGCGGTAGCAATCGCCTCACCCTCGCAGACCTAAGGAGAAACGCCCATGTGGGACCGCAACCAGATGGCCGCCCGTGCGGCGCAGGAACTTCAGGACGGCTGGTATGTGAACCTCGGCATCGGCATCCCGACGCTGGTATCGAACTACATCCCCGCGGGGATCGAGGTGACGCTGCAATCCGAGAACGGCATGCTGGGCATGGGGCCGTTCCCGGTCGCAGGCACCGAGGATGCGGACCTGATCAACGCCGGCAAGCAGACCATCACCGAACTGCCCCACACCTCCTATTTCGACAGCGCGCAGAGCTTCGGCATGATCCGGGGCGGCAAGATCGCCATGGCGATCCTCGGCGCGATGGAGGTGGCCGAGAACGGCGACCTCGCCAACTGGATGATCCCCGGCAAGCTGGTCAAGGGCATGGGCGGCGCGATGGATCTGGTCGCGGGCGTGGGCCGCGTTGTTGTGGTGATGGATCACACCAGCAAACATGGCGACAGCAAGGTGCTGCGCGAATGCACCCTGCCCCTGACGGGGCGTGGCGTGGTGGACCGCATCATCACCAACCTGGGCGTTCTGGACGTGGTCGACGGCGGCCTTCGCATCGTGGAATGCGCCGATGGCGTCTCCGACGCTGAGCTCCGCGCGGCCACCGAAGCCACGATCGTCGCCTAGCAGGCTTCCAATTGCCGCCTGTCAAGACGGACGCATTCAGGCCGACGCCGGGCAAAGGCTGGGCGGGGTTGTTTCTGCACCTCTCACCGCAAGATGCCGCGCAAGGACTCCACTCCGCAGAACCGGACGCTGTCAGGCGTCAGGGGCGACGCTTCAAGCACATCCTGCCTTGCCATCATCTGGCGATACATCCTCGCCCCTCCCGCATGCTGGCCCCGTTCGACGTTGTATTCGAAACCGACCTGCCCCTTGTAGAACTTGAAGTGGAGAAGGACAGCCAATCCTTCCGACACGCGCAGGGGCCGGTCGATGAAATGCGGCGCCCGCGAGAACCGCGTGCCACGCTGCCACTTGAGCAGCGCAAATTTGTTCAGAATCAACGGGTCGTCCGAAAAGCACCGGCGGGTCAGTGCCCGGACGAGGCGATTCTCCCATTGGCTCAAGCCAGTCGGGTTGAGCGGACGTCGCAGATGCGCAAAGCGCGACAGCATCCACTTCTGGAATCGCGTCAACTTGCGGCGCTGAAAGAACAGCCTTTCGCGCACCCCCCCCGTAAAACTGACACTTGGCGTGGGAAATCGTCTGGCAAAACTTGAAGGCGGGGCGACGATCCGCAGCCCAAACGGCGGCTCGCCCTGTCCATCGAAATAGGGATACGCCTCCTGGATGGGACCCAGACCGTCATAGATTTTTGTGCCCAAGGGGTGGTCCGCATACATGTCGACCATGACGGCAAGCAGCGCCTGCTCTCCTTTCTCGTCCAGCTCGGCGGCAAGATCACCCAACAGGCCCGGCATGTGGCGGTGATACAGGAACTCGTCGACATCGGGCAGCGTGACCCAGCGATCGGGGCAAAAGTGGTCGAGGATGTCTTGCCGCCACCGCCCCAGATTATCCTTGAACGCCACGCCCTCGCGCGGATGAAAAATCACCACGTCGTCTTGTCTTGCCAGAATCTCAGCCGTGCCATCGCTGGAATTGTCATCAACGATCAGGAAACGGTCGCAGCCAAGGGCCCTGTAATGCGCAAGAAACTGTTCGATGATCAGCGCTTCCTGGTGACAGATGGTAACGCAGGTCATCTGACCGGGCGAAGATCGCCCGTTCGAGGCAACTTCGGTCAGCAGGTCGTTCTCGAACGCCATTCCGTTTGTGGGCACCGGTGCTCCTGACGGGCGATTGTGCAATCGATCCTCCCGAAAGTCCCAACATCAGTAGGCAGCAGACTTTCGCATCGCAACCCGAAAGAACGGGGGCTTTGGTCCAGCCATCGCCTCAGGTCTGCAATTCCGCCATCCGTCTTGCGGCGCCCGTTCGATCCCGCCGTCGGTGTCGGTTACTCTGCCTTGACCTCGCAATGGCCCCGTCGGACAAATGCAGCGCCGGGTCAGACGTCCGGCGCAAGACAGCAGGGGGGCCATCCCGCAAAATGACCGATATCACGCGACAGCATGGCGACACCAAAGGCCGCTATGCCCTTGTCATTGACGGTGCCGAG
>JBBQHZ010000122.1:0-12010 GCA_038324445.1 Rhodobacterales bacterium | reverse complement strand
CTCCGGCACGCCCACAATCACCTCGATCCCCAAGGGGGCCGCGCGGGTCTGGATCACGGCGATGGTCTGGGGATGGCAATTCTCATCGACAAAGAACGCGCCCGCCTTGGACTTCGCCGCGCGCTGCGCCATCACCATCGCCTCGGCCGCGGCCGTGGCCTCGTCCAGAAGCGAGGCGTTGGCAACATCAAGCCCGGTCAGATCCGCTACCATGGTCTGGAAGTTGAGCAGCGCCTCCAGACGGCCTTGGGCTATTTCAGGCTGATAGGGCGTGTAGGCGGTATACCAGGCCGGATTCTCCAGCACGTTGCGCTGGATTGCGGGCGGCGTATGGGTGCCGAAATAGCCTTGGCCGATCATGCTGACCATCGGCTTGTTCTTCGCGGCGATGCCCCGCATGTGCTCCAGCAATTCCGCCTCGGACATCGCAGGCCAGTCCAGCGCGCGAGCCTGCCGGATCGAGGCCGGTACGGTATCGTCGATCAGCGCATCGAGGCTTTCCGCCCCCACAGCGACAAGCATCTGCGCCATTTCTGCCGGTGAGGGCCCGATGTGGCGGCGATTGGCGAAATCGGTCGGGTCGTAGTCGGTGGTCGTCCAGGGCATCACGTACTCCATCGGCGCGGCCCGCCTGACAAAGGGCAAGAACGGCGCACATTCAGCTTGGCAGAAAAACTCCGGGGGGAGACCGCAGGTCGGGGGGCTGGCCCCCCTCCCACATCAACCACATTCACTCCCCGATCATGTCCTTGTATTCATCCTCGGTCATGTATTCGTCCAGCGCGCGGGGATCATCGACCTTGATCTTGAAGAACCACGCCTCGCCCATCGCGTCGTCGTTCACCAGCGCGGGGTTGTCGACCAGCGCGTCATTGACTTCGATGATCTCGCCATCCAGTGGCGCAAGAATGTCCGAGGCCGCCTTGACGCTTTCGATCACTACAATCTCGTCACCCTTGGCGACTTGGGTCTCGATCTCGGGCAGTTCCACGAACACGACATCGCCCAACTGGCTGGCAGCGTGTTCGGTTATGCCGACGGTGATGATATCCCCGTCCTCTTTCAGCCATTCGTGGTCTTCGGTGAAGCGCATATTGATCTCCGTTGGTGTCAGCGTTTGTAGCCGGGCGGGGTGAAAGGCAGGGCGGCCTGGGCCACAGGCAGACGTTTGCCGCGAACCTCGCCGTAAAGGGGTGCATCGCGGGGCGTTGCCGCGTCGATCAGGGCCAGCGCCATCGGTGCGCCAAGCGTGGGCCCGAAGCCGCCAGAAGTGACGGAGCCGATCGGCGTCGCTGCATCTTCGCTGTCGAAAAGCGGTACGCCCGCGCGCATCGGGGCGCGGCCTTCGGGCAGCAGGCCGACGCGGCGGCGCGGTGCGCCATGGCTGATCTGCTCGAGGATGATGGCTGCGCCGGGAAATCCGCCGGCACGCGCGCCGCCGCTGCGGCGGACCTTGCCGATGGCCCAGGACTGGCCCGCTTCGACAGGGGAAATACCGGGGTCCATATCTTGCCCGTAAAGCGGCAGCCCGGCCTCCAGCCGCAAGGAATCCCGCGCGCCGAGGCCGATGGGGGCCACACGTTCGTCCGCCAGCAAGGCGCGGGCGAAGTCCTCCGCGCGGTTCTGCGGGACCGAAATCTCGAACCCGTCCTCGCCGGTATAGCCGGATCGGCTGATCCAGAGTTCCGCCCCGTTCCAAGCAAGACGCACGCTGTCCATGAAACGCAGACCCGCCGCGCCCGGAATCAACCCCGCCAGCACCGCCTCGGCCTTGGGGCCTTGCAGCGCTAGCAACGCGCGGTCGGTCACCTCGACGACGCCGTCAATATGCGCGCGCAGATGTGCCAGATCGGCATCCTTGCAGCCCGCATTCACCACCAGAAACAACCCGTCAGGCACCACCGCGATCATCAGATCGTCCAGCACGCCGCCCGTGTCATTGGTGAAGAAGCCGTAGCGTTGCCGCCCTTCCGCCAACCCCAGAATATCGACCGGCACCAGCGCCTCCAGCGCCTCGGCCGCGTCCAATGGCAACATCACCTGTCCCATGTGGCTGACATCGAACAGCCCCGCGCTCTGCCGCGTCCACAGATGCTCGCCCATGACGCCGCGCGGATACTGGACCGGCATGGAATAGCCCGAGAAGGGCACGAATTTCGCGCCCAGTCCCGCATGCAATCCCGCCAGCGCCAAAGTCTTGAGATCATCCCCAGCCATCATTCCCCTTCTCCGGGTCACCCTGGCCCGGCATCCTTCCCACGCTGAAGCCAGCGTGAAACGATGCCCCCTCTGTCCGTTCGCCTGAGATCGTTATCCCTTCGGCGGAGGGGCGGACCCCTCACTCTCCAGAGTTTGTTTGTTCATCGCAGGTCCTTTTGCCTGAGAGTTTACCGGGGCGGTTGCTCCTTCGGCCCTCGGGTGCCCGAAGTGCGGACGCCCAAGTGTCTCCCTGCGAAGACACCTTGACCATATGGGCCAACAGGGCGGCGATCAAGAGGGCTTGATTGACGGTTTCTATTGCCCCATTCCAAAGCCATGAGTGACCCATTTTTCTTCGGTTACGGCAGCCTTGTGAACCGCCGCACCCATGCCTATCCCCACGCCATGCAGGCGCATGTGACGGGGTGGCGGCGGGTCTGGCGGGGCACCAGCCTGCGCCAGATTGCGTTCCTGACAGTAGAGGCGCACCCGGATGCGCAGATCGCCGGACTGATCGCCGCCGTGCCGGGTGCGGACTGGGGGGCACTCGATCTGCGCGAGGCGGCCTATGCCCGCCATCCAGTCGACCGGATCCGCCATGCCCATCCAAAGGTGCGCGAGGTTCAGATCTACGCGGTCGAGCCGCATCTGATCGACGACGGGCAACACCCGATCCTGCTGAGCTATCTTGATACCGTCATTCAGGGCTTTCTGGACGAGTTCGGGACGCAGGGCGCAAGGGATTTCTTTGATGGCACCGATGGTTGGCACCTGCCAATCCTGAATGACCGAGCCGACCCGGTATATCCCCGCGCGACTGTCCTGACGCCCGGGGAACGGGCGGTTGTGGACGAAAACCTTGCCCGCATCCGGCGCCAGATCGTTCCGGCCTAGATCTGCATATGCCGCGCCCGCGCTCCCCGCTCAATGGCGGCGGCGTGCAGACGGTCGATTTCAAGGGCATGGCGCAGTTCTTCAAGGTATCGCAATTCCGCCTGCGCCGTGATCCCGTCAGAGGCAGCCACGTCGCATGCCAACGCATAGGCGGTTTCGTACAGGCGTTCCGGCAAGGAGTTCCTGACCATACCGAACAGCGCATCGAGCCCATCCTCCTCCTCGAAGAGATCAAAAACGATGGAAGCGACCCCGCGGATCCGGTCCGCGTCGTAATTGCCGAACATCGGCAGGTAATTCACGATCTGCTCGATCGACAACAACTCTACCGTGCGGATCGTCTCGTCCGAGAAGGAAATGCCCACCATGACGGCGACAAGGCTGTCCTCCGGGGTGAAGCTGTGATCTGTCATGGCGGTCTCCGATCCGTGATTGCCCCTCATTTATTGACGGCGGACGCCGCAAACAATAGGTGCGGTCGCGGACCTTTGGTCCGACTGTTCAAGGACATGAATCATGACTGATCTGCGCGACGCTGCAATGACCTCCAAGGCCTGGCCCTTTGAGGAGGCGCGCGCCGTGCTCAAGCGCTACGAAAAGGCCCCGCCCGCCAAGGGTCATGTCCTGTTCGAGACGGGCTATGGCCCTTCCGGCCTGCCCCATATCGGCACCTTCGGCGAGGTGCTGCGCACCACCATGGTGCGCCGCGCGTTCGAGGTCATTTCCGACATCCCGACGCGGCTGATCTCGTTCTCCGACGATCTCGACGGGTTGCGCAAGGTGCCCGATAACGTCCCCAACCGCGAGGCGATGCAGGGCGAGTTACAAAAGCCGCTGACCTCGGTCACCGATCCCTTCGGCTGCCACGAAAGCTTCGGGCACCACAACAACGCCATGCTGCGGCGGTTCCTCGACACTTTCGGCTTCGAGTACGATTTCTATTCCGCCAAGGAATTCTACGAATCCGGCAGTTTCGACGACATCCTGCGCCTTGCGGTGGAGCGCTATGACGACCTGATGGCCGTGATGCTGAAATCGCTCCGCGAAGAACGCCGCAAGACCTATTCGATCTTCCTGCCGATCCACCCCGAAACCGGCCGCGTCCTCTACGTGCCGATGAAGTCGGTCAATGCCGCCGAATACACCATCACCTTCGATGACGAGGACGGCCGCGAATGGACCCTGCCGGTGACGGGCGGCCGCGTGAAGCTGCAATGGAAGCCCGATTTCGGCGCGCGCTGGGCTGCGCTTGGCGTCGATTGGGAACCCTACGGCAAGGAACACGCGCCCAACACGGCGATCTATTCCAGCATCTGCGCCATCCTCGGCGGCCGTCCGCCGCAGGTTTTCACATATGAGCTGTTCCTTGATGAGGTCGGCGGCAAGATCTCCAAATCGCAAGGCAACGGCCTGACAATGGACGAATGGCTGACCTACGCCTCGACCGAAAGCCTCGCCTATTTCATGTATGCCAAGCCCAAGACCGCCAAGCGGATGCATTTCGACGTGATCCCGAAGGCGCTCGACGAATACCACCAGCAACTGCGTGCCTATGCGGATCAGGACACAGCGCAGCGACTGGCGAACCCGGTCTATCACATTCACGGCCACAACGTGCCTGCCTCGACCATGGTGGTCAACTTTGCGATGTTGCTGAACCTCGCCAGTGTGGCAGGTGCAGAAGACAAGGAGGCGCTGTGGAGCTACATCCGCCGCTATGCCCCCGATGCCGCGCCCGCGACCCATCCCGACCTCGATCAGGCGGCAGGCTTCGCGCTGCGGTATTACGAGGATTTCGTGAAACCCACCCGCGTGTTCCGGGCGGCGGACGAGCGGGAGAGGGCGGCGATGGCCGATCTGGCCGAACGGCTACGGGCCTATGACGGCCCGCTGGAGGATGAGGCGTTGCAGACCCTCGTCTTTGCTATCGGCAAGGACCACGGCTTCGAGCCGCTGCGCGACTGGTTCAAGGCGCTGTACGAAGTGCTGTTGGGCGCCTCGCAGGGGCCGCGCTTTGGCGGGTTCATCGCGCTCTACGGCTTGGCCGAAACGGTGCACTTAATCGAAGATGGTCTGGCGGGGCGACTTTTGGGCTGAAACTTTTTCGGCGCGCTTTACGTAGGTCACAATCACGTGGGTCAAGATATCGTGACCCTCGATATCAGGAGAAGCAAATGATCCGCGCTGTTGCCCTTTCCGTCTTTCTTGCCCTCGGCCTTGCCGCCGTTGCTGCCGTCGTTGCGCCGCGTCCCGTGGCAGCCCAGGAATTGCTCGCCCCCAACCCGGGGATCGAGGCCACCATCGGCGGGCAGTTCGATGCCTTCCGTGCCGATGATCTGGCCTCGGCGTGGGAATTCGCCAGTCCCAGCATTCAGGGCATCTTCGGCACGGTCGAGCGTTTTGGCCAGATGGTGGAGGAAGCCTTCCCGATGGTCCGCAACCCCGGCACTGCCACCTTCATCGACCTGCAGACCTTTTCCGGCCTGATCGTGCAGCGGGTGGAGGTGATCGACCAGTCGGGTGTGCCGCATTATCTGGGTTATTCGATGACTGAAACGCCGGAGGGCTGGCGCATCAATGGCGTGCAGATCCTGCCCTCGACGTCAGTCGGCGCCTGACAATCAGCGGACGGGATGCTTGATGGGACGGGCCGGGGCCGCGCCCCTACGGCCAAGGCCTACCCCAGAGTTTTTCTACCAAGATGAAGAAGCACACGCGGGGCCGTGAGGCTTTTTCCGGTCTTGTTAACCGGCGCTTAACCTCTGGGGCGTAAAGATGGCGGTGCAATCCGGGAATGGGCTGTCCCAGTCGGCCCAGTCCCGGACTTTTTACAGACATTGCAAAATAACCGAGGTGACCGTTCAGGGCGCCTCGGTTCCCTTGTCCGGTTGATGGATGTTGCGAAGGCCACCCCTTGGGCTTGGTCTCGTGCGGAAAAGGGGTACGACATGAACCAGGTGATCACCGACGGCCTAATCTTGATGCCACCGCCCTTTGCTGCGGGGCTGGCGCAATGGTCGCGCACCGACGGCACGCCGGGAAGCAATACTTGGGCCACGGCGGCCAACGCGGCCATTGTGGCCGCAGACAGTGATTTCGGCTCCTGCCTCGAGATCCTGAAGGTCGACGCCACCACGCGCATTCGCTCCATGGCTGACACGCCGATCATCCCGGGCACCTATCTGCGCGTTTCGGCGCGGGTGAAGGTGCTGTCCGGCAACCTGCCCGATGTGCGTATCGGTGCCTGGCCGGGCAATGGCGCGAACATCTATGTCACTGGCCTGAACGAGGCTGGGCCCGTGGTTGATATCCTCCAATATGGCTCGATCTATACCGTCACCGCGATCCTCGGCACCGGGCAGCGCGGCGGCGTGAATCTGGCGTGGGGAACTCAGCCAAGCTTTGCCCATGTCGGGCTGGATCTGATCGGCCCGAATGGCGGACAGGTCCGTATCGAAAGCATCACCGTCGAGGATGTGACATCGGTGTTCCATCGCAAGCTGATGGATTGGGTCGATGTGCGGGACTTTGGCGCCGTCGGCAACGGAACAACCGACGACCGCGCGGCCTTTGCCGCCGCTGACGCCGCCGCCGCAGGGCGCGAGGTTCTGGTGCCATCGGGCACCTACTTCATCGGCTCCAACCTGACCTTCGCCAACCCCGTGCGCTTCGAAGGCAAGATTGCGATGCCCGACGCCGTGCGCCTGGCGCTTGACGCGAATTTCGATCTTGATGGCTATGCCGAGGCCTTCGGCGACGAGGTCATCGGCCTGAAGAAGGGCATCCAGCAGCTGTTCAACCAGTCCGAGTTCGAGGCGTTCGACCTCTGCGGTCGGCGGATCATTCTGGACGCGCCGCTGGACATCCAGGCCATCGTCGAAAACCGGAACACCTATGCCAACCGCCGCGTCTTGCGCAACGGGCAGTTCACTGCCGCCACGTCGATTGCGTGGAACAACGATGTGCAAACGCGCAGCGGCAGCTGGACATCGTCGTCGCCGTTCGAGATTTCGGGCGTGTCGAACGCGGCTACCGTCAAGGTTGGATCGCTGGTCACCGCGCCGCTGGGCGTCGGGCGAGAGGTCTACGTGCGTGCCGTCAACGCGGCGCAAAGCAAGGTGTTCCTGTCCAGCCCGCTGGCTGCGCCGCCCTCGACGCAGACCTACACCTTCACCCGCTTCAAATACATGCTCGACTTCATTGGCTTCGAGAACCTGCAACGCTTCATCATCTCGGATATCGAGTTCCTGTGCGGCGGCATCTGTTCAGCGATCAACCTGCCGCTCGACGGATTGGTGATGCAGATCCAGGATTGCTACTTCACCGGGCCCAAGGATCGCGCCATCACCTCGGCCGACCAGGGCTGTCAGGGAATGCAGATCGACCGCTGCCAGTTCCTGTCGAACGAGCAGACGATCGACGTGCCGCAGCGCAGGACGATCGCCTTCAACATCAACTCGTCCGACTGCAAGATACGCGACAACCGCGCCAACAAATTCCTGCATTTCGGGGTGATTTCCGGCTCGGGCAACATCATCTCGGGCAACCACTTCTTCCAGGGTGACGGCATTCAGGAAGGCGTGCGCTCGCCCGGACTGGTGATTGCCGACGCCAACGCAAAGATGACGTTCACCGGCAATTATGTCGATAACTGCTATCTTGAATGGACCAACGAAAAAGACTCGAGCCCGAATTTCTCGAGCGGGCTGTCGTTCCACGGGCTGACGATCCAAGGCAATATCTTCTTTGCCACCAATACCGCGCCGTGGATGCGGTTCATCTCGATCAAGCCGTTCGGGACAGACCACTTCATCAACGGCATGTCGGTGACGGGCAACCTGTTCAAGAAGACCAACGGGGCCGAGTTGGCGGCCGTCGATGGCGTGGACACGTCGATCGCCAACCTCGACCTGCTGCGCACTGCCGATCTCCAGTTCGACGGCAACACCTTCCAGGGCATCGTGAAACGCACCGAGAACCCGATCTCGGTCCGCGCGGTGGAGGGTACCGCGGTGCAGACATGGAACGTGGATCTGTCGAGCTTCCTGCCCTTCGGTGCGCCGGCGAAATATGCGCTGTCGGTGCTGCCTGATGGCCCGCTGCGCACAGCCACCAACGTGGTGAGCTATTCGGCGCCCTACGCGCAAGGGTTGCAGGGAACTGGCGGACAGACCTTGCGGGTGACATGGTCGACCGCGCTGAAGGGGGCGGCCTGGGTTACGGCGCGTTGCGACAACTAGACTTCATGCACCCCCTGCGTCGGGGCCGCCCGATACTTCGGTGCGGGCGCGAAGGCCGACCGGACAATGGCACAGCGCCAGGGACCTGGTCGGGCATCGGTATCTGCATCGACTTGAAGGGCCTTTCCCGCCCGGTCCTTGCGCGCTACGTCCAACGACACGTTGCCAGAAAGCCTCGCCGATGCTTGCCCTCGAATGTGTCCAGGATTACCCCCGCCCACCGGCACTTGAGCCGGTCAGGGCACAGTTGCGGGCGATCTTTGCGGGCGTTCCGGTGGCCGACACCGTCGCAGGCCTTCGGGTGCTGGAAACCCATCACGCCCCCACCTACTACTTTCCACCCACCGATCTTCTAGCCGCGGCCCTTGTCCCGACGAGTCGCGAGACGTTTTGCGAATGGAAGGGTCAGGCGATCTACTTCGATCTGGTGCTCAACGGCCGTCGCGCGCCCAATGCTGCCTGGTCCTATCCCACCCCAACCGCGCGTTTCGCCCTGCTCCGCGATCATGTCGCGTTCTACGCCACCGCACTTGATGCGGCCTTCGTGGGCGAGATCAAGGTGCAGCCGCAACCGGGGGACTTCTATGGCGGTTGGATGACGCCGAACCTGACCGGGCGCATCAAGGGCGCGATGGGAACCCGACACTGGTAGCTTGCCGCAATCCCTAGTTGGCCGAGGCTGCCACCGTCTGAATGAACAACGCCGCGCTGACATAGCGCGTCAACTCGGTCCAGTTGTCGGGGTCCATCAGGGACAGCACGTCTTCGTTGACTGTGTAGCCATACCGAAAGCTGTCGCCCTCGACCGTGTGGAACACAAGATGCGCCCCGTCGCAGGTGATCCGCGCGCGTTCCTCACAAACCCAGAGGTTCTTGCCCGCGTCGCGCAGGGCCCAGATGCCAGTGATGCTGTCGTCCTGTTCCGGGTCCGCGATCAGGATGGTGACAGCCTGATCCGCGGTGAAATCCCAGCCATCGCCGGTGTCCTCCTCGCGCCAGGTGCCGACGGGCGTGTTGCCCGCTCCCTCGGTCCGAATATATCGGCGATAGCCCCAGACCATCACCGAGCCGTCGTTCTGGAAATGCACCTGATCATCGGGTTCAGCGATGAAATAGCTGCCCGCATCGGTGATCTCGTAGGTCTGCGAAGCACCCGGCACAAGCCAGATGCCGACAAGCGCCGGGTCGATCAGTATCTCGCTCATGGGCCAACAATTGCATGGAAGATCGGGTCTGACTATCGCCTCTTTGGCAGAGCCACCGGGGGTGAGTCCGTCAGGCCACAAGATCCTCTGCCGACAAGCGAAACGCCTTGCCGAAGCCCCCGTTCAGCAGCCCGCCGAGCGGCACGAACCGGATCAGGCGGAAGTCGCCGAAATCATAGTAAAGCTGCGCCTTCGGCAAACGCGAGAGGTAATGACCCTTCAGCCCTGCCTTGTCGGCGGGTTCCGCCCGGGCCAGCAGCGTCAGGCGCGGATGGGTCAGCGGATCGCCCTTTGGCCCCGGCTCCCCGATCAGAAGCGAACAGGCAGGATTGGTGTCGAGGGCGGCGGTATGGCTCGACAGGGTGGAGATCAGCGTCAGCGGCATCCCGTCGGGTCCGGCGATCAGGGCGACGCGCGTCACGACGGGCAGGGCGGTATCGGGGTCAAGAACCCCGAGCGCTGCAAAGCGCGCCTCTGCGATCAGCCCGCGCGCCAATGCGCGGGCGCCGTCGTCGGTCGGTCGGATCGGGTCCACGGAGTTCTCGGCCATGGCGATACGCTAACAGGCGCAACGCTGAGGGGCCATATGCCCGCCGCTCAGAACTCTTGCCAAAGCGACAGGGTCAGGCCCATGGCGTCGCTGCCTGCCACGGCTGCCCTGGCCCCGAAGCTGAGCGATGTGGTCGGCCCGACCTGCATCACGATGGAGGGGGCCACGCTTAGCAACGGGTCGGCGCCCGGCCAATCCTCGGCCTTGATCTGGAAGATGGCCGAGGCCGTATCCGACAGGCTGAAACCTACCGTCGCCTCTGCCTGCCAGATGGTCTGCTCCCGCTGCAGATTGTAAAGCGCTGTCAGATCAAGGTTGGTCCAGCCGCCCTGATGGCGCATCGGCATGTACCAGGCGTCGCCGCCACCGCCGAAGCCTCGCCCGATGGAGGCGCCAAGGCGCAACAGCCCCTCCGGATCGGCGTCGCCAAATTGCCGCAGCCCACCGCCCGCATCGACGGCCATCTGCCATGTCGCATCGGGGTCGGTCAGGGTGTAGCGCAGAAATCCGATTGCCTGACGGCTGATATCGCCGCGCCCGATATCGGCTCCGAGCGTCAGGCCGCGCCCCAGCCCTATCTCGCCATAGCCGCTCAGATAGGTTTCGGGCTCCCACAAACCGGCCATGATGTCGGATTGCGCCTCTTCCGCCGAGATCTGAAGCGAGACGAAGATATCACCGGCGCCGCGCACCCACGGACCAGCGACCGCTTGCCCGGCCGACAGGCCCGACAGCGCGACAAACCCCAAAACCGTGACGCATCCGCAACGCATGGAAAGGATAAGAGAGCGTTAAAGTTAACAAACCCCTAACGTGGCTTGCCCGCGTTTGCGGCGGGTGGGCATGTTGTCGATCTGCCACGCTGATGACTTCGGGGGATTCGCTGCATTGGCTCTACTGCTGTCCAATTTCGATGACCTGACCGGCGCGCGCCTGCGCGTTTTCCGGCGGGCTTTCGTGCGTCTGGCATGGCGTGTCGACCATGGCTAATATCACGAACGCCCTTCGCTTGGCCCTTGCGGATGCCACCACCGTCACGGGCGCCCCGCGCTTTTTCGGCGTCCCGATGCGTCCCGCCAAGGGGCCTTTTGCAGACCACTATGTCACGCTCTATCGCGGCGGGCGCGATCCCGAGGTGCAGGAGCTTCTGGCGCGTCGGCACGAGTCCTATGTCGATTGCCTGCGACTTGCCGGTATCCGCGTCCCTGATACGCGCCTGCGCTTGCTGGACGAGGCGGGAATGCAGCGCCCCGTCATCATTCAGGCCGCCGTGCCCGAGGATCAGATGCTGGCGCCGCTGATGAAGAAGGCCGGGCCGGAAGCCGCCATCGGCCTTCTGGACCGCGTCGCCACCGATGTGGCCGAGTTCTGGCGGCGTGTGGCGCAACGATCCGAGCGGATTGGCCTTCACGCCCAGATCGAGCGGTTCGGAATGGATGAGAACGGGCCGGTGTTCCTCGATACCTTCCCGCCGCTGATCTCCTACAGTCGCGAAGAGATGGGCCAAGTGATCCAGCGCTTCGCGGATCGCGGGCTGATCCGCGGCCTCGGCAAGGTATTGCCGGGCCGGGTGCGCGATGTGCAGGACCGCTGGTATACGCCTGCCGGGTCGATCTCGACGCTGATCGACGGCGCCCTGCGCCTGCGCCCGCAAGACGCCGACGCGATCCTCGATTGGGCCGACGGTTTTGCCGCGACGCGGCTGGAAGGCCCGTGGCGCAACGCTGTGCAGGCCCTGCTTGCGCGCCATGCCCGCGCGATCAACGTCCGCCCGCACAGGTGGACCACCTTTGGCTGGCGCGATCATCCCCATGCCTGAAGGCGCGGCGTCGTCGGGGCCAAGCGTCCCTGACATGAAGATCGTCCTCGTCCATCCGGAAATCCCGGGCAATACCGGCAGCGTCGGGCGCACTTGCGTGGCC
>JBBQHZ010000121.1:0-12038 GCA_038324445.1 Rhodobacterales bacterium | reverse complement strand
CGGGCAAGTCGTCGCTTGTGCGGCTTCTGGCGGGGCTCGATGCGCCAACAAAGGGCACGCTGTCCCTGCGCGGCAAGGACATTACCGCCATCCCGGCCAACAAGCGACCCACGGCCATGGTGTTCCAGTCGCTGGCGCTGTTCGATCATCGCTCTGTCGGACAGAACATCGAATTCGCGTTAAAGATGAAGGGGGTGTCTCCGCCCAAGCGCAAGGAGCGCGCGCTGGAGCTGTTGCGCCTGGTGCGCCTGCCAGAGGATTATTATGGCCGCGCCACGACGCAATGCTCCGGCGGGGAACGGCAGCGCGTGGCGCTGGCCCGCGCCTTCGCCTCGGACCCGGAGATCCTGTTTTTCGATGAGCCGCTGTCCGCGATCGATTACCGCCTGAGAAAGACCCTTGAGGTGGAGTTGAAGGAGTTGCACCAGCGGACCGGGCGCACCTTTGTCTACATCACGCATTCGCTGGAAGAGGCGATGGTCATGTCCGACCGGATCGCGATCATGCAGGCAGGCCGGATCATCCAGATCGGCGCGCCGGCGACGATCTACGCGCGGCCCGCCAACCGCTTCGTGGCAAGCTTCATGGGCGAAGTGAATATCCTCGCCGTCGAAGCCGGGCGCTTTGCCGATTTCGATGCAGCCGCCCCCGATGGCGCCACGGGCTACGCCGTGGTGCGGCCCGAGGCGCTGAAGCCCGGGACAGGACAGATCGCGGTCACCCTCACCGTCATGCAGCGGTTGATGCTGGGCTCGCGGTCGCAACTCCACCTGCACGCCCCCTCCGGTGCCACGCTGATTTCCGAGGTCGCGGGGACGGCGGACGCCTTCGCTCCGGGCAGCCAACACCGCTTCGGCTTCGACGCGCATGACATCGCCTGGGTGGCGGCATGAGCCGGGGCACCGGCAACCGCGGACCGTGGTTTGCCGCCCCGGTGGCCCTGTTCATGCTGGCCTGTTTCGGCTTGCCCATCTTCATCGTCGCGTGGTTCAGCGTCATGACACCCCGCACCTTCGATCTGACCACCGATTTCACGCTCCAGAACTACGTGGCGGTGTTTGCCGATGGCTACGCCAAGCCCATGATGTGGTCGCTTCTGGGGGCGGCGATCACCACGGCGGTCTGCGCCGCTCTCTCCTGGCCCGCAGCGGTGGTCCTGCACCGCTATGCCGGGCGATGGGCCAGCCTCGTATCGGCGCTGATCGCGCTGCCGATCTTCATCTCGGAAAGTGTGCGCCTCTTCGGGCTGTCGGTCTTCATGATGCCGCGGGGCGGCATCCTTGCAGGCTCGATCGAGGCGCTGACGGGGTGGCAGATCGGCTCGATCCTGAACACCTGGGGCGCGGCCCTTGTGGGGATGACCTATATCCACCTGCCCTTCATGCTGTTCCCGCTTCTGCTCGGTGTCAGCCTGATTCCCGCCGACCGGATGGAGGCGGCACGGGATCTTGGGGCATCGAGGTGGCAGGTCTTCCGCGAGGTGGAATTGCCCCTGGCGCTGCCGGGTCTGGCCATCGGGGCGCTGCTGGTGTTCGTCCTGTCGCTCGGCGCCAATGCCGAGGTCGCGATCCTTGGCGGGCGGGCCGTGACGGTGGTGACCACGGCCATCGAGCAGCGCTTCAACTATGCGCAGGACTGGCCGATGGGCGCCGCCCTGACGGTGATCGTGATCGCCATCACCGCCGTGATCGTCCTTCCGGCTCTGGCGCGGCTCGACCTGAACAAGTTGACCCGGCGATGACGGCGCTGCGCACCCTCTGGATCGTGACGATCCTGGCATTCCTCTACGTGCCCATCGTCTCGGTTGTCCTCGCCTCGCTGGCCAATACCCGCTACATGCGCTTTCCCCACCGGGTCTGGACACTCGATGCCTACCGGGAGGCCATCGGCTCGTTCACGACATGGCAGATCCACTCGATTTCGCTCTCCATCGCGGCCTCCGTCGTGGCGATCGCCGTGGTTTTGGGCACCTTGGGCGCCGTGGCCTTCGCGCGGTACGACTGGAAGGGCCGGAGCCTCTTCCAACGCCTGCTGGTTTTGCCGATCTTCTTTCCGCAGCCGGTGCTGGGACTGGCGCTGCTGTTGTCGTTCACCGCCGTCGGGCTGACCCCGTCCTGGAAAACGGTCATCATCGCGCATCTGGTCTGGATCGTGCCCATCGTGACGCTGGTCATCTCGATCCGCTTCTTCGGCTACGATGTTGCTCAGGAAGAAGCCGCAAGCGACCTTGGCGCGTCGCGCTGGCAGGTGCTGAGGGAGATCACGCTGCCCGCCCTTTGGCCGGGCATCTTTTCGGGCATCCTCTTCGCCTTCCTGCTGTCGTGGTCGAACCTGCCGCTGTCGATCTTCACGTCGGGGGCGGACACGCCCCTTCCGGTGTGGCTCTTTTCGCGAACGGCGACGAATTATTCGCCGCTGGTGCCGTCCGTCGCCGTGATCGGCACCGCGGTTTCCGCGATGATCGTCGTTGCGATGGCGCTCCTCGCCTGGGGCGGGGCCCGCGTGATGCGCGCTAAGGCGTGAACGGGCGTCACACGCCTGACGCCAACCCCTTTATCTGCTCCCTGAGCCAAAGGCCCTGCGGGCTGGCATTGTCCCGACGGTGCCAGAACGCCGAGATCGTGTAGCTGCGCAGATCAAGCGGCGGTTGGGCCACGACCAGCCCGAACCGGGGCGCAAACAGGGTGGCGATCTGTGCGGGCAATGTCACCAGAGCGCCCGACGCCGCGACCGCCGCCATGGCGGGCAGGAACGCCGACAGGGCCAGCGTCACCCGGCGCGAACGCCCCAGTCTGTCCAACGCCACATCCACGATCCCCCTGGTGTCGCCACCCGGCGCCACCAACACATGATCCGCCGCGCAGTAGGCGTCGAGCGATACGATCGGCGCCAAGGGAAGCGAGTGCGCAAGGCCCGCGACGAGGTAGGTTTCCTGATACAGCGGCTCGGCGCAGATCATGTCGGGCAGGTTCCAGATGAAGCCAAGGGCGACGTCAACGCGCCCCTCCACAAGCGCCTGCACCGCCTCCCCCCGCGCCAGCGGCAGGACCGACAGGCGCAGGTTCGGTGCAAGGCCCCTCAGGCGCGCCGCAAGCGACGGTATCAGAACCGCCTGTTGAGCATCGAGCGCCGCGATCCGGATGATCCCCTCGGCGGTCGCCGGATCAAAGCGCCGCGCCGCGCCCAAGGCGCCCCGCAACGCGTCGACCGCCGCCTCGACCGATGCCTCCAATGCCAGCGCCGTCGCGGTCGGCTCCATCCCGTGGGGCCGCCGCAGAAACAGCTCGTCCCCAAAAATATCGCGCAACCGCTTCAACGCCTGACTGACGCCTGACTGCGTCAGGCCCAGTTCAACGGCCACGTCGCTGGCCTTTCGGTGCCGGATAAGCCCGAGAAACACCAGAAGGAGGGTCAGGTCCAACCGCCTGAGTTCGGAATTCGTGAAATCAGACATGAGCCTTATTCGTTTTCCTAAAATTGCATCGTTGAATAGCTGTCGATCCGTGAGTGAAGCAAGGACGAAATCGATGCAGATCGCGATCATCGGAACCGGAAGCGTCGGGCGAGCCCTGGCACAGGGCCTTGCGGGCAAAGGGCACGAAATCGTCTTCGGCTCCCGCCACCCCGACACCGAATCTGCGATGGCTGAAGGCTTCGGCGCGGGTGTCGCACCACCGGCCGTCGCCGCCCAAGGGGCGCAGATCGTCATTCTCGCGCTGCCTTGGCGCGTGGCACAGGCGACGCTCAAGGGATTGGGCGATCTGTCCGGCAAGATCGTCGTCGATTGCATGAACCCGCTCGGCATGGTCGACGGCGCCCTTGGGCTGGTGCTGGGCCAGAATACGTCCGGCGCCGAACAGGTGGCAGGCTGGCTGCCCGGCGCGCGCATCGTGAAAACGCTGAACCAGGTCGGCGCCGAAATCATGGCCGATACGTCTCGCCTGTCCCCTGCGCCCGTCATGTTCGTGGCGGGCGACGATGCCGCGTCAAAGACCGAGGTTGCCTCTCTCCTGACCGATCTCGGATTCGCGCCGGAGGATGCCGGTGATCTGAGAAAAGCCCGGCTGCTCGAACCCTTCGCCCTGCTCTGGATCAACCAGTCCATTGCACGGGGCAAAGGCCGCGATTGGGCGTTTGCCGCCATCCATCGCACAGGACATGCCCGATGACCCAACCGCTCTCGCCCCTCCGCCAATCCGCCCCTTTTGCCGAAGGAAACTCGCCATGACCAATCTCTTCGCCGGGCTTGCCGCTGCGGCTCTCTGCACCTCAGCCGCGCAGGCCGAAACCTTCGTGCTGGTCCATGGCGCTTTCCAGACCGGCGCGGAATGGTCGCAAACGGCGTCATTCTTGATGGAGGCAGGGCATGCCGCCCTTGTCGTCGATCTGCCCGGCCGCGCCAATGACGGGCGCGCCCTTGGCGAGATCACGATGGCCGATCACGTGGCCACGCTGCGCGCCGCCATCGCCGAGGCCGCGTCGAGGCACCCGGATGGCCGGATCGTTCTGGTCGGCCACAGCTTCGGCGGGTTGGTGATTTCGGCCGCTGCCGATGCCGACCCCGCGCCGATCGCCTCTCTGGTCTACGTCGCCGCCTACCTGCCTGTTGTGGATACCCTCCCGGGCGACTCGTTGCAGGAACTTGCCATGACCGACCATCACGGGGCTTGGCAGGCAGACAGCTTCATGGTTGCCGCCGACTATGCCAGCGCATCGGTCAACCCGCGCGACCGCATCGCGATCTTTGCCAATGATGCGCCCGCCTCCCTTGGCGACGCGATTGCCGCCGCGATGGTGGATGAGCCCCTTGCACCGCTGGCAACGCCGGTGCCCCTGACCGAGGCCCGATTTGGCACCGTTCGCGCGGCCTATGTCGTGACGCTGCGCGATATGGCGGTGTCGACCGACCTGCAGCTGACGATGCTGGGTCGTGGCACCATAGCCGAGGCTGTGCCGCTCGATACCGGACACACGCCCCATGTCACGGCGCCTGACCGGCTGGCCATCGCCATCCTCCGCGCGGCAACACCGGAAATCGAGTAGCGATGGCACCCGACACCCAACCCCTGACGGTCGTTGTGCGCCGCACCATAAGACCGGGTCACGAGGCCGCCTATGAGGCTTTGCTCGACCGCCTGACGATAGCTGTGGCCGCCGAATTCCCGGGATACCTCGGGGCCGAGTTTCACCGCCCGGCCGAGATCGGCGACGCCTACCGCTCGATCTTCCGCTTCGACAGCCTCGCCCATCTGGAAGCCTTCGAGGCGTCCGATCTGCGCGCGCGCATGCTGGCCGAAGCGGCCCCGCACTTCGCCGCCGACGCGGTGTGGGAGCGGTTGACCGGCCTTGAATTCTGGTTCGATCCGCCCCCCGGAACCCGCGTGCCACAACCCTCGGCCCTCCGCATGGCGCTGGTGCTGATCTGCGTGGTATTTGTCCTCGTGATGGCGATCACCCTCTTGCTGGGCCCGCTTATGCAGGGCTGGCCACTGGCGCTGCGCGTGCTGACGGCGGTCACGCTGCAAGTGCTCCTGATGACGTATGTCATCATGCCCCGCCTCACCCGCGCCCTTGCCTGGTTCATCTATCCGACACCGAAACCGTCCTGAAAGGCCCTGCCGTGACCATCGCCGTCCCCGCCTCGCATAGACCAATCACCGCCGCGCGAAAGCGCCCGCGGGACGGTCCGAACCCGGAGATGCGCATGGCCCACCGGCCCGGCGTTCTGCCGCACGACCTCCCCGCAGCGCTAAGCGCCCGCCCCCTTCTCCACCAGAACTGAACCCCCGCCCCAACGCCGCACCCTCCGCAAATCGCACCGACACCCCGAACAGAGAGACAGACAATGACCGCAGCCATCGACATTCATTCCCCGAAAAAGGTCCTGATCATCGCCGCCAATCCTGGCACCTCGGCGATAACCGGATGGCCCGTCGGGTTCTGGTGGGGCGAACTCACCCACCCCTACTGGACCTTTGCCGAGGCGGGCTACCAGATCGACATCGCCAGCCCCAAGGGCGGCGCCCTTGTCGGCGACAGCTATTCCGATCCCGAGGACGCATCCGGCTATTCGGCGCATGACCTGATCTCGCTGGGCTTCAAGAAATCCCCGGCCCATGCGGGCCTCCTGTCGCACACGAGGGCCATCGCCGATCTGGACCCTGCCGACTACGACGCGATCTTCGTGTGCGGCGGGCAATCGCCGATGGTCACGATGATCGACGACACGGCGCTCCATGGCTTCGTGGCGCAGGCATACGAGGCCGGCAAGGTGGTCGCCGTCGTCTGCCACGGCACGTGCATCCTGCTCAAGACACGGCTCTCGAACGGCGATCTTCTGGTTAAGGGCAAGACCTGGACGGGCTTCGCGAATTCGGAGGAGAAATTCGCCGACACTTTCGTCGGCAAGAAGATCCAGCCCTTCTGGATCGAGGATGAAGCCAAGGCCCTGCCCGATACGAACTTCGTCGTGCAGTCCATGTTCAAGTCCTTCGCCGTCAGGGATGGCAACCTGATCACCGGCCAGCAGCAGTATTCCGGCGCGGCGGCGGCCGAACGGGTTGTCGCGGCGCTTTGTCGGTGACCTGAAGCGCCCCGCGTCCCGTCAGCGCCGGGGGGCGGTCCCGATACAGTTCACCCACCCGACCGGCGAGTGATCGACAAAGCACGTGCGGCCGAAATCGGCTTCCTGTAGCGTCGCCGCCATGACGCATTCACCCAAATCCGTGCTCTTGCTAGGCGCTACGGGCACCATCGGCCGCGCCACGGCGAAGGCCCTCCTCTCAGCCGGATACACAGTCACCGCCCCCGTGCGTCCCGGCTCCGACATCAGCGCACTGCCCTTTGCCGTCCCGTGCGACCTGACGCAAACCGCCCTTTTCGCCTTGATGAGGGAGCATGAATGCACCGCCGTCATAACCTGCATCGCCTCGCGCAGCGGCACGCCGAAGGAAGCATGGGCCATCGACCATGATCTCAACAGCGCGGCGCTGAATGCGGCCATCGACGCCGGGGGCGCCCAGTTCGTCCTTTTGTCGGCGATCTGCGTCCAGAAACCAAAACTGGCCTTCCAGCAGGCAAAACTCGCCTTCGAGGCACGGCTTCAGGCCGCCCCCTTGACCTGGTCCATCGTGCGCCCGACCGCCTTCTTCAAATCGCTGTCGGGTCAGTTGAACCGCGTGCGGGCGGGCAAGCCATTCCTCCTCTTCGGGGATGGCGCATTGACGGCCTGCAAACCGATCAGCAACGACGATCTGGCCCGCTATCTGGTGAAATGCCTGTCGGACCCTACCCTGCAGAACCGCATCCTGCCCATCGGTGGCCCCGGCCCCGCCATCACACCCCGCGCTCAGGGCGAGATGCTGTTTCAGGCACTGGGCCAGACGCCCCGTTTCAAGCATGTGCCGGTGGGCTTCATGTCCGCCGTCATCGCCGGCCTGTCGATGGTCGGCACCGTCCTGCCGCGCTTGCGCGACAAGGCCGAGTTGGCCCGCATAGGCCGGTATTATGCCACGGAATCAATGTTGGTCTGGGATGACGCCGCCAGTCGATACGATGCCGATGCCACCCCGGAATTCGGGACCGAAACGCTGGCCGATCACTACCGACGGCTGGCGACGGAAGATGTCGCAGACGACCGCGGGGCACACGCCGTTTTCTGACGCCGCCACGACGATTGGCCGAGGCGCCTGATTGTCTCAACTGTCCACGTCACCCAACAACCGGCGCCTCTGCCTGCGCCTCTCGCAGCCCCTCGCCGCTCAGCGCCAGAGGCGGCCGGGGGCGTCAGGCGTGGCGGGCAACCCCGCCAGCCGCGCCATGTGCCATGCCAGTACCTGATTGCTCGACAGGACAGGCAGCCCAAGGTCCGCCTCCACCGCGTCGATAACCTCCAGTGTGCGCAGGTTTGTGCACGACAGGAACACACCGTCACACCCCCCCTCGGCACAGGCCCCGCGTCCCGCCACATTTGCCGCCGCCGCCCGGATCGAGGCGGCGTCGATGCGGACCACCCGCGCCTCTTGCGCCACGTTGAAGCTGGCAAATGCCGCGACCTCGATCCCCGCCTGCGCCAGCACTGCGCGCAGCCGGTCCGACACCTGCGCCACATAGGGACTGACCAGCGCGATCTTTCGCAGGCCCAGATGGCGACAGGCGGCGATCAGGGCGCTGACCGGCTCGGTCACCTCGGGCGTCTGCGCGCCCGCGCGGATCAACCCGGCCACTCTGTCCGCCCCGATCGTGGCCGTGCCCGAGGTGCAACCATAGCCCACCACGCGCAACTCCGCGCCCGATGGCAGCAGGCGCGCGGCGGCGGTCATGTCATGCTCCATCGCCGCCAGACTTTCCGGCGACACCTCCGCGCCCGAGGGGATGCGACTGACCAGCAACTCGGCGCTACCCGGCAGAAGGCGGCGCATATCGGCCTCGATCGTCTCATCCGATTGCAGGACGATCAGGCCCAATTGCGGCGCGCGCGCTTCGTCAAGCGTGTAGGTCAGATCGCTCATATCACCCGGATCTCCCGTCCCTGCGGAGTCGACAGCCACGCCGCGGCGCCGTCACGGATCACGATATTCTCCTCATGCACCATGATCTTGCCATCGCCCAAGGCGATCCCCGGCTCCAGCGTCAGGACCATCCCCGCCTCCAGCACCGTATGATCCTCGGCGATGATCGACGGCCATTCCGTCAACTGCATGCCAAGGCCGTGGCCAAGCCGCCCCGCCCCGGCCACCGGCCCGCCGGGATTGACCACCGCGTTCATCGCGTGGAAAACATTGGCCATCTCCACGCCGGGCGCCGCAGTTGCGAAACCGGCCTCGGTCGCGTCGATCAGGCGGGCATGGGCGTCCGCCACCGCCGCACTGGCCGGCCCGAGGCTGAAATTCCGGTCGAAATCGCAAAAATATCCATCATGGACCAATCCGGTGTCCAGCATCAGCACATCGCCTTGCGCCAAGGGCAGGTCCGTGGCCGGGGAAATCACGTCGCCATAGCCGCCGGGTGCGGCGCCACCCGCAAGGTAAGGCACCCAATCGGCGCCCTCGTCCAGGCACAGCGCCTGAAAATCGCGGAACACGCGGCCCAGCGGCACGCCCACGCCGGCAATGTCGCCCACCCGGTCAAACGCCCGGTCGGCGATCCTGGCCGCCACGGCGATCTTGGCGATCTCGGCCTCGGATTTCACCATCCGCAAGCGCCGCGTTATGGTCGCATCGCCCCCGATCCTGCGATCGGACAACGCCGCTTCCAGCGCCCGGAAATCCGCCAGAGGCATCCTCAGATGGCTTTCCATCTGGTCGGCGAGGCCGATCCGGCCGCCCTTGGCCACAACCTCGCGCAAGGTGTCGGCCAGCAACCCGACGCCATCGTCGCGGTAATCCGGGGCGGCCCATGTCCGGATATCCTGCAACCACGTTTGCCCCATCAGATGCGCACCAATCGACGGGATCACCGCAATCGGCGCGCCTGCGCGCGGCAGCACCACGAACCAGGGCCGGGTCGGGCTTTCCCAGAACCGCGTCAGGAACCCGGTGTAATAGCGCACCTCCGGCTCGGTCGTCAGCAACAGCGCGTCGAGGCCGGCTGCGGCCATCATCCCTTGCGCGCGCGCCACGCGGCCCGCGAACTCGGCCGGGGCAAACCCGCGCGGCGTCATTCCGGCCCCTCGCTCAGGATCACCAGCACATCCGCCTCCACCCCCAACTGTCCCGCCATCGCCAGCAACCCCGCCACCCCCGCCGCCCCTGAGGGGGTCGACGGCATCCCGGCCTCGGCCACCGCCGCGGCGCCCGCCTGCCCCTCCGCCTCGGAGATCAGCATGAACCTGTCCGCATCCCGCGCCAATCCCTTGAGGGCAATGAGCGACGGCTCCTTGCAATCCAGCCGCCCCATGGCCGAGGCGGGCCCCTCCGCCACCACCACCGCCCCCGCCCTTACCGAGCCGAACAGCGCCGGCGCCACTTCCGGCTCCACCACCACGATCACCGGCTCCTTGCCCCAGACGTGCCGGGCATAGGCCGCGGCCGAGGCCGCCAACCCGCCCACACCCGCCTGCAGGAAAATGTGGCTTGGCGCGCGATCGCGCTCTGCCACAACCTCCTGCATCAGCACCAGATAGCCCTCCATCAACCGATGCGGGCGCTCGATGTAACCGGGCCACGAGCTATCGGACAGCAGCACCGCCCCCTCGGCTTCGGCGTCGATGGCCGCCGCGGCCATGCTCTCTTCATAGGTCGCCCCGCGCCAGCGCACCTCGGCCCCGACCGCTTCCAGCCTTGCGGCAAAGGCCGCAGGCACGGTCTGCGCCAGATAGATCACCGCGCGGGCGCCAAAGGCCTGCGCGCCGGCGGCGACGGACAGGCCGTGGTTGCCGGCACTCGCCGTCACATAGGCGCGCCCTTGCGCCACGCCCGCCTGCGCATCGCAGGCGATCACATAGGCCGCCCCCAATGCCTTGAAACTCCCGAGCCCCATCCGCCCGCGCTCGTCCTTGACCGTCACCCGCGCCACCCCGGCGCGGGACGCCAAGGCGGGAACGCTGACCAGCGGCGTTGCGCCGGATGCCGGGCACCGCTCCAGAAGGGTCGACGGCGCGCCCGCATCCACACTGGGAAACGGAATGTCGGCAAGGGCCGCAAGAAGCGACTGCAATCGGGCGGGTTCAGGCGTCAGATGGTCCATGGAGGCAGCCTATCAGGATGCGCCCCCGCGCAAAACGGGGACGGACGACGTATTTGCTCGCTCCGCCGACTCAGGCCCGAACCGCAGTTCCAGGGGCGCATCGCTCCAACAACTGCCCGATTGTGCCCGTCCAGAGATTTAACGCGCGTAAAAAACAGGCAAGTCGCGCATGACCACCCCATTCGGGCAGTCGGCCCTTCCGTCGCAACGCCTGCAGGGCGACAGTGAAGTCAGTCGAATGGCCCACGGTCTTCTCCTCCCTTCCTGGCTCTCGGGCGTTCGATATTTCTTCCGCTGGCGACCCCCGGCACCTCACGTCTCTCTTCCATGCCCCGGGTCGCCAGCGATTTCCCCCCCACCGCCGACGACCCTGCCCAAATGTCGCCACATTTGTGCCCTTCAAAACACCCGAATCCCGTGCCACTCTCTGAACTAATAATAACAAGCGACATCGGAGCAGTGCGATGCAACCCCAACACCCCCAGCCCGCCAAGGGCCAGGTTCCCACCAAGGAACGTCCCGTTCCTGTCCGCTTTTCGGACTGGGCCAGTATCTGATATCCGTCGGGCCACCACCGGAGGCCCGACATGTCATCCCCTACTCCCGACCACGCCCCTGACGACGCGCAATCGCCCGTCACCGTGATCCGCAACATCGGCCCCGCGCAGGCCGAGATGATGGCTGCCATCGGCATCCACACGGCGGGCGAGTTGCGCGCGCTGGGCGCCCACGAGGCCTATCGCCGCCTGCTACGCGCCGGGACAAGGCCGCATTTCATCATGTATTACGTCCTCCACATGGCGCTTCAGGGCCGCCCGTGGAACGATTGCAAGGGGGCCGAAAAGGCCGCCTTCCGCACCCGTTTCGATGCGCTGAAGGCCGAGGAGGCCGCCGCCGGTTCCGACCCCGCGCTGGAGCGGTTCCTTGATTCCATCGGCACCGGCCTGCGCCGCTGAGGGGAACCCGCGGGCTATTCCGGGCGTTGGGTGCGCAAGCAACAACCGGAGAAAGACAATGGACCTCATCCGCATCATCATCGCCATCTTCGTGCCGCCCCTGGGCGTTTTCCTGCACGAAGGGTTGGGCAAGCATTTCTGGATCAACATCCTGCTGACGATCCTTGGCTACATCCCTGGCATCATCCACGCGATCTACATCATCGCCCGCTCGCCCCGCACGGCCTGAACCATGGCGCGGCTCACTCCCCAATCGGAACTGGAGCGGCTGGAGCGTCTGGCGGGTGCGCTGGACAGCGCCTTCCGCGTGCCGGGCACCAACTTTCGCCTCGGTTACGACGCGCTTCTGGGCCTGGTGCCGGGCATCGGCGATGCGCTGGCGCTGGCACCATCCGT
>JBBQHZ010000120.1:0-12268 GCA_038324445.1 Rhodobacterales bacterium | reverse complement strand
GCGTAAAGGCTGGCGCGGTAGGGTGACGCCCCCAGCGCCTTGCGGCGTGCCATCAGGTCGGTCACGTCGACGCGGGCTGTGGTGGCATAATGCGGACGGTCGTATCCCCGAAAGAAGCGGAACTGCGCGGCGCGGGGCCAGGTTTCCAGATCGACCCCGTGTTCCATCTAGACCCCGTGTTCCATCTAGCTTGTCGGCACCGTGGTTTCGCAGATCAGGCGCACATCCATCGGTTGTGCGAAAAGGGGCGTATCCGGATCGATGGAACTGTCCTCGATCCAGACATTGTCGATGCAGACATCCTGCGCGTAATTGCCACCGTTCCAGCCAAAACCACCCGTCGCGCCGCAATTGTTGACCTGCCCGCTGGCATTCCATTCCTGATAGCTGTTGACGGTCCGGATGCCGCCGGTCGGAAACCTCAGGCTGGTGGTATCGAAGCGCAGGACCCACGAGGTCTGGGGCGTCAGTTGCGACAGGCTCCACGAGCCAAGCGCCACACCGTCAAGAAAGCCGATGATCTGGAAATCGGTTACCTCGGCCTCGGTGATGAGGCCGGTATCGACCAGGGCATCGGGGAACTCGATCTGCCCCTCCATCGTGTAGCCGTTGGCACCGGTCCAGCAGAACTGGAACCGCGCCGCATTGGCCGGGGCGGCGGCAAGAAGAAGGGCAAGGGCGGTCGGGAAAAGGTGTTTCATGATCGGAAAGTGGTGTGTCCTGCGGGCCGGGTCAACCGGCGGTTTACCCGTTCGTTTTCAGGATCTCACCGGCAAGGTAGAGCGAGCCGCAGATCAGCACGCGCGCCTGCGGGTCGGTCTGGATGATCCCGGCCAAAGCGGCCTCGACGCTCTCGGCTGTCGAGGCGCGCAGCCCGGCGCGCGTGGCGGCATTTGCCGTCTCGGCGGCGGAAAGCGTTGCCGTCTGGCCGGGGATCGACACGGCGGTGAGGGTTTCGGCCATTCCCGCCAGCGGCACCATGTAGCCGGTGACATCCTTGGTGTTTAGCATCCCGCAGATCAGATGTGTGGGGCGCGCAGGCAGCGTCGCCAGCGTCGCCGCAATCGCGCGGGCGGCGTGGGGGTTGTGGCCGCCGTCAAGCCACAACTCGGCCTCCGGGGCCATTTGCGCCAGCGGTCCCTTCCGCAGGCGCTGCATCCGGGCGGGCCAGATGGCTTGCGTCATCGCCGCATCGGGATCGCCCTGCCCCAGAATGCGCAGCGCGGCGATTGCCGTGCCGGCGTTCTGGATCTGGTGCGGGCCCGCCAGCACCGGCAGGGGCAAGTCCAGCAGGCCGGTTTCGTCTTGAAAGATCAGGCGGTCGCGTTCCTGCGCGACATGCCAGTGCTGGCCATGGGCATGGACCGGCGCGCCGAGACGGGCGGCGCGGGCTTCGATGACGGCAAGCCCCTCGTCCTGCTGCGGGCCGACGATGACCGGCACGCCACGTTTGAGGATACCGGCCTTTTCGCCCGCAATCGCCGCCAGCGTGTCGCCCAGATATTGCTGGTGATCCAGATCGACGGGCGTGATCACGCAGAGCGCGGGATGCTTGATGACATTGGTCGCATCGAGGCGGCCGCCAAGGCCCACCTCCAGCAGCGTGAAGTCGGCGGGGGTTGCCGCAAAGGCCTCGAAGGCGGCGGCGGTGGTGATCTCGAAATAGGTGATCGGATCGGGGCCGTTGGCGGCAAGGCATCGGTCGAGAATGGCGGCAAGGAGCCCCTCGTCGATGATCTGGCCACGCAGCCTGATGCGTTCGTGGAAGCGGGCAAGATGGGGCGAGGTATAGGCGTTGGCGGTCAGCCCCGCGCCCTCCAGCCCGGCGCGGATCATGGCGAGGGTGGAGCCTTTGCCATTGGTGCCCGCGACATGGACCACCGGGGCGATGCGCCGTTCCGGGTGGTCGAGCGCCGCCAGAACGCGCTCCATCCGGTCGAGCGTCAGGTCGATGATCTTGGGATGGAGCGTCATCATCCGCTCAAGCAGCATATCGGAGGAGGCGAGGGTCACGGAAGCGTCTCCGGTCTGGGGCGCGGGGATTGGTAGGGTGAAGGTGCGGGGCGCGCGCGGGGTCTGTGCCAAACGGGATTGGTCAGGGATCTTGGCGGATGTCGCTATGAGTTTTTTTACCAAGATGAAACAGGGGCGCGCGGGTGCCTGTCAGGCTTTGGTGCCTTTGGCTGGCGCGTCGGGGGCGGCTGTGGCCGCTTCAGTGGGGCGCGGCGCGGCGGGAGGGGCCACGGCGGCTTCCTGTGTCGGGGCGGGCAGCTCGCCCTTGATCGGGGGCGACATCCCCATCAGCATGCGGACGATCGCGATCAACTCGTCGCGGAGCTGGGCGCGGTGGGTGACGCGGTCCAGCATGCCGTGGTCCAGCAGATATTCCGCGCGCTGGAAGCCCTCGGGCAGTTTCTCGCGGATGGTCTGTTCGATCACGCGGGGACCGGCGAAACAGATCAGCGCGTTGGGCTCTGCCAGATGCACATCGCCCAGCATGGCGTAGGACGCGGTGACGCCCCCGGTGGTCGGATGGGTCAGAACGACGATATAGGGCAGGCCCGCTTCCTTCAGCATCTGGATCGCCACCGTGCTGCGGGGCATCTGCATCAGGCTGAGGATACCTTCCTGCATCCGCGCGCCACCGGCGGCGGAAAACAGGATCAGCGGGCGCTTGAGCTCAACCGCGCGCTGCGCGGCGGCGATGATGGCGTTGCCGACAAACATGCCCATGGACCCGCCCATGAAGCTGAAATCCTGGGCTGCGGCCACGATGGGGGTGCGGCCCATCTCGCCCTCGGCCACCAGCATGGCGTCGGGTGAGCCGGTGGCGGCGCGGGCGGCTTTCATGCGGTCGGGGTATTTCTTCTGATCGCGGAACTTCAGCGGATCGGCCAGTGGCTCGGGCACGGCGATCTCGGTGTACATCCCGTTGTCGAAGAGGTTCGCGAACCGGTCGCGCGGGCTGAGCGCCATGTGGTGATTGCAGTTGGTGCAGACGTTCAGGTTGTCCGACAACTCGCGGTGAAACAGCATGGTGCCGCATTCATCGCATTTCGACCACAGGTTCTCGGGCGTCTCGCGGCGCGAGAAGATCGAGTTGATCCGGGGACGGACGTAGTTGGTGATCCAGTTCATCGGGCCTAGGTCCTCGGTCAGTCAGGTTGCCCCCGAGATATTGTGCGTCGGGGTGAATTGCAAATGGCAGCTGGTCAGGCGCGTGACACCGCAAGGCGGATCAGCGCCCATGTGACCAAGGTGGTGCCCATGTCGAGCAGGATCAGCGGCCGGATCTCGGCCGACGCGGCCGACAGGGGTGCCGTGTAGAGCGCCAGTCCCGACAGCGGGCCGTCCAGCGACACCAGCAGGATCGCCACCACATTGTTGGCGAAGTGAAATCCCCACGCCGCCCCGATGGAACCGGTCCTGGCCGTCAGGTCCGCCGCCAGCAGGCCGAAAAGGCCCGCAGCGCCGACGATGTAGAGGGCGTTGTCGCCCATGATGTCGGGTTGGTAGTGCAGCGAAGCGAAGAGAAGCGCCGGCAGCACCATCCACATCAGCGGAGAGCGGAAGCGCGCGGCCATCTGCTGCTGCAGGTAGCCGCGGAACAGGATTTCCTCGGCTCCGGTCTGCACCAGCACGCCAACCAGCGCCAGGGGCAGAAACGACAGCCACAAGGGGCGGTCGAGGTTGGGCGTGATCGTCATGTCGCGGGGCAGAAGAAAGGACAGGCCGTAAGCTACGGCGCAAACGACAAGGGCAATCGCGAAATGGCGCGCGACACGCGGCAGCGGCCCGAACAGTGACCAGACGGGACGGTTGTGGAACACGGCGACAGCGATCATCGGGCCGATGGCCATGCCGATGAAGGTGGCCAGCAGCAGCAGCGTGCCGGTCGGACCGGTCGCCTCGATCATCTCGGTGATCCAGCGCTCGGCCCCCCCGGGGCCGGTCAGCAGGAAGATGCCGCCGAAGATCAGCCCGATGCCAAGGGCATAGGTTGCCAGGACCATCACAAGGCCCAGCAGGATCCGCCAGATCTGCGCGCGCGCGCGCGCCGGCGCGACGTAATCATTTTGTACGATGTACTGCATCGGCCTGCCCTTTAGGCTTGGTGTTTGCAGCATGTCTATCGGCAGGTCGGACGCGCTTCAATCGCGGTTCTACGACATTCAGGCCTTCGGTTCGCCAAGGCTTCGGGCTCCACGGCCAACGCGGCCTTCTTGCGCGCCTGTGTCGCCCCGTCTATGCCAACGCCCAACACGCCAGAGGGAGAGATAGAAATGCGCCAGAACCGCTTCGACAAATCGAAACTGCCCAGCCGCCATGTCACCGAGGGGCCCGAGCGTGCGCCTCACCGCTCGTATTTCTACGCCATGGACCTGACGCAGGACGAGATCGACCAGCCCTTCGTCGGCGTCGCCACCTGCTGGAACGAGGCCGCCCCCTGCAACATCGCGCTGAACTGGCAGGCGCAGTCGGTGAAGATCGGCGTCAAGGCGGCCTACGGCACGCCGCGCGAATTCACCACCATCACCGTCACTGACGGGATCGCGATGGGGCATGAGGGGATGCGCTCGAGCCTCGCGTCGCGCGATGCGATCACCGACACGGTGGAGCTGACGATGCGCGGGCATTGCTATGATGCTTTGGTTGGATTGGCCGGTTGCGACAAGTCCCTGCCGGGCATGATGATGGCGATGGTGCGCCTGAACGTGCCGTCGGTGTTCATCTATGGCGGCACGATCCTGCCCGGCCATGCCCCCGAAGGGGCCGATATCCCCGCCGAATACGCCAACCGCGACCTGACGGTGCAGGACATGTTCGAGGCCGTCGGCAAGTTTCAATCGGGCGAGTTGAGCGAGACCGCGCTGGCGGTGCTGGAACGTGTCGCCTGCCCTTCTGCCGGGGCCTGCGGCGGGCAATTCACCGCCAACACCATGGCCTGCGTCTCCGAGGCGATCGGCCTTGCTCTAATGAACTCCTCGGGCATGCCCGCACCCTATGAAGGGCGCAAGGCGTTCGGCGAAGCCTCGGGCCGCGCCGTGATGAACCTCCTGGAGAAGAACATCCGCGCCCGCGATATCGTCACGCGCAAGTCGCTGGAAAACGCCGCCCGCGTGGTGGCCTGCACCGGCGGCTCAACCAATGCAGGCCTGCACCTGCCCGCCATCGCGCATGAGGCGGGGATCGACTTCGACCTCTTCGATGTCTGCGACATCTTCCACGACACGCCGTACTTCGTCGATATGAAGCCGGGCGGCAAATACGTGGCCAAGGACCTCTACGAGGCGGGCGGCGTGCCGATGGTGATGAAGGAACTGCGCAAGGCCGGCCTGATCCACGAGGATTGCATGACCGCCAATGGCGAGACCATGGGCGAGGCGCTGGACCGGATCGAGGGCGAGGCCGATGGCCGCGTCATCCACACCGTCGCCAATCCGATCACCAGAACCGGCGGCGTCGTCGGCCTGAAGGGCAACCTTGCGCCTGAAGGGGCGATCGTGAAGGTCGCGGGCATGACCGACGAGCAGCAGGTGTTCAGCGGTCCCGCGCGCGTGTTCGAGTGTGAGGAAGACGCCTTCGAGGCCGTCAAGGCGCGCACCTATCAGCCCGGCGAAGTGCTGGTCATCCGCAACGAGGGGCCCAAAGGCGGCCCCGGCATGCGCGAGATGCTGTCGACCACCGCCGCGTTGTCCGGTCAGGGCATGGGCAAGAAGGTGGCGCTGATCACCGATGGCCGCTTCTCGGGGGCCACGCGCGGGTTCTGCGTCGGCCATGTCGGACCCGAGGCCGCAGTGGGCGGGCCGATCGCCCTGCTGGAGACAGGCGACATCATCACCATCAACGCCATTACCGGCGAGTTGTCGGTGGCGTTGAGCGACGACGAACTTGCCGCCCGCCGTGCCAAATGGAAAGGCCCGCGCGAGACGATCTATGCCAGCGGTGCGTTGTGGAAATACGCTCAACTGGTAGGCGACGCGCGCTATGGCGCGGTCACGCATCCGGGCGGCGCCAAGGAAAAGCATGTCTACGCCGATCTTTAAGGCCCTTGGCCTGCTGGCGCTTGTGGCGCTGGCAGGCTGTCTCGACGGGTTTCGGGGGGAAGGGCTGCGAGGCTCGGAGGCCCCGCGCCGCGTCGCGGTGACATAGGATGCCATCGTCATCGAAGGGCCTGCAGGCTTCTGCGTCGATCCGACCTCCACAAGGGACGAGGGCGACACGGGCTTTGTCCTGCTGGGCAACTGCGCCGTGATCTCGGGCCGGGCGCGCGCGCGCCAGCCCGACGTGGCCGCCGTGCTGACTGCCGCGGTGTCGGCGCGCTCGGACGGCACCAGCCTGACGCAGAATTTGAACGAACTGGACGGCTATTTCCGATCCGATGCCGGCCGCGCGCTGCTCAGCCGCTCGGGCGAGGCGGAAACGGTCTCGATCCTTGATACCCGGACTTCGGGCACGATGTTCCTGCTCCATGCCCGCGATACCAGCCTGGGCGCTGTGGCGGGCGTGGCGCAGGAATACTGGCGCGTCTACATGGATGTGGGGCCGCGCCTTGCCACCCTGACGCTGCTGTCGCTGGCCAATCAGGGCGTGGGTGATGCCGACGCTCTTGATACGCTGATGCGCTTTGCGGCGGCCGTCGAGGACGCCAATACCCGCGCCCTACCGTAGCAATCGCGGCAGACCTGCCACAGGGTCGGGGGCATGGAAGCCAAGCCCCTTCCGCACGGGAAGGTTTCGACGGATATTCCAGTAACTGCTTGCCAACAGACCCCTGCTAGAAGGGTCGGGCATGCAGTGCGGGCGCGAGAGGGTAAGGCAGCGATGGGTGGGGAATTTCCAGGATTGTTTGGTGGCTTTGGCCTTGGCCAGACGCTGAAGCGCTGGCAGCGCGCCTTGCGCATGCCCAAGGACCTTCCGTCGGGCGAATTGAAGCGCATGAACGGCGAAATCCGCGGCCTGCGCGACAGGCTGGATGCCATGGCCGCCGCCGCCCGGTCCGAATTGCAGTCGCGCAGCGCCGGCTCTGACGGGATCGATCGGCCCGATCAATGCGACTGGGCCGTGCGCCCGGCACCCTGGCGGTGCGAGATGCGGCCAAGGGGCGTGGTCGGGCTGGCCTCGCCGCACAAACTCGCAGGCGGCGTGACCGTGTTCCACGATGCCACCCACTCCGACATGAGCCTGCGGCAGGAACGCGCGCCGCGCTGGGCCGAGGGCGCGCAGTTCGGGCTGGTGCTGGAAGTATATCGCGCCGATGGGTCTTTCGTGTCCTTCGTGCAGGACCTCGCCCCGGAGGCGCTGGTCGGCCTGACGCGCAACCACTTCATTTCGGTCCGCCTGAAGGTGGACCGCGATCAACCCGTGGAAATCTACGCCCGCCTCAACATCCAGCATGGGCCCAATGTGGAGCAACTGGTGCGGCAAGTGGCCTTCACCGACACAAGCGGCGTGGCCGATTTCGACCTCGCCTATTCCAAGATCAACGAAAAGCGACTGGAAAAGGCGTGGCTCGACCTGATCGTGGAGGGGCCGAAAATGACGCGACTGGCGCTCTGGGACATGGTCATCCTGCGCGCGCCCCGGGCTGATTTCTGACCGGGCATATTTTTGAAGGAATGGGCGCGATGGCCGAAGCATTGGTGCGGGTGAGTTTGCAGGCAGGCCGGTATGAGGGCGTCCTGACAGGCGCGGCACAGACCGAGATCGAGGCCCTGCACAAGGGCCGCATCGTCGGGGTGGCGCAGGTGGTCCCGCATGGCAGCGAAGCGGGCGCGATGCAGGTCAGTTTCGACCTGCCCGCCGATGTGCTGAGCGACGGGGTGCAGGTTGTGGGCCTGCGCTCGACCGCGACGGGCGCGGTGCTGGACCGGATCACGCTGATGGCGGGATCGGCGCTGGACGAGGATATTCGCGGCGAGGTGGCGCTGTTGCGCGACGAGTTGGAGATGCTCAAGCGCGCCTTCCGCCGGCATTGCGCCGAGACCGGGCAGGATTGAGGCGGGTGGTCTGATCCAGCGGATCGGCTTGTCGGGCATCGCTGTTGCGTGGCAGAGGGGGCGCTGCCCCCGTCCTTCGGACTCCCCCGGGATATTTCAGGCACATGGAATGGGGGCGTGACGCCGGGTTTCAGGTGACGGCGCGGCCCTGTTGCGGTTAGCTGCGCGGGCCGCGTCAGGGAGGATCGATCATGGCACACGCGCATTATCCGCATTTGCTGGCGCCACTGGACCTTGGGTTCACCACGCTGAAGAACCGGGTGCTGATGGGCTCGATGCATACCGGGCTGGAGGAGACCAGGGACTGGCCCCGCGTGGCGCGGTTCTACGCCGACCGCGCGGCGGGGGGCGCGGCGCTGATCGTGACGGGCGGCATGGCGCCGAACCGCGAGGGCGGCGTCTTTCCGGGGGCGGCGGGGCTCTTTTCCGAGGCCGATATCGCGAACCACCGGATCGTGACCGATGCGGTGCATTGGGCGGGCGGCAAGATCGCGATGCAGATCCTGCATGCCGGGCGCTATGCCTATTCGCCGGAATGCGTGTCGGCTTCCGCCGTCAAATCTCCGATCTCGCCTTTCGCGCCCAAGGCGCTGGACGAGGAGGGCATCGAGAAGCAGATCGCCGACATGGTGACGGCGGCGGTGCGGGCGCGCGAGGCCGGCTATGACGGTGTCGAGATCATGGGGTCCGAGGGCTATTTCCTGAACCAGTTCCTGGTGACACATACCAACAAGCGCGACGATCGCTGGGGCGGGTCCTATGCCAACCGGATGCGCCTGCCGGTCGAGGTCGTGCGCCGGGTGCGGCAGGCGGTGGGGACGGATTTCATCGTCATCTATCGCCTGAGCATGATCGATCTGGTGCCCGATGGCTCGACCTTCGACGAGGTCGTCGAACTGGCGCAGGCGGTGGAGGCGGCGGGCGCCACGATCCTGAACACCGGCATTGGCTGGCACGAGGCGCGGATACCGACGATTGCGACCTCGGTGCCGAGGAAGGCCTTTGCCTGGGTGACCAAGAAGCTGATGGGCAAGGTCGGCATTCCCGTCATCACCTCGAACCGGATCAACATGCCCGACGTGGCCGAGGAAGTGCTGGCCGAGGGCTGCGCCGACATGATCTCCATGGCGCGGCCGTTCCTTGCGGATGCGGCGTTCGTGGCCAAGGCCGAGGCCGGGCGCGCCGCCGAGATTGCGCCCTGCATCGCGTGCAATCAGGCCTGTCTGGACCATACGTTCAGCGGCAAGCTGACGTCGTGTCTGGTGAACCCGCGCGCCTGCCACGAGGCGGAGCTGGACTACACCGCCGCCGCCCGGCCCAAGCGCATCGCGATCGTCGGCGCAGGGGCGGCGGGTGTCTCTGCCGCCATGGTGGCGGCCGAGCGCGGGCATCACGTCACGCTCTTCGACAGGGCCGACCGTGTCGGCGGGCAGTTGAACATGGCGCGCCAGATCCCCGGCAAGGAGGAGTTCCACGGGCTGGTCGACTGGTTCGAGACGATGATCGCCCACCACGGCATCGACCTGCGGCTGGGCAAGGAAGCCACGCCCGACGACCTGACCGGCTTTGACGACATCATCATCGCCACCGGCGTCATGCCGCGCGATCCTGGCATTGCGGGGCAGGACGGGCCGAATGTGCTGTCCTATGTCGATGTGCTGGCGCGCAAGGCCCCGGTGGGCAAGCGCGTCGCCGTGATCGGCGCGGGCGGCATCGGCTTCGACGTGGCCGAATACCTGACCCATGAAGGCGACAGCCCGACCGAGGTGCCGGCATTGTGGCGGCAGGAATGGGGCGTGGCCGATCCGGCGACCCATCGCGGCGGTCTGGCACCCGAAGGCCCACGGCCCGCCGCCCCTGCGCGGCAGGTCACGCTCCTGCAGCGCAAGGCCGAGCGGCCCGGCAAGCACCTGGGCAAGACGACCGGCTGGATCCACCGGGCCAGCCTGCAGATGAAGGGCGTCGAGATGCTGGCAGGCGTCAATTACGAGCGGATCGACGCGGCGGGCCTGCATATCAGCTTTGGCGCGGCGCGGGAGAGGCCGACGCTGCTGGAGGTCGATACGATCGTCCTCTGCGCGGGGCAGGTGGTGGAACGCTCGCTGGCCGATGCGCTGATTGCACGGGGCATGGCGCCCCACGTGATCGGTGGCGCCGATGTGGCGGCGGAACTGGATGCCAAGCGCGCGATCAACCAGGGCACACGGCTGGCCGCGACGCTCTGAAAAAAATCTTTCCGGCGGTGAAACCTGCCGACCCTTTGCTTCGTGAATGAGAGCGAAGGGGCAGCAAATCGGCCCCTGTCACATACACAGGAGAACCGACATGAAACTGCTTTCCACGACTGCCCTTGTTGCCATGCTGACCACGGGCGCGGCCTTTGCCGATGCCCATGCCGGAACCATGGGCTACGCACTTGGCGACGGCGGCTCCACGCTTGTGGTCATGCCAAGCATCGCAACACCCGGTGATGTGATGACCCAAGCGCTGGAAATGCCGCTGATGGGCATCGCCTACCGTCCCGTCACGGGCGACCTGCTGGGCTTTGCCAATGGCGCGATTTACAGCATCGACCCGATGTCCGGGGCGCTGACCGATCTGGGCGCGACCTTCATGGACGATGCCATGGTTGCGGACGATGCCATGGTTGCGTTCGACTTCAACAACGCCATCGACGCCGTGCGCGCCGTAGGATCGGACGGATCGAACCTGGTCTATTTCCCCGACGGTTTCGGCGACAATGACGAGCGGGCCGGTTCCGTGCGCCGCTTCACCGATATCGCCTATGGCGAAGGCGATCCGAACGCAGGCACCACGCCGATGATTTTCGCCAACGCCTATACCAACGCGATCAACGGCGCGACGGCCAGCGGCACGGCACAATATGCCTTCGACGCCGAGGCCAACACGCTGGTCACGCTTGCCAACAACGATGGCACCCTGGCCACCATTGGCGCCGTCAGCATTGACGGCACGCCAGTGGACCTGTCGGCAATGGGCGGCTTCGACATCGTCTCGCCCGCCGAGGGCACCGATGCGGCCTACGCGATCCTGCAACTCGAAGGTGAAGATACGGCCAGCCTCTATTCGGTCGACCTTGCCACCGGCGCTTTGACCGCATTGGCCGATCTTGGCATGGGCGGCGTCACCGGCTTCGCCGCCTCGCAGGGCACGTAATCCTCCCGATCCTGTCCGGGAGACCGAAAAGGTGTCCGGGTGGAGGATTTACCATCCATAGACGCCTAAACGGGGCAGCAAAGAGTGAACCGCTGCCCCGTTTTTCTCCGGGTCCCCCGTTTGGCATGGTTCGTGCCGCAGGGCCTGTTCGCAAGAACACGGCACTGTTCTCCGCGAGGGCACCGGACATGATCGCCGCCTTAGTCAGATTTCAACTTTCTTTCGCAACGACTGAAACTTCCGCCCCCGTCACCTCGTGGCTTGTCGTGGAAGGGCCGATACAATCGGTGCCACCAAAGATGGTCCGTTCCACAGGAACGGCGATCTGGTGAGGGCCGTCGTGACCGCGCCGTAACACCCTTGTAACCAGTAACCCCGGCAAGGACGTCCCCCCTTGTAGGGTTGGGCGGCGCATCCCAGTGCGCCGCCCGCTTTCCTGTTCTGGAAAGGGGATCAGGCCAGCAGCTTGCTCAACCGCATGGCGACACCCAGATCGCCCGAGACCTTCATCTTGCCCATCATCACGCCCGTTATCGGGTTCAGCTTGCCGGTCAGCAACTTGCCAAGGTTGTCGCGGCTGATCGTGATGGTGCAGTCGGTATCGCGGTTGTCCGTGGTGGCTTGGCCATCGGCCAGCACGATCACCCCATCCTCCCCGCAATCGAATTTCATCGAGCCGGTGAATTCGCGCCCCGCAAGCCCCTTGCTGATCCGCAGGGCGGTGTCCTCCAGGGTCATTTGCCCTTCAACCGCCGATTCCGCGCGGCAAGGAGCTTCAAGCGCAGCGCGTTGAGCTGGATGAAGCCCTGCGCGTCCTTCTGGTCATAGGCGCCGGCGTCCTCCTCGAAGGTCACATGCGCCTCGCTGTAGAGCGAATGGTCCGACCAGCGCGCCACCGTGCGGGCAGAGCCCTTGTAGAGTTTCACCCGCACCGTGCCGGTCACATGCTCCTGGCTCTTGTCGATCAGGGCTTGCAGCATCTCCCGCTCGGGCGAGAACCAGAAACCGTTGTAGATCAGTTCCGCGTAACGCGGCATGATGCTGTCCTTCAGGTGGCCCGACCCTGAATCGAGCGTGATCTGCTCGATCCC
>JBBQHZ010000119.1:0-12413 GCA_038324445.1 Rhodobacterales bacterium | reverse complement strand
TCTTCACCGATGATCGCGATGGGCGTATTCACCTTCACGCCTTCGGTGCCCTCGGCCACCAACAGCTTGCCGATGACGCCGTCATCGACCGCCTCGAATTCCATCGTTGCCTTGTCGGTTTCGATCTCGGCAAGGATGTCGCCGGATTTCACGGTGTCGCCTTCCTTGACCAGCCACTTGGCCAGCGTGCCTTCTTCCATCGTGGGGGAGAGGGCGGGCATGAGAATTTCGATAGCCATTTACAGAGCCTCCCCTTGCGGGACTTCGTCCGCATAGATGTCGGTCCAAAGCTCGGACAGGTCCGGCTCGGGACTTTCCTTGGAGAACTCCGCCGCCTCGTTGACGATCTCCTTGATTTCCTTGTCGATGGCTTTCAGATCCTCTTCCGAGGCATGGCCGCCGGTCAGCAGCATCTGGCGCACATGCTCGATCGCGTCGCGCTTTTCGCGCATTTCCTGCACTTCCTCGCGGGTCCGGTATTTCGCCGGGTCCGACATGGAGTGGCCGCGATAGCGGTAGGTCTTGATCTCGAGGATATAGGGGCCTTCGCCCGCACGGCATACAGCCACGGCCTTTTCGCCGGCGGCCTTCACGGCCAGCACGTCCATGCCGTCGACTTCCTCGCCCTTGATGCCATAGGCGGCACCACGTTCCCAGTAGGACGGCGAATGAGTAGAGCGTTTGGTGGAGGTGCCCATGGCGTACTGGTTGTTTTCAATGACGAAAATCACCGGTAGGTTCCACAGCTCGGCCATGTTGTAGGCCTCGTAGACCTGGCCTTGATTGGCCGCGCCATCGCCGAAATAGGTGAAGGTCACGCGACCGTTGCCAAGGTATTTGTCCGCAAAGGCCAGGCCCGCCCCGATCGGCACCTGCGCCGCGACAATACCGTGGCCGCCATAGAAGTTCTTTTCCTTCGAGAACATGTGCATGCTCCCGCCCTTGCCTTTGGAAAAGCCGCCTTCGCGCCCTGTCAACTCGGCCATGATGCCCTTGGGATCCATGCCGCAGGCCAGCATGTGGCCATGGTCGCGGTAGGAGGTGATGCGTTTGTCGCCTTCCTCGGCTGCGGCCTCAAGGCCGACAACGACGGCTTCCTGACCGATGTAGAGATGGCAGAAACCGCCGATCAGGCCCATGCCGTAAAGCTGGCCGGCCTTCTCTTCGAACCGGCGGATCAGAAGCATCTCGCGGTAGTAGGTCTTCAACTCTTCGGCAGAGACGTTGGACCCTGTTTCAGCCTTGTCGGTCACTTTGCGTGTAGCCATTCTGCGCCACTCCTCACCCGTGTCGGGAATAGTTTAACGTTGAACAATGTGATAGCAGAGGTCGGCGGGGGAGTCTTGTGATAAAGCTGACGCAGGAAAACAGGGCAGCCATGCGCGCGGCGAAACGGTTCCGAAACGCCCGTAACAGCTCGGTTTGTCAGGATATGTGCTTGTAATCGTGAGGAAAAAAGAGACTAAGAGGGAATCCGTCAGGGCAGCACGATCTCGTCCGGCCGCACGTATCCCAGAACATCCCGCGCCCGTTCATCCAGCAAGTCCAAATCCAGATATTCATCCGACAAGCGCCGCGTCAGGATTTCCATGCGCGCCACCTGCGCGCGCATACGGTCCAACTCGGCCGTCAGGCGGTCCCGTTCGGCCTCCACCTGAATACGCTGGAACAAGCCATTGTTACCCTGCACGGCCGTGAAGGTGAAATAGACGCCGACAAGCATCAAGATCCCCGGCACGATGGCCCGGGTAAGCGAAAGGGTGCGCAACATTTGTCTGCCTCAAACGGGCCTTTTCGGCCCCTCCTGTTCGCCTCAAGAGGGCGAGCTTGCGGAGAGAGTCGCATATTCCAACTGCTTTGGGAATCCCCTCCGGTCAAACGACCGCAGGACCCCTGTTCACCTTTTCTCAAATACTCATCTTGCCCGTCCCGCCGCATGGCACTGGCCTGCGATCCGGTCGCCGTCCGGGCTTGCGACTTGGGCGAGGGGGGCATGCCCGGCGAGTTCTTAAAGGCTCCAGGCACCTTCAGGCCGGGAGCCGTGGCTCTCACGTCACCGAGGCCGCGTGTATCGCATCGATCGCGCCTTCGAGTGCCCTGTTGAACGCGGCGTCGTCCTGATCGGCCGACAACCCCTCGGTCAATGCGCGGCTGAAACTGGCGATGACGCCGGGATTGGCGGCAAGGCGCGCATTCGCATCGTCGCGCGCATAACCGCCCGACAGCGCCACCACCCGCATAACGCGCGGATGGGCCACAAGGGGGGAATAGTGGCCTGAAACGTTTGGCAAGGTCAGTTTCAGCATCACCTGATGGTCGCTTGGAACCTTGTCCAGCTCTGCCAGCAGAGCGTCCAGCAACATCGCCTCGGCGTCTGCCTTGTCGGGTGCGGTGATCAGGACCTCGGGCTCGATGATCGGGACCATGCCATGGTTCAGCACCTCGGCACCGAGACGGAACTGCTGCGCCACGTTGGCGGCGATCCCGGCGGCATCCGCCCCGCCGATGACCGAGCGCGCCTTGGTCCCGAAGATCCCCTTGCCCGACGCCCGCGTAAGCTTGGCGCCAAGCTCGGCGATCGGCTTGAGCATCTGCACGCCGTTCGCCGCCGCCTCCAGCCCGCTGTCGATCTTCAGGAACGGCACCACCTGCCGCTCGGACCAGAGGTAGTCTGCCGCAGGCCGCCCCGCGATATCGCGGTCCATCGTCATCTCGAACAGGATCGCGCCGATCACCCGCTTGCCGGTGAAGGCGGGTGCCATGGCAATCCGCGCCCGCATGGCGTGGATCAGGTCGAACATTTCCTCTTCCGAGCGATAGGCATCCTCGGGCACGCCGTAAAGCATGAGCGCCTTGGGGGTGGAGCCGCCCGACTGGTCGAGCGCCGCGATGAAGCCCGCGCCCTTCTGCATCTGCACCGTCTGTTCCGCTTTGCCCATCATCCGCCTCCGATTGTGCTCGTCGACACGGCTCTAAGGCACCACGTCAAGCGGAACAATGATGGTAACGCTACCAGTTGGCGAGGCCTGTCAATTGACCATCAACGCCGCAACACCGGGCAGGGTCTTGCCCTCCATCCATTCCAGAAACGCGCCGCCTGCGGTGGAAACATAGGTGAAACCCTCCGCTGCTCCGGCCTGGTTCAGGGCGGCCACGGTGTCGCCGCCGCCCGCCACCGAGATCAATCGGCCCGCTTGCGTTGCCGCTGCCGCGGCGCGCGCCGCCGCGTTGGTGGCAGTGTCGAAGGGAACAATCTCGAACGCGCCCAGGGGACCGTTCCAGATCAGCGTTTTCGCCCGCGCCATGGCTGCCACGATGGCCTCTGTGGCCGCAGGGCCGGCATCAAGGATCATCGCATCGCTTGGCACCTCGCCAGCTGGCACCACCTCACTGGCCGCGCCCGCCTTGAACTCCCGCGCGATGACCACGTCCTTGGGCAGCAAGATCTCGCAGCCCTCCGCAGCAGCCTTGGTCAGGATTGCGCGTGCCTTCTCCGCGAGATCATGTTCGCAAAGCGACTTACCGACATCGACGCCTTGGGCCGCCAGAAACGTGTTCGCCATGCCGCCCCCGATCACGAGGATATCGACCTTCTCCACCAGATTGGTCAGCAGATCGAGCTTCGACGACACCTTTGCGCCCCCCACCAGCGCCAATACGGGCCGCTGCGGCGTGCCCAACGCCGCCTCCAGTGCGTGCAATTCGGCCTCCATCAAGCGCCCTGCGCAAGACGGCAGCAGATGCGCCACTCCCTCGGTCGAGGCATGGGCGCGGTGCGCTGCCGAAAAGGCGTCATTGCAGTAGATATCTCCCAGAGAGGCCAGAAAGCCCGCCATCTTGGGATCATTCGCCTCTTCCATCGGCGAGAACCGGGTGTTTTCCACCAGCACGACCGTTCCCTTCGGCATCGCCTCAAGGCTTGCCCGATCAGGCCTTTCCACAAAGGTCACCGTCTGACCCAGGGCATCCTCGAGCGCCGGAAGCGTGACGCGCAAGCTCATTTCCGGTACCACCTTCCCCTTGGGTCGCCCGAAATGGGCCAGCATCACCGGCAGGCCACCCTTGGCGAGGATGTCCTTGATCGTCGGTACGACGCGCTCGATCCGCGTCGTGTCAGTGACGGTCTGGGTGCCGTCAGGGCCATCTTCGACGGGCACGTTGATATCCACGCGCGTCAGCACGATCTTGCCCGCCATATCCATGTCGTCGAGTGTCTTCCAGCCCATCACCAGACTCCGATTGTTCCCGCACCCTCACGCCCGGCGGCGGATAGCGTCAAAAGAGATTTCAGTCCTCCGGAGGGAGTTTTCCTGCCAAGATGAACAAGCACCGGATACGTCGCGCTTGCTGCATTTCACCTTTTCCAAAATACTCATTCCGACCTTGCCCCGGATATCATCCTCACATCGACGCCCTGCTTTGCGCCGAGCCGCAGGCGAGGCGCCCCCCGGCGACGGCGAAGCCGGCGCAATCCCTCGCCGCAGGCGCCCCCTGCTGCTAGAGGAACTTGCCCATCGCCACAGCCGTGTCGGCCATCCGGTTGGAGAAGCCCCATTCGTTGTCATACCAGGTCAGGATCCGCACCATGGTGCCGTCCATGACCTTGGTCTGGTCGGTCGCGAAGACCGAGGAATGAGGGTCGTGATTGAAGTCGGAACTGACCAGAGGTTCGTCGGTGAAACCGAGGATCCCCTTTAGCGGACCGGATGCCGCTGCAGCCCGGATCGCGTCGTTGATTTCCCCAACTGTCGTCGGGCGCGCTGCCTCGAAAGTCAGGTCGACGACCGAAACGTTCGGGGTCGGCACACGGATCGCCACCCCGTCGAGCTTGCCCTTGAGTGCTGGCAGCACCAATCCCACGGCCTTGGCCGCCCCGGTGGAGGTCGGGATCATGCTGAGCGCCGCCGCACGGGCGCGGTAGAGGTCCTTGTGCATCGTGTCGAGCGTCGGCTGGTCGCCGGTATAGCTGTGGATGGTGGTCATGAAGCCCTTCACGATGCCGATCTTGTCGTGCAGCACGTGGGCCACGGGGCTCAGGCAATTGGTGGTGCACGAGGCGTTCGAGACGATGATGTCGTCGGCTGTCAGGGTGTCGTGGTTCACGCCGTAGACGATTGTCTTGTCGGCGTCCGTTCCGGGCGCCGAGATCAGCACCCGGCTTGATCCGTTCTCCAGATGTGCCTGGCACGCCTCTTTCGAGGTGAAGATGCCGGTGCATTCCAGAACGATATCCACATGGCCCCAAGGCAAGTCGGCAGGGTTGCGAATGGCGGTCACGGTCATCGGGCCGCGGCCGACATCGATGGTGGTCTCGGTCGTCGTCACCGTGGCCGGAAACCGGCCATGCACGCTGTCATAGCGCAGGAGGTGAGCGTTGGTTTCCACCGGGCCCAGATCGTTGATCGCCACGACCTCGATATCGGTGCGTCCGGATTCGATGATGGCGCGCAGAATGTTGCGCCCGATACGACCAAAACCATTGATTGCGACTTTGACGGCCATTTGACCCTCCTGCTTGAAGCGTATTGGACCGGATAGCGCCTCCGGCCATGGATGTTCGCGGTAGCATGCGCTGACTACATGCCCGCCCCTTTTTTGGAAAGGGGTTGGGTGCCGCGCGTCCCTTGACGGTAAGGGCCTTAGCGCCAGAACGCCATCAAGATCAGCAAATCCGCCAATTTCTGGCCCCAGAAAAGCGAATAGGACCAGTCGAACAACACGGCGTCCAAAGCCAGCAACGCGGCAAGGACGATTGCGATCCAGATGGCGAGGGTATTGGTCATGGGCGCGGACCCTGCCATGGCTCGGGTGCCAGCGGAAGGCTCTTTCTTCGCGCCCGGCAGATGTGGCTCTCGATGGCCAGATCGGCTTGTGGAGCAGGCTCGTTATCGGTGCGGTGCGGGCGCTTGCGGGCATGTCGGGGCCCCGGTTTCTCGGCGACCGGAACTGTTCTGATTGTGGCACGGGATGGTGTCTGGATCGAACCTGGCGGGCTTTCCTCCTCGCACGGTCGAAACGGAATGAGCCCCGACAAATGCGTCAAGCGGGCGGCTCCGGTCCCTCGTTCCGCCACGCTGGTTGGTGAACGCGCCACGCCGTCAGACCATGGAAGAGTCTGCCTGATCGAAGCGTTCTGCGTCAGAAACTTGGCACCGGAAAAAGAAAGCTCCCGCAAGCCGGGAACCAAGCCCCGGTGGACGCGCTTGAGCTTTGGGCTATGGTGAAACCCGAACGACCAATCCGGAGAGAGCAAGATGAGCGGACTTCTGGCGCTACTCGATGATGTGGCGGCCATCGCCAAGGTGGCGGCAGCCTCGGTCGACGACGTGATCGCGCAGGCCACCAAGGCCGGCGCGAAAGCAGCGGGTGCGGTCATCGACGACGCCGCCGTGACGCCGAAATACGTCCACGGTTTCGAGGCCAAGCGCGAATTGCCCATCGTCTGGCGCATCGCGCGCGGCTCGCTCTTCAACAAGGTGGTGATCTTGCTGCCGGCCGCCCTGTTGTTGTCCAGTTTCGCACCTTGGGCGATCCCGCCACTGCTGATGCTGGGCGGTGCCTATCTGTGTTTCGAAGGCGCGGAGAAGGTCTGGCACTGGCTCTCGCCGCACCATTCCGATGTCGACGAGGCGGCAGCGAAGAAGGCCGCGGGCGACGACAGCGCGCATCTGGAAGAGCAGAAAGTCAAAGGCGCCATCAAGACCGATTTCATCCTGTCGGCTGAAATCATGACCATTTCCCTCGCGGCCATCGATACCGATTCCATCGTGTTCCGGGCTGTTGCCCTCGGCGTTGCGGGCATCGCCATCACCATCCTGGTCTACGGTGCCGTGGCACTGATCGTGAAGGCGGACGACGTGGGCCTTCACATGGCGAGCAAAGGTCGGCTTGGCATCACGCGCGCGATCGGCCGCGCCGTTGTGCGCGGCATGCCGGGATTTCTGCGCGCGCTGACCATCGTGGGCACGGCGGCGATGCTGTGGGTCGGCGGGTCGATCATCGTGCACGGCATGGCGGAACTTGGCTACCATGGGCCTGAGGATTGGATCGACGGCATCGCCCATGCCGTAGGGGCAGAGGGCGGCGCCGTCGCCTGGATCGTGAAGGCCGCCATCGACGGCGTGCTTGGCCTCGCTATCGGCCTTGGTCTCGTCCTCGTCATGAATGCGGCAGTCAGCCCCATCCTGCGCGCGATGGGCGTGGGCAAGGCCGACGCGCACTGACGCCGGCCCCTGTTTCAGCTTGGCAGAAAAACTCATTCCGGCGTCACAGCAGGCGCCGCGATGCCGCGTCACAACTCCCCAGGACCGCGCGGAGCCGCACGCTCCCCGCATGGGGACACCGGGTGTCCGGCGGGCGCTGCCGTTCCGGACGATCACCTGCCCGCGTGTCAGAGCAGCGACTTGACCTTCGCCGCCACATCCTCGGCCGTAATGCCGAAATGCTTGTAGAGATCTTCGGCAGGGGCCGAGGCGCCAAATCCATGCATGCCCACAAACCCGCTCTTTTCGCGCTTGCCGCGCTCGCCAAAGAGCCAGCGATCCCAGCCGAAGCGCACCGCCGCCTCGACGGCCACGCGAACGGGGCCGCCCGGCAGAACCCGGCGGCGATAGGCGTCGTCCTGATCCTCGAACAGTTCCCAGCAGGGCATCGACACGACCCGACAGCCGATCCCCTCGGCTTGAAGCAGATCACGTGCGGCCATGGCGATCGCCACTTCGCTGCCGGTCGCCATCAGGATGGCCTGTCGCGGGCCCTCGGCATCCGCCAGCACATAGGCCCCCTGCGCCACCATGTTCTTGGTCTTGTGCTCGGTCCGAAGTGTCGGCAAATTCTGCCGCGACAGCGCCAGAACCGAGGGTGTTTTTGGCTGCGTCAGAGCCACTTCCCAGGCCTCCGCCGTTTCCACCGCATCGGCGGGACGGATCACCAGCATGTTGGGGGTCGCGCGCAGCATCGCCAGATGCTCCACCGGCTGGTGCGTCGGCCCATCCTCGCCCAGACCGATGGAATCGTGCGTGTAGACATACTGAACCGACAATCCCATCAGCGCGGTGAGGCGCATCGCGCCGCGCGCATAGTCGGTGAAGCACATGAACGTCCCGCCATAGGGCCGCACCCCGCCATGCAGCGCCATACCGTTCATCGCCGCCGCCATCCCATGCTCGCGGATGCCGTAATGCACGTAGCGGCCCTTGCGATCCTCGGGGGTGAAAATCCCCATATCCGAGGTCTTTGTGTTGTTCGACCCGGTCAGGTCCGCGGAGCCGCCCATGGTCTCGGTCAGGATCGGGTTGATGATCTTGAGCGTGTTTTCGGACGCGGAGCGCGTCGCGATCTTCGGCTTGTCCTCGGACAATTGCTTCTTCAGCGCCTTGATCGCCGCCGACAGCTTCTTGGGCATCTCGCCCGCAAAGGCGCGGGTGAACTCGGCACGTTTGCCGTCTGACAAGGCGGCGAAATTCGCCTCCCACGCCGCGCGGGCCGGGGCGCCCTTGGAGCCGACACCCTCCCACCACGCCTTCAAATCGCGGGGGATCTCGAAGGCGGCATGGCTCCAGCCATAGGCGGCCTTGGTATCGGCGACGACCTTCGCATCGGTCAGCGCGCCATGGCCCTTGGCGGTATCCTGCGCGCTTGAGCCGATGGCGATATGCGTCTTGCACGCCACCATCGCCGGACCCTTGGAGGCCTTGGCCGCCGTGATCGCCCGGTCGATATCCGCCGGGTCATGGCCGTCACACTCGAAAACATCCCAGCCCGAGGCGGCAAAGCGCGCCTTCTGGTCGGTGCGGTCGGCAATCTCGACCCTGCCGTCGATGGTGATGCCGTTGTCGTCGAACAGCACGATCAGGCGCGACAACTCCTGCCGACCGGCAAGGGCAATCGCCTCCTGGCTGATGCCCTCCATCAGGCAGCCGTCGCCCGCGATGCACCAGGTGTAATGGTCGATCACGCGTCTGCCCCAGACCGCGCGCAGGTGCTCTTCCGCCATGGCGAATCCAACCGCATTGGCGATACCCTGCCCCAGCGGGCCGGTCGTGGTCTCGATCCCCGTCGCGTGGCCAAACTCGGGATGTCCGGCGGTGATCGCGCCCAACTGGCGGAAATTCTTCACCTGCTCCAGCGTCATGTCGGCATAGCCCGTCAGATGCAGAAGGGAATAGATCAGCATCGAGCCGTGGCCCGCCGACAGGATGAACCGGTCGCGGTTGGGCCAGTTCGGCGCGCTGGCGTCAAAGCTCATGTGCTTGTCGAACAACACCGTCGCCACGTCCGCCATCCCCATCGGCATGCCGGAATGGCCGGAATTGGCCGCAGCCACGGCATCCAGCGTCAGCGTGCGGATGCAGGCGGCACGCGCCCAATGGTCGGGATTGCGGGCGGCGAGGGCGGCGATGTCCATGGGGGCAGTCCTTTGTGGCGGCGGATCGGGCAGGGCACCCCCTGCTTGGGCGCGGTGATACCAAAGGAACGGGTAAGCGCAAGCCCGCGCAGGTCCACCCGAGGACGCGCAAGGCACCATTTCCCGCGCAAAACGCCCCCCGGTCTGCGGAAAACCTTGCAAACCGGCGCGCTTTGTCCCCCAATTGCGCAGATGCCAGAGGCAGGGTATCGCTATAACGCCATCAGATCGGGGCATTGCCCGGCACAAGGCACGCAAGGACAGAGGCGACCCGGGCCGCAAGGCGGCAAGCGGGCAGGCGAGAGGGCAACGGCAGCCATGGGCGACAGCGCCGCATTCGGGAAATTGACTGAACTGGAACGACGCCTTTCGGCGGCGCTTGACCGCTTGTCGCAGGGTCTGGAAGTACGAGCACCCGGCGCGCGCGTCGCTGCCATGGAAACCGACGATGCCCTGCAAGAGGCCGAGGCCCGCGCAGAGCAGGCCGAGGAACGTGTCGTGGCACTCGAGGCGCGGCTGGCCGAAACGCTGGACGCGCTGAGCGACGTGCAGGCCGAGTTGAGCGCCGCCCGGGCCACCGCACCGGAAGTAGATGCGCCCGTTCCCGGCAGCGACACGGCTGCCCTTGTGGCGCTGGAAGGGCGCCTGGCCGAGGCCGAGGCCGCGCGCGGGTTGGCGAAGGTGGATTTGGCGGATCGGGACGCGGCACTGGCGGAAAAGGACGCGCTTCTGATCGATGCGCTTGCGGCGCTCGAGGCGGCGGAGGCCGCCGCAGCCAATGCACCGCCCGCGCCCGACAACCTGCCCGACGCTCGGCCCGACAGCGAAATCGAGGACAAGGAAAAGGCACTGGCCGTCATGGCCCGTCGGGTAGAGCGCGCCCGGGCGGAGCGGGACGCCGCCCGCGCCGCCCTAGACGCGGCCACCGACCTTGCCGACGAATTGCGCGATGCCGATGGGGAAGATCCCGAGGCGCGGGTGCTCGATCTGCGCCGCCAGTTGCGCCTCATGCGCACGCGGGCCGAGGATCTGGCCGCCGAAGTCTCGTTGCTGCACAGCGGGGCCGGCGTGGACGCGGCTGCCCTCGATCAAAGCCTGCGCGCCGAGGTGGCAGCCCTGCGCCAGCTGCGCGACGCCGATGTCGCGGAACTGGACCGGATCCTGCACGACATGCAGGCCGGGCTTGAGGCGACAGACGAGATTGCGGGAGGAGCCTTCGATGGCTGAAGTGGTATTTGAAATCGGCGGGCGTGAATTCAGTGTCTCGTGTCAGGCAGGCGAAGAGCCGTTTCTGCGCACAGCCGCCAAGATGCTCGACACCGAGGCCACCATGGTCATGGGCCAGATCGGGCGGATGCCGCCCGAGCGGATGCTGCTGATGGCTGGCCTGATGCTGGCCGACAAGACGGCAGCGCTGGAAGATGATCTGCGCGCCTTGCAAGACAAGGTTGCGACGCAAGATCGCGCGTTGCATTCGGCCGAGGAACGTTTGGCCGACCGCGCGCGCCGCATCGCCGAGTTGCAGGCAGCAGCACCGGTCGCCGAATTGCCCGCCCACGTGACCGATGGCCTTGCCGAATTGACGGCGCGGGCCGAGGCGATGGCGGATGCGATGAACGCCGCACTTGCCGACGATCGGTAAGACTAGCCGGAAAAGATGGCACCCAGAAGGCGGCTTGCCTCGGCATGGGGATCGGCCAGCTTGCTGCGATCCTCGCCGGGATAGAACCGCGCACGGGTGGCCGTCGGCATCGGGCTTGGCCGCAAGAGGTGGACCGCAGGGCCGGTCTTGACCGTCTCGGCCTGCCAACATTCGACCAGCGCGCGTTGTGCGGCCTTGGACATGGCGTAGGGGCCCGAGAACTTGGCGTCCCAGTCGCTGTCGAAGAAGATCGCGGTGGCCATGTCCGACGGCGCGATAAGCGGATCGACGGCGGCAATCAGGCGCGAGAAGGCGCGGATGTTCGTCGCGATGTTCTTGTCCAGATCCTTCGCCGCCACATGCGGGACGGGCGTCAGGGCCGTCACATGGATCGCCGTGTGCACCCAGATGTCGGCCCGTCCCCAGCGGTCATGGATCGACCGGCAAAGATGCGCAATCGCGCCATCGTCGGTCAGGTCCATCGGCGCCAGCGTTGCGTTCCCGCCGCGCGCCTTGATGCGGTCGTCGAGTTCCTCCAAAGCGCCAATCGTGCGCGCGACGGCGATGACATGGGCCCCTTGGCCCGCCAGCCATTCGGCCGAGGCAGCACCGATCCCGCGCGAGGCGCCGGTGACTAGGGCAATCTTGCCCGAGAGGGGTTTGGTGTTCATGTTCGTGGTCATGGGCGGCTTCATGGGCCGCGTGTTGCCCGCTGCCGCAAGCAAGTGCAAGAGGGCGCTTGCTTGACTTCCCCGCAGGTCGCGGGAATACCCTTGGGAAAGAACGATTGGGACCAAGGAGCCGACAAATGGGCCGCGACACGACACTTCTTTCCGCAACGCTCGGGCAGGAGGGCCTGCTGCGCAAGGCGCTGCTGGTTCTTGGCGGCACGCTATTCATCGCCGTCGCTGCGCGCATCTCGGTGCCGATGTTCCCGGTGCCGATGACGTTGCAGACGCTGGCGATCCTGATGGTAGGCTTCGCGTTCGGCTCTCGCCTTGGGGCGCTGACCTTGCTGGCCTATCTGGCCGAAGGGGCGTCTGGCCTGCCGGTATTCTCGCCCACGACAGCCATGGGTCCCGCCGCCTTTGCAGGCCCCACGGCGGGCTTCCTTCTGGGCTTTGTCGGCATGGCGTGGGCTGCCGGTTGGGCGGCAGAGCGCGGTCTGGCGCGCGGGTTCATCGGAACGGCGCTGTCGGCCATCGTGATCTCGGTGCTGCTATATGTCCCGGGCATTGCCTGGCCGATGGCCGTTGCGGGCGGATTCGGCGTCGAGGCCGGATGGGTAGGACAGGGGCTTGGTTTTTACTGGACGCACTTCATGTCCGCCTTCGTGCTGGGCGATGTCGTGAAGGCGGTTGCCGC
>JBBQHZ010000118.1:0-12544 GCA_038324445.1 Rhodobacterales bacterium | reverse complement strand
CGACAATTGGAGCGTCGCGGCCGTGCGCAGTCCGGACTTGCCCGGTGATATCCGCGACCGTCACTCGTTCGGGCGGAAGGCCACCAGGCTGCCCGGAAACATGCTGTAGTCACACCCGCCGATCTGAAGGTCGTACTGTCCGACACGCTGCATGACGAAGGTGAAGTGCGTATCATCGCGCAGTTGACCCCTATATGCAGTCGACGAGAACCGACTAACGATTGCCCCGCTGGAGCCCAGCGTCAACTGCTCGGCGCGGATGAAACCATCCGCATCGTCCAGAACCATTCCAAATCTGCGGGCCTCAAGCTCAGTTCCGCCGGGCAGCTTAGGTGTCGGCCCCGGATATCGTTGATGCCTATAGGTCGTGACGGCAAAGTGCATGGCGGCACATTTCATATTGTTACAAATAAGAGGTAATGCACGCAACATTTTGTCTTGTCCAACCGTAAGGCTGGTTTTTTGCTCAGCTCTCAATAATGGCGAAATGAAGTATGGCGCTGACGATTGCCCAACCTCGCCGGATTCAAAACGCCACGTTGACGTGCATCAGCCAGAGCCCGCAGATCGCGCTGCCGCGCCCCATTTTTGAGAGCAGACATTCGCTTTCCGGATAGCCGTGCGCGTCCACCGACTTACGCTCGGACAGAAAGACCGCGCGACGTGGGCGATCGTGCCCGCGCAGGTGCGTTTCGTTGGGGAGCACGACATGACTTACGACCAGATCATCGCCGTCATCGCGGCGCTTCTCTCCGGACCTGACGGATCGGCCTTTGCAACGCTGCACTCGGGCGGCGCAGACCCCGCCTATCCCGTGACGATCGAAGCCTGCCCAAGGCCCCTGCCCCCCCTCGACGTCGAGGGGCAGACGGTGATCTGCGGACGCGTCGATGTGCCCGAGAACCATGATCGGCCCGACGGCAACCGTGTGGAGCTTGCCTTCGCGGTTCTCCGGGCGCGCTCGCTCGCTCCGGCGCCTGACGCGATGATCTACCTCCACGGCGGTCCGGGCGGACGGGCCGTTCCCGACATCCAGTTCAACGCCGGCATGTTCGACGCCTTTCGCGAACGGCGGGACCTTGTCCTGTTCGACCAACGCGCCTCCAGCATCTCCGCACGCACGGTGACCTGCTTCAACAACCAGGCAGAAACCCTCGCGGAGATGTTCGAGGCGATGACCCCCGAAGCGCGCGCCGCCGCCGAAGGCGCGGCCGAGGACAGCGACGGGGCGCCCGACTTCCGCCCCTGCCTCGCGGAACTGGCCGCGACAGGTATCGATATCGCAAGCTATTCCACGACCCAGAACGCCCGCGACGTGCGCGCGATCATGTCGGCGCTCGGCTATCCGGAATATGCCGCCTACGGCGTGTCCTATGGCACCCTTCTGGGTCAGGAGTTGCTGCGGGTCGCCCCCGAGGGCCTGACAGCGGTTGTTCTCGACTCGATCGTGCCGATCGACTCGCGCGCCTACGACACGAACGGCCGACCGCTGGACCTCGCCATCGGAGCGGTTGTGGATCAGTGCACCGCCGACGCCGCCTGTTCCGCAGCGTTCCCCGACCTCGAGGCCACGATCTACTTCGCCGGCGAGCGTCTTGCACGCGACCCGATCCCTGCCACCGCGACGCGCGCAGAAATCGGCGTCGAGCAGATAGTGTCGCTCTTCGAGGACCGCAACAGGATCAGCAATCCGCCGAACGTCACCGGCTTCATCCCCCAGATCGTGACGGAATTCGCAAACGGCGAGGCCACGACCTACGAGGCCGTAATGGGCGGTGCGACACGGCCCGACGTGACCCCGATCAGCCTTCTTACACCGTATATCGGGCAGATCGAGCAGAATCGCTTCGCGCTGGGCTATGCGGCGGCGCAGGCCGCACAGGCACTTGGCATCCAGCAAGGCGCCGTCGATTCCCTGCTCGCCCAGCTTTCCTCCGACAGTCCGCGCCCCGAGGGCCTTTCAGACCTCGAACAGCTTCTGGATGACGAGATCTCCGCGGCAGTCGCGGACCTTGATGCCGGAACGCTCGTCGCCCTGACGCGCGATTATGCCCTCATGCTGGGCGGGACGCGCGATGCGGACGCGATCAGAACGCTTGTTGATCGATACGTCGGGGAGCCGCACGTGACGCGGGCGCGGGCGCTTGTCGCGGTAATGTCGCCCGCGGACGTTGCCGCTTTCTTTGCCCGGGCCGAGCGGGACACGGGAACCTATCTCGTGGCCGCGACCGGCGCCCTCGACCTTGCGATCTACGCCTGCCAGGAATCGGTGCCCTTCAACACGCGCGAGGGGTTCGAGGCGGAAGTGTCATCGCTGCGCTTCCCGTTCATCGAACCCGCGATGAGGGCCGGCACCGAACAGTTCTACGACATGTGCGACAGCTTCAACCCGGTGGCCCATCCCGGTTTCCACGACCGGTTCTCCACGAATGTCCCGGTGCTTGCACTCGCCGGTCTGAACGACACGCAGACCGATGGCACCGCAGCCGACTACATGGCCGAAATCCTCCTCGGGACACGGGCCGTGACATTTCCGGAAACGGGGCACGGCACCTTGCTGTTTTCGCGCTGCTCCGTGGATATCGCGCTGTCCTTCTTCGAACGGCCGACGGAACCGGTCAACGACGCTTGCGCCGAGAGCCTGAGGCCAGAGTTCTTCGTCCCTTGACAGGAGTTCCGCCGCCGGGTGGGAAAAGGGCGCTGGCCAGCGAGGGCCTCGTTCGAGCCAATCAACAGGAAGCCACGGCCGCATGGCCATTGCGGCAATGTAGCGAACCCGGCGTGCCGATCAGAGGGGAAATCGGCACGCCTGTGTTCTTGATCATGGCACGCAGATAGAGGGATATAAATCGGCCGAGCGGAGCCCTGGTCGGTCGCCGTGTGCCCCCTGCGAAGGATTTCGCCGGATCAGAGGCCGTGCTGATGCAGTTCGGCAGCAATACGCACACGGGACGCTTCACCGCGGGTCGGGAAGGCCGCAAAGTAGTCTGCCGCCGTTGCGCCCGGCTTCAACTGCCGGACCTTCTGACGCCACCGTGCAGCCTGCTCATGCCGACCGGCCAGTCCGTTGGCAACGAGTGCAATCATGGCGATCAGGTAGTGCGCCCCGGGCGTGGTGGCCGCGCGGTCGGCCCAGCGTGCGGCGGCCTGAAAGTCCTCCTGCTGGATCAGTATCTGCGCACGGACACCGTGAACGCCGTAAAGTAGCGGATCGAGCGGGCTGAGATGCAGCGATGCGTCCAGACCGGTGATGGTCGCCGCCGCGTTTCCGGTCAACATCGCGGTAAAGGCCGAGGCGTAGAAGCCCTGCGCGTAGTTCGGGTTCAGGGCCGTGGCGCGCGCCAGCCAGTCGGCGGCGATTTCCGGCTTGTCCGTCAACCAGAAGGTCCGTCCTTTAGTGAAGTTCGCGAATGGGTCGAGCGGGTCGAGCGCCAAGCTATGCTCGGCATGACGCCGCTCGGCGTGCGCCGCAGCCGCGGGATCAGGGCTCAGGGCTCAGGCGCAGGAAAGCGTCGAGAAAGCTGGTGAAGGAAAGCCCTGCCCGAGCCCGCGCGAATTGCGGATCCGCCGCGACCGCCCGCTCGAAACATCCCTGCGCAAGCGTCGTGTCGACCGCCGTGAAACGGTAAAGATGGCTGAGCCCGATGTGATAATTCGCCCAGGCATCCAAACCGTCTGGGCCACGCAGCCGGGCGATCTGCGCCTCGTTGAAGGGGATGTGAGTTTCCAGTGCCGAGACCAAGTGTGCCACGATTTGCGATCGAAGGTCGTCGATCCCGTCGAGGGGAGATTCGATCCGGTCCGCCCAAAGGATTTCCTGGGAGGTAGTGTCGGCAAGCTCGAGCATCACCGCAACCTTGCGATCGCGGCTCTCGATGACACCCGAAAGGACATAGCGCACAGCGAGCGCCATCGCCACGAGGTCGATATCGGGGGTGGCTTGCCAGAAGCGGAACGACGAGCCTCTTGCGATCATCGCGAGCCATGTAACCGTGACATCGCCTGGATGATCTCGTGCGGGATTGCTTCGCCCAGAAAGGCAAGATTGTCTGGCATGCCGAGCGCCTGAAAGGGCAGCACGGCAATAGATGGTCGCCCGGCCAGATGGTCGACCGGCTCGCGATCCGCATTAGGCGCTGCCTGTGCCGGTCGCAATTCCGAAACGGTGGCGATGCAGCGGAACCCTTGGCCATGCACGGTGCGGATCACGGCCTGTTTCGCCCCATCGTCATCGACCGCCTGACGCGCCGAGCGGACCCGACTGGAAATGCTGGCGTCCGAAATTGCTCGTCCCTGCCAGACCTTGGCGACGATCTCGTCCTTCGTCACCAGACGGTTGCGGTGCCGGACCGGGTGGATCAACAGGGAAATCACCTGCGGCTCCAGCCGCACCGGCTCACGACGGCGAAGGAGTTCGAAACGCTCGGGGTCGAGCTCAAAATCGCCGAAGGTCCATGTCATGGGCCACTCTACAGAACAATTGTCTTCCTCTGCAGGGATTCTACAGGACTCCATCAAGCTTCGCCGGATCGGACATTGTAAGGATGATGGGAGAGAGGCTTACCCCACCTCTGGACGCGCGGATGTGACGGCAGCAACCGCGATCCAGCCCTGAGACCTAGGGACGCCTGACTGCCGCTTGACGCGACGCCGTCCGGTCATTCCAACAACGCCCTGTCGTAGCGACCACGAACACGTAAGCAGGGGCACGGATCACCTGCCCGCCCATCAAAATGGACGAAATCAATGGACGCGACGACCATGCGCATGACGAATGGACGCGGAAGGCTGTTCGACAGCATCCTCGACACCATCGGAGAAACGCCGGCCATACGGGTCAACTTCCTGGCACCCGCCGGCATCGACATTTACATAAAGGCCGAGGCATTCAACCCCGCCGGGTCGGTGAAGGACCGTCTGGCACTCAGCATCATCGAGTATGCAGAAAAGGACGGCAGCCTGAAGCCCGGCCAGACAGTGGTAGAGGCGACATCGGGCAACACCGGCATCGGGCTCGCCTTGGTTTGCGCGGCAAAAGGATACCCGCTTGTGGTGACCATGGCCGACAGCTTTTCGGTCGAGCGTCGCAAGCTGATGCGGATGATGGGTGCCAAGGTCGTGCTGACCCCGCGTGCGCAAAAGGGCCTCGGCATGTATCGCAAGGCGGTGGAACTGGCCGAGGCGAATGGTTGGTTCCTTGCGCGCCAGTTCGAGACCGATGCCAACGCGCGCATTCACGAGAACACAACCGCCCGCGAAATTCTGGCAGACTTTGACGGCAAACGACTGGACTAATGGGTCACCGGCTACGGCACTCGTGGCACGGTGACGGGCGTCGGTCGCGTGCTGCGCTGAGAGCGTCCCGAAACGAAGATCGTCCTGTCGGAACCGGCCAATGCGCAGCTTCTGGGCAGCGGCCAAGCGCAGCCGCGCAACGCCGATAACTCGCCCGCCTCAAGCCATCCGGCATTCGAGCCACACCCCATCCAGGGCTGGACACCCGACTTCATTCCCCATGTCCTGCAGGAGGCGGTGGACCATCGGCTTTACGATGAGCTGATGCCCGTGACCGGCGCCGATGGTATCGCCTGGGCTCAGAAACTCGCGCAACGGGAGGGCATTCTGACCGGCATCTCGGGCGGATCCTTTTTAGCCATCGCCATGCAAATTGCCGAGCGGGCCGAGCCGGGAACCGTCATCCTCTGCATGCTGCCCGACACGGGTGAACGCTACATGTCCACGCCACTGTTTGCGGCAATTCCAGAGGACATGACCGACGAGGAAATGGCGCTATCGCGGTCCACTCCCGGATTCCAGATGGCCGCAGAATAAAGGGGGCTCGCGAGCCGGTCGCACGCGTCATCCACCCGCACCCGGCGTCGGGGCATCATCTCAGGGTGCACCGTCACGGGACGCGAAGCCCGCAAATTTCGGCAGTGCGGCTGCCCCCGCCCGCCGCGGGCATCGTCGCTGCGAAGGCCAAACCCAGCCTAGGAGAGCTAACAATGGACACGATGGCGACCGAGGCGAAACGGGTCGAAGAAACCCTCGACCCCGCGGATTGGGAAGCACTGCGCGGGGTTGCCCACCGCATTGTCGATGACGCCATCGATCACACTCGAGACGTTCGCGAACGCCCGCTCTGGCAGGACTTGCCGCAAGCAGTCAGGGCGCAGTTCCGCAGCCCCGTGCCGCAAGGGGAACGACCGCTGGCGGAGGTCTACGACGATCTCGTGATGAACATGCTGCCTTACCCGATGGGCACCATCCATTCGCGATTCTGGATGTAATACATGGGGGCGAGCAACTTCACAGGTGCTCTGGGCGATTTTCTGGCCGCGATCCTTGGCTCCAATCTGGGCGGTGGCGACCATGCCACGGCCGAGATCGACAAGCAGGTCGTCAACTGGCTGAAGGAAATGATGGGCTATCCGGCAACGGCCAGCGGGACGCTGGTGTCGGGCGGGTCTATGGCGAACCTGATCGGTCTGACCGTGGCGCGCAACCAGATGTCGGGCATCAACCTGCGCGAACTGGGCCTCGGCCCCCTGAAGGCGCCGTTGAGGTTCTACGGCTCGGATCAGATGCATTCGTGCCACCAGATTGCGGTGGAGGCGATGGGGCTGGGTAATCAGGCACTTTGCCGCGTTCGATCGGATCCCTCCTGCCGGATGGACGTGGCAGCCCTTCGGAGGGCCGTTGAACGCGACCGGGCCGCAGGGCTCGCGCTTGCCTGCGTGATCGCCACGACTGGAACCGTCAACACGGGTGCTATCGACGACTTGGAGCAGATCGCCGATTTTTGCGCCGAGCAAGGTCTGTGGCTGCATGTGGACGGCTGCTCCGGCGCATTGCTGGCGATCGCTCCCACGGGCAAGGCGCTGGTTAACGGTATCGCGCGCGCCGACTCCATCGCGCTTTACCCGCACAAATCGCTGCACGCGCCTTTCGAGGTGGGCTGCGCCCTGGTCCGGAATGCCGAGGCCCATTTCGGCAGTTTCACCCTGACACCAGAGTAACTGAAAAACGCACCGCGCGGCATCGCCTGCGGGGCGTGGTTGCACGATTTCGGGCTCCAGACGTCACGCGGTTTCCGGGCCCTCAAGGTATTTATGGCGCTGGAGGAACATGGTGTTGACAAGTTTGGCCGCCTGATCGACCAGGACCTGGCCCATGCGCAGTATCTCTCGGAACGGATCAGGGCCACGTCTGACATGCGGCTGTGTTTTCCGACCGCAATCAACATCGTCTGCTTCCGCTATGATCCGGGCGGGCTGCCCGAACCGGTGCTCAAGCAGCTGAACGCCGAGATCATGGTGCGGATGCAGGAGGAAGGCATGGCGGCCGTCTCCGATACGACGGTGCATGGCCGCCACTGCCTGCGCGCCGCGACCAACAATCACAGAACGACGCGCGCCGATCTGGATATCCTGATCGACGAAGTTCTGCGACACGGGGCGGCGCTGGCTGGAGAGCCAAAGTTTGTCGGGACTTGAGTGTCGGCAACGGTGGAAGATCAACGCGACGGTCGGCTCTTCAACAATTGAGGCAAGCTGCAACATGCTGCCCTATGGCCGGAGCATGTTGCGGGTCAGTGCCTGATTCCGCATCGCGCCACAATCGGAGAGCATCTCGAGGATGGCGGACTGCTCCGGCAGGATATCCATTTCCTCGGCCCCGCGCGTCTGAAACTCCCAACTGTCGTCAAGAACAGGCGGGCAGATGGTGTGGATAGGCTGTTCGGAATCGAGCGTCGCGCATCCGCTCGGCAGGTCTGAGAATACCTGCCGCATCTCACAACACACGTATGGCCGGTCTAATCAGGCAAGCCGCGCCATCAGGCGCGGGCGCGCCGACGAAGCCCGAAAAGCCCGACAAGCCCTGCCAAAAGCAACCCACCGGCTGCCGGAAGCGGCACGGCCGACGGGGTGACATTGTAGACTTGCACCGTGTTCAGCAGGATTGCGCCCACATTGTCGCCCCCGGCGTTCGAAAACGACAGCGCGGAGCCGCCCGGACCGACATTGAATATGTAGTTGCCCGAAAGGGCGTCGCCCGAATTGAGGGTGTTGGTTTGGCACGTGCCGAGGCAGACCGTAAAGGTTTCAGTCGAGCCGCGGCCGCTGCCCAGGAAATTCAGCAACACGTTGTATACGCCCTCACCGAAGACCATGACCGTGCTGAACACGCCAGCATTGCCGGTTGACCCGTCCAGATCGATACAGGCCGAGGCCGTGCCGCACAGATAGCCAAAGTCGCTGCCAGCGGCCAGGTAGTCAACCGTCCCGCTTGTCGTCGCCCAGTTGCCGCCAAAGACCGAGTCCGGCGCGTTAAGGACCGTGCTAGAGCCATAGTTGAAAGTGTCGGAAAACTCCAACGTCGACGCCGAGGCGGGGAAAGTCAAAAGCGCGGCGGCAGCGCCGGCAAGGATAAACTTCAACATAGGAATCTCTCCATGAAAACGGATTTCAGGTGACCGCTAGCGACTCCTTAACACTCTGTAAAGCTGCTAATGCCTTGCCCGCCCAGAATTAACCCAGATGCCCTTTGAGGGCAGTGAACAATTGCAACAATCGCAACGCAGGGGCAGGATTGTGGCCAATTTGCAAAAGGCGCATCGTCGGCCGCAGTGCCCCTTACTTCGCGGGCTGGCGTCGCAACGCGGTGATTTAAGACATTTGAATTGTGCAGAGCTGCGACTGTCCTTGAGATCGTAATCGCACTCCCAGGCCCCGAAACGTCCAGCATCTTAGGAGATCGAAAGCGCCGAAATAATCTCTCTAGATCCGCGCCGCGCGCAACTTGTCCTGAAAATACGCGACGCCCTGTTCGTGACGGGGCGACAAAGGTCCGGCGCGATAGCCGCCGCTGGCATAGTTCTTCTGCGTCTCGCGGCAGACCTCGAAATCCTCACGGATGACTTGCAGGTTGGCCTCAATCGTGCGGGCACGGGTGGCGGCGGCCTCCTCAGACGTGTCGGCAAAGTAGAAGTTGTAAATCAACTCGGTCCGCTGATGATCGATGGGATTGATCCGCGACGTGTTCATGCCGCCCGAGAACAGCGACAGAGTCCAGTTGGGCCACATCCACATCCATTTGCCGCGATAGAACAGCCCCTCGCGCGGCGGCGCCGTCATGCGCACCATGCCGTTCATCGCCACCGTCTCGAATGCGTCGAATTCGATCGCGCGGTGAAATTCGGGGTGGATGCCGGGGATATGGTAGCCTTCGACGAAATTGTCGGTGTAGATCTTCCAGTTCGCGTCAAAGACCAGCCGCTCTTCGTGGACCCAATTGTAATCCTCGATCGGCTCGCTTTCCAACTCGGCGGCGACGGCGCCCAGTTGCGCGTCGAAAGGTGCATCCGGCGCAATGGCGACGAACAGCAGCCCACGCCATACCGTCCATTCGATTTGGTCGAGCGCCCAGTCCGACATCTCGAAGTCAGCATCGTCGCCCCAGAACGGCACGTTCAGCAGCGACCCGTCCTCGCCCCAGACCCATTGGTGATAAGGGCAACGGATGGTGTTGCAGCGTCCCGTGCCCTCGGGCAGCAGGCGCGCACCGCGGTGGCGGCAGACGTTGCGATAGGCGCGCAGGCCCGCCTTGGTGTGCATGACGAACACCTTCTGGCCGGCGATTTCAACCGCGATGTAATCGCCCCGCTCGGCCAGCCGCGATGCGGGGCCAATCAACTGCCATGTCGCGGAAAAGATGCGCTGCACGTCGGCGGCATGAATGTCGGGCGAGACGTAGTTGACGGGATCTAGATTGCGCATCTGGCACCTATGAGGGGGAATTTCCCGTTAATGGGTTCGGGTTGACCTTAGCTGCGCCTATTTGATGCTTTCAACCGATATATCCCGAGCAACATCGGTTTGAGGCGATCTATCTTGGCATCGTGCTCGGCGCATTTTGCATCCGCAGGTCTTTCGTGAGGGGACAAACTCTCTGGCTCGCCGATCGCCACCACTCACTACTCTCCCGCGCTGTCATTCCCAAAATCGCTAGGTTCAGGACTGACGACGAAAAATGACGTTTGCGGCGAGGCCGACTGCCGACAGGAATATTTCGGGACATCCGTCACAGGAGATTGCGACGCGTCGCCAGTCATTGAGCCCGCCGAACATTTCCCCGTGGACCAGTTCGGTGGGAGGCGCTCACAAGGCAGTTGCAAGCCCGGATGCGACAAAAGCCGCGCATCAGAAGGATCTCGACCAGGTTTGGTCCAGGGCCAGCGGGTTCAGGCCCGGACGCGGAGGTTTTCGGAATCGTATAGGCATTCAGGCACCACAACAGTCGGGGTGGGATGGCCAATCACTTCGACCATCAGCCTTGTTCCCTCGGCCGCGAAGGCAGGCGCTACAAAGCCCATGGCGATGCTCCTGCCGGTACGGTGCCCCCACCCGACGGAGGTGACGGAGCCGATTATCCTGCCGTCCGCCAGGATCGCGTCGCCTCCATGAGGGGTCGCGTGGGTGGCATCCACCACCAATGACACGAAAGCGCTGCGCGGACCTGCGGCCACCATTCTTTCCAGCGCAGCCTTGCCGATGAAGCCGGGCTTCTCCATTCTTACAGAACGCCCAAGACCGGACTCGAAAGGGTTGAACTCGGTCACAAGGTCCGCCTTCCAGTGGCGATACCCCTTCTCCAGCCGCATGGATTCAACAGCATAGGAGCCGAATAGCCGCAAGCCATGCGCGCGGCCCGCCTTTCGCAGCGCAAGGTAAGCGGCATGAAGCTGTGCGCTCGGGACGTGGATCTCATAGGCCAATTCGCCCGAAAAGCTGACCGACATGATCACGGCAGGGGCAATGCCGACAAAGGCGCGTCGGGTGCTGTCAGACCAAATCGAACCAGTCTCAGCAAGGACAATGACGTTGTCCCTTACCCCGCGCAAAGTCCGCGCCATTCGGTGAGAGGATGGTGTCAGACGAATTCGAACCAGTCTCAGCAAGGACAGTAGCTCTGCCTGTTATTCCGCGCAAAGGCCGCGCCACTCGGCGAGAGCGGCGGCGCGGTTGGTCTTGAAAAGGGGCCGACTGGAGAGGCTGCGTTCGTGATTGAAGTGGTTGCAGACAGAGGCGTGGACGGTGGCGAACTTCAGCAAACGTCGCATGCGCCGGAACCGCAGCATCGCCCGCTCCCGTCGTCGGAATGACAGGTGACAGAGCCAACCAAGTTTCTCTGACATTGCCTCACAGTGAACTCGCCTCAAACACAGGAAAATGGAGAGGTGTCCAGCCGGACGAGGCAAGGGACGATTGCAAGCTGACCAATCATCAGGTTTGGCGAGAGGCGTAGCGCTCAACCATGAAACTGGTCGCTCCATGGATCAGAGCAGAGGCGAAGATGGTGTATGCGACTAGACCCCAAAGCGGATCTTCGTTCACAAACTCCATGTGCCCGGTCGCATAGCCCAGATAGTAGATTGAGCCGATCCCTCGCACGCCGAAGAAGCTGACGATCAGCCGATCCCCCGGAGACAGTCCCGTTCGCCAGAGGGAAATCCAGCCCACCAACGGCCGGATGATCAGGATCAGTCCAAATCCGATCAATGTGTGGCGCCAATCCAGCACTGGCCACAGCGCAGGCAACACCCCGCCCAACAGCAAGAGCAGAAAGACTGTGAGAACATGTTCGATGGCTTCGCTGAATGCGTGCAGGCGTTTGTGGAAACGGTGCTGCTCTTGCACTCGGCGGCACACCAGACCAGCCATGAATGCGCCGATGAAGCCATAGCCTTCGACAAGCTCGACCAGCCCATAGCACAGCAAGACCGCCCCCAGTGCCAGAACCCCTGGACCACTTTTCTCGATCGCAGCACTTCCCCATGTCGAGAATAGGGCGCGGCCCAGAACCCAGCCGATCACGGCGCCCACCAAAGCACCGACAACTACCCTGTAGATCAGGTCACGCGTAAACCATTCCACGAACCAGGCCGATGGATCCGCTCCTTGGACAGCTATGATCAGGCCAAGGTAGACAAACGGAAAGGCCAGGCCGTCGTTCAGCCCGGCCTCCGCGGTGAGTGTAAACCGCACGGGATGCTCACTCCCTTCCAGCGGCGGCCCGACCTGAACATCGCCCGCGAGCACAGGATCGGTGGGAGACAAGACCGCGCCCAACAACAGGGCCCCCGCGACTGTCATGCCCGCCAGCGCCCATCCCAGAAACGCGATTGCAGCGATCGTCAGCGGCATTGCTACCACGAGGAGACGAACTGTTGGTCGCCAACGCGTCCAACTGCTGACATCATCGATACGCAGACCAGTTGCGAACAGGACGACGATCACCACAATCTCGCTGGTGATCTCCCAGAGTGCGGGAGCGACCGTCGGATCAGGAACCTTCGGCATACCCGGGATGAAGTTGAAGATGACGAGTCCCGCCAGCATCATGATGGCCGAGGATGACGCACCACGTTTGACCAGAATGCGCGGCAGCAGATAGGCAATGAACACCGCCGCTCCGACTGCCGCCATTAGCACATGCATCTGCGACAATTCGAAAAAGGGGTCAGCATCATTCATTGCCACGA
>JBBQHZ010000117.1:0-12581 GCA_038324445.1 Rhodobacterales bacterium | reverse complement strand
GCCTTCGGCGTCCTTGCCGCTTTTGTCCTTCCACTGGGTCATGCGACCCATCCAGCCCATCCGCGCGATGCAGTTGAAGATCCACCCCAGTTGCGCGTGTTCGGGCACCTGTGACTGGTTGATGAGGATGCTTTTCTCGGGATCGATGCCGGACGCGATGAAGCCTGCGCAAAGCTCGCGCGTATTGTGTCGCAATTCGGCCGGGTCCAGCAGCCGCGCGGTAATCGCGTGCAGGTCCACCATGCAATAGACCGTCTGGAAACTGCCCGCGTCTTGCATCTGCACGAAGCGCTTGATCGCGCCCAGATAGTTGCCAAGCGTCAACCCGCCCGAGGGCTGGATGCCGGAAAACACGCGCGGGGTGAATTGGGTGACGGCCATGGGGATCCCCTGTCACCGCCCGGCCCCACTGGCCAAGCGACGGAGCATCGCTTACCCATGGGCGCGGGCCCCGTCAACCGAGGGCCCGCCCTTGAACGGAGCGTCGCGCGATGGACGATCACAATGCCTCCCCCTTCAACGCCCTGCCGCCTGTGGTGATCGTCCTGGCGGTGGTGATCTTCGGGCTGGAGTTGATGTTTCAGGCCGCGACGGCGGGGCTTCTGGGCGGGCAGGGCGGCATCGGCTGGCGGCTGGCCGCGATCGAGGATTACGGCGTGCTCGATCAGGTCTGGACCTGGATGATCGAGACGCGCCAGTTTCCCGCCGAGCATCTGCTGCGGTTCGTCACCTATCCGCTGATCCATGCGAGCTTCGTGCACGCCCTCTTCGTGGTCGTGTTCATCCTTGCCCTGGGCAAGATGGTGGCCGAGGTCTATTCGACGCTGGCCTTCATTGCGGTGTTCTGGGTGTCGGCGGTAATGGGGGCGGTGGGGTATGTCGTTGTGCTCGACAGCACCTACCCTCTGATCGGCGGGTATCCGGGTGTCTACGGGCTGATCGGGGCGTTCACCTTCCTGATGTGGATGCGCGCCGGAGAGGATGGCGCGCGGCGTCTGAGGGCGTTCGCCCTGATCGGCACGCTGCTGGGGATCCAGCTGATCTTCGGCCTGATCAATGGCGAGTTCGCGTCGGTCGTCGCCGACTTCTCGGGCTTCGTGACCGGGTTGGCGCTGTCCCTGGTGGTCAGCCCCGGCGGTTGGCGGCGGATGCTGACGCGGATGCGGCAGCGCTAGGAAGGGGCCGGCCCCGTCCAGCCGAATGCCGTGCGCAACGTTGTCTGGGTGGTCGCCGGAAGCATGTTCTGTTGAAGGTAGCGCAGCTTGCGGTGCATCTTGCCGCGTTTGTCGCGCATGTTTTCGCCGGTGTTCATCACGTAGAGGGCGGCAGGGAAGGGGATGGCGTCCAGCGTGATGCCATGAGCCCGCGCGGTGATCCGGAAGTTGCGGTGGCTGCCCATGTAGAAGCGCCCGGCCATCTCCTCGGATCGGCGCGGCCCACGGAAATCGACATAGACCGCGGCGCTTGATCCGCAGTGATTGAGGAAGGGACGAGAGGTCGGGTAGCGCAGGGTGCGCTCGCCGCAACGGGCGATGAGGCCCGTCCTGGCGTCGATCATGCCGCCGTCCCGGTGCCAGTAGCCGCGGCAGTTATTGTCCCTGCGGATGAAGGCCACGAGGTCCGGATGCATCAGATCGTCTGCGTCAAGCGCATGCATGTAGGCATCCTGCCCGGCAAGGCGGCGCGGCAGGTCGGCCATCATGTGGACGCCCTTGGCCAATTGATCGGGCCGGTTGACCGGGCTTTCATAGCGCAGGAACGCGATGCGAGGATCATCGCAGAGGGGATCGGGCATGTCCTGCGAGGTGATCAGCAAACGCCAGTTCGGATCGGTTTGCGCCAGCAAAGTGTCGATGGTGCGCGAAAGTCCTGCCGAAATCGCCCCCCAGTCCTGTGCCATATGGCGTCCCATCAGCGGCGTGCAGAAGATCACGATGGGCGCATCCGAGGGGGGATTGCGTTCCACCGTCCTGCGCCAGTCGCGAGCGGCAAGGTCGGAAGGACCGGGCGTGACGAGGGAGCGCAGGGCCGCCCTTACTTTGCGAAAGTTCATCGGAACGCCCTTACCCCTTGGCGCGAGACATTTACTGGCCTCGCCTGGGGACATCAAGGGCGGGGGGGCGCATCGCGCCTAGCCGCGCCGCATGGCGGTGCGGAAATCGCTGACCTTGAAGGCGCCGAAGGCGCGCGCGAAGCCAGCGTAGCTGCCCATACCGGTCACGACCAGAAGCGCCAGCGCAAGGTAGCGCAGCGACGAGCCGCTGCCGAGAAACGGGCCTAGCACCAACGTGCCCAGCACCAGAACCACCCCCATCGCGGCGGATGCCGCAATGATCCGCCAGATCCGCGTGCGGAAGCGCGCGTCGAACTGCGCCACATCGCCAAAGCTATGCCGTCCGCGCGACAGCAGACCGACCATGACCCAGGCGGCGGCCGAGGTGGCGATGGCCGCACCGATGAAGCCGATGACATAGGAGAGGCCTACCGCCACCACCGCGTTCACCACCATGGCGACCATCGCAAAGCGGAACGGGCTGCGCGTATCCTCCCGCGCGAAATAGAGCGGCTGGAACACCTTTTGAAGAACAAACGCGGGCAGACCCACGCCATAGACCGCCAGGGCCAGCGCGGTGGAGGCGGTATCGTCGGGGCCGAAGGCGCCGCGCTGGAACAGGACCGAGACCAGCGGCACTGGGATCGTCACTAGCGCCACGGCGGCGGGGATGGTCAGGGCCAGCGCAATCTCGCCCGCGCGCGAAAACGCGGCGCGCCCGCCGGCCGCATCGCCCGCGCCGATGCGGCGCGACAGGTCGGGCAGCAGGACGATGCCGATGGCGATGCCCACCACGCCCAACGGCAGTTGGTAGAGCCGGTCGGCATAGGACAGCCAGGCAATCGCGCCGTCGTAGAAGCTCGCGACCTGACGGCCAACCAGCAGGTTGATCTGCACCACGCCGCCCGCCAGCATCGCGGGAAGGGCGATTGCCGCCAGTTTGCGCATGTCGGGCGTCAGGCGGGGGCGGGTCAGGCGCAGGGCATAGCCCGCCCGCGCCGCCGCGATCCACACCAGCGCCATCTGCGCGATCCCGGCCAGCACCACGCCGATGGTCAGGAGCGTCCCGTAATGCAGCAACACCCCCTCGGCCGCATCGGGGGTGGAAACGCGGATGGCGATCGACGACAGCCAGCCCTGATCGGCCAGCAGCAGCACCGCGACCAGGATGATGTTGAGCAGCACCGGCGCAGCGGCGGCGGCGGCAAAGCGCCCCGTCGCGTTCAGCACACCCGACAACAGCGCCGAGAGCGAGATGAACAGGATGTAGACAAAGGCGATGCGGCCAAAGCCCACCGCCAGTTCGAAGCGGATATCATCGGCGAAGCCACTGGCCATGGAGAACACCAGCGCGGGCATGAAAAGCTGCGCCAGAAGCGTGAACACGATCAGGATGGAGGCCAAGCCCGAGAAAGCATCCTGCGCAAAGCCAAAGGGGTTTTCGCCGGTCTCCAGCTTCTTCGAGAAGAGCGGCACGAAGGCGGTGTTGAACGCGCCCTCGGCAAAGAAGCGGCGGAACATGTTTGGCAGCGCGAAGGCCACGAGGAACGCCTCGGCCACCGGGCCGGTGCCCAGAAACGCGGCCAGAAGGATATCACGCACGAACCCCAGAAGGCGGGACGCCATGGTCCAGACGCCGACAGTGAAAAAGCCCGAAATCAGGCGGATCGGCTTGCTGGCGGGTGCCATGGTGTCAGGCCCCAGCCCGTTCGGCCACGCGCGCGATGGCGTCGCGCAGCTTGCGCTCCAGGCTGGAGCGCTTGGATTCAGAGTGCAGTTTCAAGCCGAACATGTCCTTGACATAGAAGGTGTCCACCACCTGCGCGCCATAGGTGGCGATGGTGGCCGACGAGATGTAGATATGGGACGCCGCCAATGTCTTGGTCAGGTCGTAGAGCAGGCCCGGACGGTCGCGGGTATCGACTTCGACGATCGTATAGATCTCGGAGCCTTCGTTGTCGAAGGTGATTGCGGTGGGCACGGCAAAAGGCCGCTCGCGCTTCTTGATCTTGTCGCGCTTTTCCATCGCGGTCGAGGTCACGACCTCGCCGTTGAGCGTCTTGCGGATCATCCCCGTCAGGCGCGGCAGGCGGGCCTTTTCGTAGGGGTGGCCGTCATGGTCCTGCACCCAGAATACCGCCGTGGCATAGCCGTCCTTGGAGGTATAGGTCCGCGCGTCGACCACATTGGCGCCAACCAGCGACAGCGCACCCGCAAGGCGGCTGAAGATGCCGGGGTGATCGGCCAGGGCGAAGCAGACGCGCGTCGCGTCGCGGTCTTCGTCCTGCTTGGTGTCGATGCGGATTTCCGTGTCGCCGAGGTCGCGCAGCATGGTGGCGAAGGTGACTTGCGTCGCCACGTCGAGGCCCTGCCAATAGGGCCCGTAATGGCGATCCATCTCGGCCTTGACGTCCGCCTTGGGCCAATCGGCCAGCGCCTCGCGCACGCCGCGCTTGGCCTCGCCCAGCAACTGCTCGCGGTTGAGGTCTTCGAGCCCGGTCTCGAGGGCCGATGCCGTGGCCCGGTGGAGCGAGCGCAGTAGCGTCGCCTTCCAGTTGTTCCATGTTCCCGGCCCGACACCGCGAATGTCGCAGACCGTCAGCACGGTCAGCAGATCCAGCCGCTCGCGGGTTTTCACCGCCTTGGCGAAATCGCGCACGGTGCGGGGGTCGGCGATGTCGCGTTTCTGCGCCATGTCGGACATCAGCAGATGATAGCGCACCAGCCATTCGACCGTCTCGCATTCCACGGGTTTCAGCCCGAGACGCGGGCAGATCGTGCGGGCCATCCGCGCGCCGACGATGGAGTGATCCTCGTTGCGCCCCTTGCCCATGTCGTGCAGCAGGCAGGCCACATACAGCACCTTGCGGTTCACGCCGGTCTTGAGGATGCCAGAGACCAGCGGCAGTTCCTCGACCAGTTCCTCGCGCTCGATCTGGGCGAGGTTGGAGATGACCTGGATGGTATGCTCGTCGACGGTGTAGCTGTGATACATGTTAAACTGCATCATCGCGACGATCGGGGCGAATTCCGGCAAGAACGCGCCCAGCACCCCCAACTCGTTCATCCGGCGAAGGCCCCGTTCCGGATTGCCGTTCCTGAACATCACATCAAGGAAGATCCGGTTGGCCTCGGGGTCGGCGCGCATGGCGTCGTCGATCAGGTCGAGCCGCGCCGTGACCTCGCGCATCGCGTCGGGGTGGATCAGGTAGCCGGTGCGCAGGGCCTCCTCGAACAGGCGCAGGATGTTGAGCTTGTCGGTGAAGAATTGGGCAGGATTTTCGATGTCGAGGCGGTTCTGCTCGACCGTGTAGCCGTCCTTGAGGCGCTTGCGCCGGTTGCGTCCGCTGAGAAAGCCGAAGATCGCGGGAGCCTGCTTGACGTGGCGCGCTTCCAGCCCGGTCAGGAAGATCCGCGTCAACTCGCCCACCTGGGTGGCATGGCGGAAATAGTCCTGCATGAAATGCTCGACCCCGCGTCGGCCGGAATGATCGGCATAGCCGAGGCGGCCCGCCACCTCGACCTGCATGTCGAAGCTGAGCAGGTCCTGCGCGCGGCCCGCGATCAGGTGCAGATGGCAGCGCACGGCCCAGAGGAAGCGCTCGGCCGCGTCGAAGGCGGCGAATTCCTCCGGGCGGAAAACGCCCAACGCCACAAGCTCCGCCGCCCGTTTCACGCCATGCTCATACTTGGCGATCCAGTAGAGCGTCTGCAGGTCGCGCAACCCTCCCTTGCCCTCTTTCACGTTGGGCTCCAGCATGTAGCGCTGACCGCCCTGCTTCTTGTGGCGGTTGGTGCGTTCTTCCAGCTTCGCCTCGATGAATTCGCCGGTGGTGTTGTAGAACAACTGGCTGCGGACCGTGGCCAGCAACTCGGCCGACAACGCCGCATCCCCGGCAAGGTGGCGCATTTCGACCAGCGTCGTGCGGATGGTGAAGTCCGAGCGCCCAAGACGCAGACATTCCTTCACGGTGCGCGAGGAATGGCCCACCTTCAGGCGCAAGTCCCACAGCATGTAGAGCGTCGATTCGATGATGCTTTCGATCTTGCCGGTGACTTTCCACGGCGTCAGGAACAGCAGGTCCACATCGGAGAACGGCGCCATCTCGCCCCGGCCATAGCCGCCCACGGCCAGCACCGACATCCGCTCGCTGTCGGTGCGGACATTGGTCGGATGCAGATAGGTCTGCGCCACGCGCAGGACTTCGGTGACCAGCACATCGGTCAGATAGGCATAGGACCGGGTGGCGCGGCGCGCGGCCAGGGGGGCGGCATCGATCGCGGCCTCGATCGCGGCGCGGGCGGTGTCTTGCGCCTGCCCCAACTCGCGCACGGTCACGGCACGGATGGCGGCGGCATCGGCGGCAAGGGCGCAGGCGGCATCGATCCGCGCGGCCAAGGCCGGGCGGTCGACGATGTCGCAATCGGGCAGCAGAAGCGTGCCCGGTTCAGACGGCATGGAAAGGTGCGGATTGCGTCCCCGGTCAGAAACCGGCGCCGCCAAGACTTCTGGGGGCGGGGTCAATCACACTCACCTGTTGGTTGACGATTTCGGCCACCGCCAGCGCGCGTTCGATGGTGCCGTCGGACAGGAAGCGGAATGCGCCGCCTGCGCCCTCGATCTGCCCTGCCGCGATCAGGTCGGCCGGCCCGAGGCTGCCCGAGGCCGATGCCTGCGCGATGGCGCGGATCGCGTCATAGCCAAGCGCACCAAGGGAATGCGGCGGGGTGCCGTTGGTCGCGGCGTAGCGGGCGACGAAGTTGGCCGTGGCACCGGGGTCGGGCAAGGCGAACCAGCCGCCCTGCAGGCCCGAGAATTCCAGCGTTGCGGGGGGCACGTCCCAGCGGGTCAGGCCCATCAACTGCACGGCAGAGGTATCGAGGCCGTTCTCGGGCAGAAGCTGCGCGAAGAGCGGCAAGGCGCCGGCGCTGTCGGAGGTGAGCATGATCGAGTTCGCCCCGCCCGAGTTCACCGCGCTGTTGACGTTCGGCACCGCGTTGACCACGCCCAACTGGCTGAATTCATAGGGAACCGTTGCCGTGATGGTGGCGCCGGTGCGGGCAGCAGCGGTCCGGACCGCGTCACGCGCGACCTCGCCCGCGAGGTTCGAGGCATGGACCAGCACGATGTTGCCGCGCCCCTGTTGCGCGGCATAGCCGACGACCCGGTTGGCGGTGTTGGCGAAGGTGTAGCCCAGGACCAGCACGTTGCCCCCCGCGATCTCGGTATTGTTCGAGAAGCTGAGCACGGCGATGTTGGAGTTCGCCACAGCCACCCCGACGGCGGCGGCGGCATCCGAGCGGACCGGACCGACGATGATGTCGGCGCCGGCGGCAACCGCCTCCTGCGCGCGGGTGGCGGCGGTGGCGGCATCGCCTGCCGTGTCGTAGACAGTGATCTCGATGGCGACGTTCAAGGCGACATCGGCCGCGGCAAGGCGCGCGGCACTTTCCAGACTGCGCGCCAGCACCGCGTCGCCACCCGCGCCGCTCAGCGGCAGCAACATTGCGACCTGAACGGTCTGCCCGCTGATCCGGGGGCCACCGGCACCGACGGCGGCGCCACCGATCTGGCACGCGGTCAGGGCCAAAGTGGCGACAAGGGCGAGAAGCAACCGCAGCGGGTTGCGAAGGGTGCTGAAACCGGAAACCATGAGAAACGCGTCCTCCCCTAGAGGCGTATAACAATCCAGAGCCGGGAGGCCCGTCCATGCACGCTATGGCGAACGTTCGGTCAAGTAAACGATCTGGCCAATCTGGGTGCCCCCGGCAATGCGCAGATGGACCATTGCGGCCCCCCAAGGCAAGCACCTTCCCCCGTGCCCACCCGCAACTAGCGGAGCGGCGCCCATGAGTGCAGGGGGAAAAGTGGCGCCGGGCCTGCATTTTGTGGCCACGCCCATCGGCTCGGCCCGCGATATCACGCTGCGCGCGCTGGACGTGCTGGCCTCGGCCGACGTCATCGCCGCCGAGGATACGCGGACGGCGCGCAAGCTGATGGAGATCCACGGCGTGAAGGTCGCCGGGCGGGTGATGATCGCCTACCATGACCATAACGGGGCCGAAGCGCGGCCCAAGGTGCTGGCCGCGCTCGCGCAGGGGCAGTCGGTGGCCTACGTTTCCGAAGCGGGAACGCCGCTGGTGGCCGATCCAGGCTATCAACTGGGCCGCGCCGCGATCGAGGCGGGATACCCGGTGTTCTCGGCCCCTGGGGCGTCGGCGGTGCTGGCGGCTCTGACGGTATCGGGCCTCGCCTCGGACAGGTTCCTTTTCGCAGGATTCGCGCCGCCGCAGGCAGGCGCCCGGCGCAAATGGATCGCGGGGCTCGATGCCTCGGGCGCGACGGTCATCGTCTACGAAAGCCCGAAACGCGTTCACCGAATCTTAGGTGAATTGTGCGAACTGTTGGGGGAAGAGCGGGAAATTGCGCTCTGCCGCGAACTGACCAAACGATTTGAAGAGGTTCTGCGCGGCAGCGTTCGGGCGGTTGCCGACCAGATCGCGGACCGAACCCTGAAGGGGGAGGTTGTTCTGGTGATTGCCCGTGCCCCGGAAGGGGTCGCCGATGTAGGGGATGTGGACACCGCGTTGCGCGCCGCCTTGCGGGACATGCCTGTCAAGGCTGCGGCGGCCGAGGTTGCCGAAAGGATGGGAATATCGCGGCGCGATGCCTATCAGGCCGCGTTGCGCCTGAAGGGGGACGGGATTTGAGCGGGATTGTATCGTATCTGGCCGGAAAAGCCGCCGAAGATCAGGTGATGCGCCTCTATGTTGACCACGGGCATCGGGTCGTGTCGCAACGGTGGCGCGGTCCTGCGGGGGAAATCGACCTTGTCCTTGAAAAGGACGGGGAGGTTATCTTCGTCGAGGTGAAGAAGTCGAAAACCTTTGCCCGCGCCGTCGAAATGCTGACGCAACGCCAGATCGCGCGCCTTTTGCGCAGTGCAGAACATTGCCTCGGGTCGTTTCCCAAGGGCGCGCTGACGCCCATGCGCTTCGACGTGGCGCTGGTCGACGCGCAGGGCCGCATCGACGTGATCCCCAACGCGCTGGCGGCCTGACCCGCATCTGACCCCCATCTGTCACCCATTGCACCCGCGCTTGCCGCGCGCCAAGTAAGGGGCGGTGCGGATGAACCGGAGGCGCGGCTATGTTGGTGGCATTTCAGATGGACCCGATCGAAGCGGTGAATATCGCCGCCGATTCGAGTTTTCGCTTGGCCGAGGAAGCGCAGGCACGGGGCCATGAGCTGATGGTATACACGCCCGACGACCTGTTCTACCGGGAGAATCGGGTGATGGCCCGGGCGCGTCCGATGCGGGTGCAGCGCGTGCAGGGCGCCCATGTGACGGCGGGCGAATCCCGTATCGTCGATCTGGCCGACGTCGACGTGATCTGGCTGCGCCAGGACCCGCCCTTCGACATGGGCTACATCACCACGACCCATCTGCTCGACCGTTTGCGCGGCAAGACGCTGGTGGTGAATGATCCGTTCTGGGTGCGCAATTCGCCCGAAAAGTTGCTGGTGCTGGATTTCCCCGACCTGACGCCGCCCACGATGGTGGCGCGCAACATCGACATGCTGCGGGCGTTCAAGGCGGATCATGGCGATGTGATCCTGAAGCCTCTCTATGGCAATGGCGGCGCCGGGGTGTTCCGCCTGACGCCCGAGGATCGCAACCTCAGCTCGTTGGTCGAGCTGTTTTCCGGCATCAACCGGGAGCCGTTGATCATGCAGAAGTTCCTGCCCGACGTGTCGGCGGGCGACAAGCGTGTGATTCTGGTGGACGGAGAGGCCGTGGGCGGCATCAACCGGGTGCCCGCCGCGGGAGAGACGCGCTCCAACATGCATGTCGGCGGGCGGCCCGAGCCCACCAAGCTGACCGAGCGCGAGCGCGAGATCTGCGCCATCATCGGCCCGCGACTGAAGGAGATGGGTCAGGTTTTTGTCGGCATCGACGTGATCGGCGGCTGGCTGACCGAGATCAACGTCACCTCGCCCACCGGGATCCAGGAGCTGGAGCGCTTTGACGGCGTCAATATCGCCGCCAAGGTGTGGGAAGCGGTGGAAGCCCGGCTCGCCGCCGCGTGAGCGGGCGGCTCGCCTGTCTGCGGTTCGCTTGCCGCTGGCTCGGCAAGCCGCGCCTGCGCCGGGCAGAGCGGCCAGAGCCGATCCGGGCGCAGTTCGCGCGGCTGTCGCTTTTGTCGGGCGGATCGCAGCGGGGGGTGGTCGAAAGCCGGCAGGATCATCCGTTCAGGGCCGCCATGGCCGCGCCGTCCGGGGCGTCGACCGATGGCGTGATGCTCTATTTCCACGGTGGCGCCTATATCGCCGGTTCGCCCTGGACCCATAGGGGATTGGTGCGGGCGTTGGTGCGGGCGACGGGGTGCCGGGCGGTCATTCCGGTTTATGGTCTGGGACCGGAAGCGCCGTTTCCGGCGGCGCAGGACGATGCCCGCCGGGCATGGGACGGGTTGATTGAAGGCGGCGTCGATCCGCGGCGGATCGTGCTGGGCGGGGATTCCGCGGGCGGCGGGCTGGCGCTGTCGCTGTTGGCGGGGGTGCTGGCGGACAGGCAGAGGCCCGCGGGCCTTTTCGCCTTCTCGCCCTGGACCGATCTGAGCGGGTCGGGGCCGTCCCATACCACCAATGCCGACGCCGATCCGCTGTTTCCGCCGGGGCGGCTGGACGATCTGGTGTCGTTCATTGCCCCCGGCGCCAACCGGACAGACCCGCGCTTGTCGCCGCTTTTTGCCCGGTTCGACCGACCGCCGCCGGTCCTGATCCACTATTCCGAGACCGAGATCCTGCGCGATGACGCAACCCGCATGGCCGATGTCCTGCGGGCGGCGGGGGGCAGCGTCACGCTGCAATCCTGGCCGGACACGATCCATGCGTGGCAGGTGCTTCACGACATGATCCCGGAGGGGCGGCAGGCCATCGCCAAGGCCGCCACCTTCATCCGCGAGACCCTAGACCTCGCGCCTGCCGATTAGGCGATAGCTGACGGCCTCGGCGATGTGGGGCGCGCCGACGGTTTGCGCGCCTTCCAGATCGGCGATGGTGCGGGCCAGCCGCAGGATGCGGTGATAGCCGCGCGCGGTCAGGCGATACTTGTCGGCGGCCTTGAGGAGCAATGCCTTGCCTTCGGAATCGGGCGTGGCGATCTGATCGAGCAGCGCGCCTTCCGCGTCGGCATTGACCCGCGCCGGGGCCCGGAGGGCGATAAAGCGGTTCGCCTGCACCTCGCGCGCGGCCGCTACCCTTGCCGCGATAACGGCACTGGTTTCGCCCGTGGCGGGCAGATCGAGGTCGGCATAGGCCACGGCGGGGACCTCCAGCCGCAGATCGAAGCGGTCCATCAGGGGGCCGGAAATCTTGCCCATATATTCCTGCCCGCAGATCGGCGCGCGGTTGCAGGCGGCCCCAGCGTCGTAGAGTTGGCCGCAACGGCAGGGGTTTGCGGCGGCGATCAGCAGGAACTTGCAGGGATAGGTGACATGCGCATTGGCGCGGGCGACGACCACATCGCCCGTCTCGATCGGTTGGCGCAGCGTTTCCAGCACGGCGCGGGGATATTCGGGAAACTCGTCGAGAAAGAGCACGCCATTATGGGCGAGGCTGATTTCGCCCGGTTTCGCGCCCCGTCCGCCGCCGACGATTGCGGCCATGGAGGCGGTGTGGTGCGGCGCGCGGTAGGGCCGCGTGCGGGAGATGCCGCCCTCGTCCAGCAGGCCGGACAGCGAGTGGATCATCGAGGTTTCAAGGGCCTCGGCCGCCGACAGGGGCGGCAGGATGCCGGGCAGTCGCGCCGCCAGCATGGATTTGCCCGATCCCGGAGAGCCCACCATCAGCAGGTGGTGGCGCCCTGCCGCCGCAATCTCAAGCGCGCGTTTGGCGCGTTCCTGGCCGCGCACTTCGGACAGGCATTTGTTGCCAGTCTGGGCCACAACCTCGCCGGGTTGAGCGGGTTCCAGGGGCGAGCGGTCGGTCAGGTGACCGACGAGTTCGGCCAGGGTGTTCGCGGCAAAGACCGGTGTGGCACCGACCCAGGCGGCTTCGGCGCCGCAGGCCGAGGGGCAGAGCAGTGCCCGGCCATCCTCGCCGGCAGCCAGCGCGGCGGGAAGCGCCCCCAACACCGGCACAAGCCGCCCGTTGAGGGCCATTTCGCCCAGCGACATGGTTTCCTCTACCCGTTCCTTCGGCACGATCCCCAAGGCCGCCAGCAAGGCCAGGGCGATGGGAAGGTCGAAATGGGAGCCTTCCTTGGGCAGGTCGGCCGGGGACAGATTGACCGTGATGCGCCGCGAGGGCATCGCGATGGCCATCGCCTGAAGCGCGGTGCGGACCCGTTCGCGCGCCTCGCTGACGGCCTTGTCGGGCAGTCCGACAATGGTAAATCCGGGCAGGCCGGCCGTGACGGCGCACTGCACCTCGACCCGGCGCGCGTCGAGCCCTTCGAAGGCGACGGTATGGGTGAGCGCAAGGGATTCGGGGTTGGCGGTGTCGAACATCGCCAAGGGGTAG
>JBBQHZ010000116.1:0-12781 GCA_038324445.1 Rhodobacterales bacterium | reverse complement strand
GCTGTCCTCGTCCCGGTGCGAGAAGGCATCGGTATAGACATCCTCGCCATAGGCGATCTTGAGCGCGTCGCGCACCGGGGTCATGTCGCCGGAGCGGCGATATTCGTCCAGTGCCTCGTCGATCTTCAGACCCATGCCGCGGGCGGCCCAACCCATATGGGTTTCAAGGATCTGGCCCACGTTCATGCGCGACGGCACACCCAGCGGGTTGAGAACGAAATCGACCGGCGTGCCATCCGCAAGGAACGGCATGTCCTCCATCGGGACCACCTTCGAGATCACGCCCTTGTTGCCGTGACGGCCGGCCATCTTGTCGCCCGGCTGAAGCTTGCGCTTCACGGCGATGAAGACCTTGACCATCTTCATCACGCCCGGCGGCAGGTCGTCGCCGCGACGCACCTTCTCGACCTTGTCCTCGAACCGGTGATCCAACGCGCGCTTTTGCGTGTCGAATTGCTGATTCAGGGCCTCGATCTGGGCTGCGTCCTGCTCGCCTTCCAGCGCCAGCTGCCACCACTGACCGCGGGACAGTTGATCGTCCAGCAGCTCTTCGGTGATCGGCGCGTTCGGCCGCACCCCTTTGGGGCCTTTGACGGCGACCTTGCCCAGGATCATGCCGCGCAGACGGGCGTAGATGTTCCGCTCAAGGATCACCAACTCGTCGTCGCGGTCGCGGGCAAGGCGCTCGACCTCTTCCCGCTCGATCTGAAGGGCGCGTTCGTCCTTCTCCACCCCGTGGCGGTTGAACACGCGCACTTCCACGACCGTGCCGAAATCGCCCGGAGGCAACCGCAGCGAGGTATCGCGCACGTCCGACGCCTTCTCCCCGAAGATGGCGCGGAGCAGTTTCTCCTCCGGCGTCATCGGGCTTTCGCCCTTCGGGGTAATCTTGCCCACAAGGATATCGCCCGGGCCCACTTCGGCACCGATATAGACGATGCCCGCCTCGTCGAGGTTGCGCAGCGCTTCCTCACCGACGTTCGGGATGTCGCGGGTAATCTCTTCCGGCCCCAGCTTGGTGTCACGGGCCGCGACTTCGAATTCCTCGATATGGATCGAGGTGAAGACGTCGTCCTTGACGATCCGCTCGGAGATCAGGATCGAGTCCTCGTAGTTGTAGCCGTTCCACGGCATGAACGCGACGATCACGTTCTTGCCCAGTGCCAGCTCGCCCATATCCGTCGACGGGCCATCGGCGATGACCTCGTTCTTGGACACGGTGTCGCCCACCTTCACCAGCGGACGCTGGTTGATGCAGGTGTTCTGGTTCGAGCGCTGGAACTTCCGCAGACGGTAGATATCGACGCCCGCATCGCCAAGGGTCAGATCCTCGGTGGCGCGCACAACAATACGCTGCGCATCGACCTGGTCGATGACGCCACCGCGTTTCGCCATGATCGCGGCACCAGAGTCCTGCGCCACGATCGACTCGATCCCGGTGCCCACGAAGGGGGCATCCGCCTGCAGCAACGGCACCGCCTGACGCTGCATGTTCGATCCCATCAGGGCGCGGTTGGCGTCGTCATTCTCGAGGAATGGAATGAGCGAGGCCGCAACCGACACCAGCTGCTTGGGCGAAACGTCGATCAGGTCGACGGTTTCCCGCGCGGCAAGGGTGTATTCGCCCGACTGCCGCGTGTTGACCATGTCGTTGACGAAGACGCCGTTCTCATCGAGGTTCGCGTTGGCCTGCGCCACGGTGTGGCGCATTTCCTCGGTTGCGGACATGTAGACAACGTCATCGCTGACCTTGCCTTCGTGAACCCGACGATAGGGCGTTTCGATGAACCCATACTTGTTCACGCGGGCGTAGGTCGCCAGCGAGTTGATCAGGCCGATGTTCGGGCCTTCCGGCGTCTCGATCGGGCACATCCGGCCATAGTGGGTCGGATGAACGTCACGCACCTCGAAGCCTGCGCGCTCACGCGTCAGACCGCCCGGCCCGAGGGCCGACAGGCGCCGCTTGTGCGTCACTTCCGACAGCGGGTTGGTCTGGTCCATGAACTGCGACAGCTGGCTGGAGCCGAAGAATTCCCGCACCGCCGCCGCCGCCGGCTTGGCGTTGATCAGGTCTTGCGGCATCACCGTATCGATCTCGACCGAGGACATACGCTCCTTGATCGCCCGCTCCATGCGCAGCAGGCCGACGCGATACTGGTTCTCCATCAACTCGCCGACCGAACGCACCCGGCGGTTGCCGAGGTGGTCGATATCGTCGATATCGCCGCGCCCGTCGCGCAATTCGACCAGCGCCTTGATGCAGGCGATGATGTCCTCCTTGCGCAGCGTGCGGATGGTGTCCTCGGCATTCAGATCGAGGCGCATGTTCATTTTCACCCGGCCAACGGCCGAAAGATCATACCGCTCACTGTCGAAGAACAACTGGTTGAACAGGTTGCTGGCAGCCTCGACGGTCGGCGGCTCGCCCGGACGCATGACGCGGTAGATATCCATCAACGCGCCTTCGCGGTTGAGGTTCTTGTCCGCCGCCACGGTGTTGCGGATGTAGGGACCGACATTGATGTTGTCGATGTCCAGCACCGGGATCTCGGTAATGCCCGCGTCCAGCAATTCCTTCAGCGTGCCACCGGAAACCGATCCGTCCTTGCCGATTTCCCACGTCAACTCGTCGCCAGCCTCGACATAGATCGCGCCGGTTTCCTCGTTGATGATATCCTTGGCCGAATAACGCCCGACGATGCCGTCGAACGGTACCAGAAGGCTTTCGATCTTGCCTTCTTCGATCCATTGCTTGACCGCACGGGGCGTGATCTTCTTGCCCGCCTCGGCGATCACTTCGCCGGTCTTGGCGTCGATCAGGTCCTTGGTCGGACGGGTGCCGCGCACGCGCTCGGGGAAGAACTTCGTGGCCCAGCCCTTGTTCTTGACCTGCGTGAAGGTGACCGTGTTGTAATACGCATCCATGATCGCTTCCTGGTCGAGACCAAGCGAGTAGAGGAGCGTCGTGACAGGCAGCTTCCGGCGACGGTCGATGCGCGCGAACACCAGATCCTTGGCGTCGAACTCGAAATCCAGCCACGATCCGCGATAGGGGATGATCCGGCACGCAAACAGCAACTTGCCCGAAGAATGGGTCTTGCCCTTGTCGTGGTCGAAGAACACGCCGGGCGAGCGGTGCATCTGGGACACGATCACACGCTCGGTGCCGTTCACGATGAACGTTCCGTTCGGCGTCATCAGGGGCATGTCGCCCATGAACACGTCCTGTTCCTTGATGTCCTTGACCGACTTCGCGCCGGTATCCTCGTCGACATCGAACACAATCAGCCGCAGCGTCACCTTGAGCGGCGCGGCATAGGTGAGGTCGCGCTGCTGGCACTCCTCGACATCGAATTTCGGCTCTTCCAGTTCGTATTTCACGAACTCGAGGATGGCGGTTTCGTTGAAATCCTTGATCGGAAAGACCGACTGGAAGACACCCTTGATGCCTTCGCCGTCCGTCGGGTCAGGCTGGTCGCCGGACTTCAGGAACAGGTCATAGGACGATTTCTGAACCTCGATAAGGTTCGGCATCGCCAGCACTTCTTCGATCTTGCCGTAGAATTTGCGGATACGTTTCTGGCCGGAATAAGTCTGAGCCATGGTTGTCGCGCACCTTTCGTTTTCTCGCGCCTCCCTCACACCGGCGGGGCCTCGGTGGAGGGTAGCAAGAAATTAGACGTAACGGATCACTCTGTCTGCCGTCCCACCGGCAAAGCCCGATCCTCTTGTCGCCGCCTAGAAAAACGCCCTTCGCGGGAAAGGCCCTTGTCTAGACGCGGAAGGCTGGACCCGGGATTTCGCCCGGACCCAGCCATGTTTGATCCCCGAAAAGGGGGTGAAGCGACCAATCAGGCCAGTTCGACCTCGGCGCCAGCTGCAACCAGCTTGGCCATGACGTCCTCGGCTTCCGCCTTGGAGACGCCTTCCTTGATCTTGCCACCGGCTTCGACCAGGTCCTTGGCTTCTTTCAGGCCCAGACCGGTAATCGCGCGCACTTCCTTGATCACGTTGATCTTCTGTGCGCCGGCGTTCTTCAGAACGACGTCGAATTCGGTCTTTTCTTCTTCGGCAGCAGCCGCATCGCCTGCGGGGCCAGCCATCATCACTGCGCCGCCAGCGGCGGGCTCGATGCCGTATTCGTCCTTGAGGATCGTCTTGAGCTCCTGGGCTTCCAGGAGGGTCAGACCGACGATCTCTTGAGCGAGTTTCTTCAGATCAGCCATTTTTCAAGTTCCGTATATAGGTATGGTTTCCAACGCCGAAAGGGCGGGTCTCAACAAGGTGCTTACGCTGCCTTCTCTTCGATGGTCGAAAGGATGGAAGCGATGTTCGAAGCAGGCGCGCCAATTGCCCCGGCGATGTTTGCGGCAGGTGCGATGATGCAGCCGACGATGGAAGCGATAAGCTCCTCGCGGGACGGCATCTTCGCCACGGCTTTCACACCATCGGCACTCAGTAAGGTCTTGCCCATCGCGCCGCCGAGAATGATGTATTTGTCATTCGACTTTGCGAAGTCGTCCGCGGCCTTGGCGGCAGCGACCGGATCTTCCGAATAGGCAAGCACCGTCATGCCCGTCAGAAGGTCGGCGATGCCAGCGGCAGGCGTTCCTTCAAGGGCAATCTTGGCAAGCTTGTTCTTGGCGACACGCACGGATCCACCGACGGCGCGAACGCGACCGCGCAGATCCTGCATCTCTGCAACCGTGAGGCCCTGGTAATGTGCAACTACCACGACGCCAGAGCTTTCAAAGATCTGGCCGAGTTCCTCGACCACTTTCTCTTTCTGGGCTCTATCCACAGGTTTACTCCAGTTTGGGGCCCCAGAATGTCTGGACTACCCCGGCTCAATTGACCGGATCGCTCCGGCGGCTTTGGTCCGTTTGATCGAAACCAGCACCGCCAAGCGCTCGGACGGTGCCCAAGCCTTGAACCGCATGTCTGATCTCATCTCAGGCAGGATTTAACGGGATCTTAGGATCCCAACCCACCGTCTCGGACGAAACGCAAAAGAGCGTCCGACGAATCGCACGCTCTGCTGCATGGGGCTTGCTAAACGGAACGGTGCGGAATGCCAAGGGCCGCAACCCAAGAAACGCCATCGGCCCGAATAAAAGCGGCGCGGGACAGGGCCCCGCGCCGCAGATCACTTGGTCGCCGACCGATCAGTTGCCGGTGGCGCTTTCAACCTTGACCGACACGCCCGGGCCCATGGACGAGCTGAGCGAAACCTTCTTCATGTAGGTCCCCTTCGAGCCCGAGGGCTTTGCCTTGGACACCGCATCAACAAAGGCGCGCACGTTCTCGACCAGCTTGGCCTCGTCGAACGACACCTTGCCGATACCGGCATGGACCACACCGGCCTTCTCGGCCTTGAACTGCACCTGGCCACCCTTGGCCGCCATGACGGCTTCCTTGATGTCCATCGTCACGGTGCCGATCTTGGGGTTCGGCATCAGGTTGCGCGGACCCAGAACCTTGCCCAGACGGCCGACGATCGGCATCATGTCGGGCGTCGCAATGCAGCGATCGAAGTCGATCTTGCCGCCCTGCACGGTTTCCATCAGGTCCTCGGCGCCGACGATATCGGCACCGGCAGCGGTGGCTTCATCTGCCTTGGCGCCGCGGGCGAACACGGCCACGCGGACCGTTTTACCCGTCCCGTTGGGCAGGTTCACCGTGCCGCGAACCATCTGGTCGGCGTGACGCGGATCGACGCCCAGGTTCATCGAGATCTCGACAGTCTCGTCAAACTTGGTCTTGGCGCTGCCCTTGATCAGGGCCACGGCCTCTTCCACGCTCAGATTCTCTTTGCCTTCGAAGGCCGCGCGGGCGGCGGTCAGGCGCTTTCCCATTTTTCCCATGGTCTTACCCCTTAACCTCGATGCCCATCGACTTGGCAGAGCCAAGAATGATCTGCATGGCTGCTTCTACGTCATTCGCGCTCAGGTCGACCATCTTGGCGGTGGCGATTTCGCGCAACTGCTTGGAGGTGATCGTGGCCACGGTCTCGCGGCCCGGCGTCACGGCGCCTTTGGGGCGGTTCCGCTTGCCGACGGGCTTCAGACCAGCCGCCTTCTTGAGGAAATAGGACGCCGGAGACGTCTTGATTTCCATCGTGAAGGACTTGTCCTGATAGTAGGTAATCACGGTCGGGCACGGGGCGCCGACGTCCAGATCCTGCGTCTTGGCGTTGAACGCCTTGCAGAATTCCATGATGTTGATGCCGCGCTGGCCCAGGGCCGGGCCGACGGGCGGGGACGGGGTCGCTTTGCCTGCAGGGATCTGCAGCTTCATCTTGCCGATAAGCTTCTTGGCCATCTGGCCTCTCCTTTATCCAACAGCCCCGCATCGCGTAGCGGCGCCTTTGTGGCCGTGGTCTGGTTTGCGCCTCGCGTGGCGCGCGCCTCCCACGGATTCGGGAACGGGACCTTGCCCGCTCGCGGAAGCCTGCCGAATAGGACCATCTTCGGGGGAAATCAAACGGAAACTGCACGCAGGAAGAAGTGCCTGCCTCAGTCCACTGACACGCCCAACATCGGCGCATAGGCCCGCCAGCCGTCGATCGCGGCGCGGTGGATCGGGGCGCGGATCGCAATCGCACTCAGTGTCTGCACCGGCCCGCCTTGATCCTCGGGGTGCAGGCAGGCCGGGTCCCACGACACGTCCACCTTCTGCAGCAAGGCGCGGATGGCGGGTTCGGGGTTGGTCACGAAATCTTCGTAGTCGATGACATGGAACCGCTCCGGCAGGCGCTCGGACCAGAACGCGACCAGATCATCGAAGGCGATCTGATTGGCGCGGATATCGTCCAGATCATAGCTGAACAATTGCTTTCCCGGACGGAACACCTGCTTGAACAGCGACAGCGCCATCGCCCTTGGATCGCGTCGCACGACAACCATCTGCGCCGACGGCATGGCCGTCAGGATCGGACCCGCATAATGCAGCGACTGCATGGATTTGTCGGTGTGGCGAGGCGCAGGCCCGAACCGGTTGACCATGCGTTGGCCATAAAGCTCCCCGAAGCGCCGCAGCGCGTCCACTGTCGGAGTGAAGGCGCCCGCTGCCCCCGACTCGGGATCGCCCATCGTCTCGCGCAGGGCGCGGCCGATCATCGCCGCTTCCCCGCAGGCGCAGACATCGGGATGACACGCCAGCGTGCGCTCCACCAAGGTGGTGCCCGACCGGGGAAGCCCGGTCACGAAGATCGGGGAGAAGGGCGGGTTGGTTTTCGGACCGTCCTCGTGCGACGTCGGCAGCACGTCGCCCACCGCCCGCTTGATCCGGTCCGTGACGCCGATGCGTTCCTGTATGTTGAACGGATACAGGGCGCGCATGCCCCTATTGGCACGGAGCAACGCGTCGCTGGCACGGTCGTAATCACCCAGAGCTTCGTGGATCTGCGCCTCGGCGAAATCGAAACAGACCGCGTCCATGGTTCCGGCCTTGGCACGTTTGCGCGCAGTGGCCAGCCTGTCCAACGCATCGTCGCCGCCCGACTGGTCCTCAAGCTGCACCCGCATCCGGTAGAGGTCGCCTGCCCCGGGATTAAGCCGCAACGCTTCAGTAAGATCAGCCTCGGCACCCTTGAAATCGCCGATCGCCTGCCGCGCCGTGGCGCGCCGCGCAAAGAGCGCCGGCGTGGTCGGACGCAGGGCGATGATCCGGCCAAGGGTCTGCGCCGCCCCCTCCAGATCCTGCACATATTCTTCCAGATCGGCGCGAAGGGTCAGAAGCGCGGGCGACACGCCGGGCCGATCCAGGCGCCGCACCTCGTCCAGTGCGTCAAGCGGTCGATTGAGCGCCTGCAACAACCGCACACGCAGCACCTGCGCGTCGGACGCGTCGCGCAGCGCCAGTTCTACCGCGGCCAGCGCCCCTTCCAGATCGCCCGACGCAGCCTTCTTCTTGGCTGCGGCCAATTTCGGCTCAAACCCGCTCACAACTCTGCCTCCCCGACCTGCAGCATACGGGTCACTGACGCGCCTCTCGCGATGTCTTGATCCAAGAAAGGATGCCGGACGGCACGCGATCTGTCCAAAAGTAAACCATTCAGATCAAGCCTATGCCTTGGAACACGGGGCGCCCATATGAAGGCTCGGAAAACGCGAGGGGGCGCCGGTAACAACTTCGTGAAGATGCGTCATTGGCTGGGAAGCCGATCATTCCCGTCGTCTCAGCCGCAACGCAAGTCCAAGGCCGACGCCGACCGCGATGGCAACCGTCAGGTCCACGAACAGCGTCAGCACGAATGTCAGGATCAACAGCACCCGGTCGCTGACCTGCACCCGCCAGTAAGAGCCCCATTTATGCGGCTCGCTCATGTTCCACGCCGTCACCATCAGCAACGCCGCCAGCGTCGGCATCGCCATCTGCCCCACAAGGGGCGCGGCGGCAAACATCACCACCAGGATCACCAGCGCATGGATGATGCCCGCCACCGGCGTCCGCCCTCCGGCACGGATATTGGTGGCCGTGCGCGCAATTGCCCCGGTCACGGGCATGCCCATGAACAGCGCCGACACCACATTCGCCGCCCCCTGCGCCGTCAGTTCCGCGTTCGGACGGTGGCGGCCATCGATCATCCGGTCCGCAACCATGGCCGACAACAGCGACTCGATCCCTGCAAGGAAGGCGATGGTCAGGGCCGACGGAACCAGTTCCACGATCCGCGCCCACGAGATGTCGGGCAGTTGCGGCGCAGGCAGGCCTGCGGGCAGCATCCCGAAGCGGGACTGGATCGTTTCCACCGGCAGATCGAACAGCGCCACGACGCCCGAGGCAATCGCCACCGCCACGATCAATCCCGGCCATTTCGGCGCGATGCGGCGAAAGCCCACGATCAGGATCATCGCTAGAAGGGCGATGCACAGGGCCGACAGGTTGAAGCTGCCGCGCGCGGCCCATAACTCGGGCAGCTTCGACAGGAAATCCGCCGACAATTCCGCGATCTCAAGGCCGAAGAAATCCTTGATCTGGCTGACCGCGATGATCGCGGCGATGCCGATGGTGAAGCCGTTCACCACCTGTTCGGGCACATAGACGATCAGGTTGCCCAGTTTGAAGTGGCCGGCCACAAGCAAGATCAGCCCCGCCATCAGGGTCGCCAGCACAAGCCCGTCATAGCCGTGCTGCGCGATCACCCCGAACACGACAACGATGAATGCGCCGGTCGGCCCGCCGATCTGGACCCGGCTGCCACCAAGCGCGGAAACCAGGAACCCGCCCACGATCGCCGTTACCAGCCCGGTCGCCGGATCTGCTCCGGAGGCGATGGCAATAGCAAGGCTGAGCGGGATGGCCACCATGGCGACCGTGATGCCCGCAAGTCCATCGGCCAGGAACTGGCCCCGGTCATAGGTCTTGAGTGTGGTCAGAATCTTGGGTTGGCGCATACATCACGCTGACAAGGAGAACGTTTGAGGACCGGCCCGTGTCAGTGTGCGCCGCAAACGGCGCAGCCCTGACTCCGGCCCGACAAATTACCCTTGCTTGGAAACCTGAGTGAATTCCAGCTCAACCGGCGTCGCGCGACCAAAGATCGACACCGTCACCTTCAGGCGCTGGTTGTCCTCGTCCACTTCCTCGACCATGCCGTCGAAATCCTCGAACGGACCGTCGTTGACCTTGACCTTCTCGCCGATGTCGAAGGTGATGGTGGAACGCGGGCTGGCTTCGCCCTCTTCCACGCGGTTCAGGATCGAGTTGACCTCTTCATCGCGCATTGGCATCGGGCGGCCTTGCGGGCCGAGGAAGCCGGTAACGCGCGGGATCTGGTTGATGACGTGGTAGCCGATATCGCTCATGTCCATGCGTACCAGCACATAGCCGGGCATGAAGCGGCGGGGCACGGTCACCTTCTTGCCGCGACGGATCTCGATCACGTCCTCTTCGGGGACCAGAACCTCGTCGATGACGTCCTGCAGGCCCTTTTCGGCCACCGCGGTCCGGATCTGCTCCGCGATGCGCTTTTCAAAGTTGGACAGCACCGAGACTGAATACCACCGCATCGCCATTTCGTTTCCCGCCTTCGCAATGGGGCCGACCGCAGCGCCCCGTTATATCCAGCGGATCCCTTCAAGGGCCCGCACCCAACCCCAATACCCGGTAGAGGCCGTCTGGGCCAGTCAACCGCGTGATGCTTGGGGGAATTCATGCCGATTACCCGCCCGACAGGCAGAAATCAAGGCGTGAAACGCGCAGGATGCGGATGCGCCGAGGTCAGCCGAAATAGGTCAGCGTCAGTTCAAGCGCGGTGCGGATCAGGAAATCTACACCGAAAAAGAAGATCGCGGCGACAAGCGCCATGATGAACACCATCGCCGTCGTCACCAGAACTTCGCGACGGCCGGGCCAGACGACCTTGGCCACTTCGGACCGGGTTTGCTGGAGGAACTGAAACGGATTGGTCATAGTGTGGTCAATTTCCTGGGTCGGGCGCCGATCGAGTGGGATATACGCATGGTGCGGCAGGCATGCAAGACGCGAGGTCGGGGCTTGCAACGGAAGGTGGACAAACCTGGATGACGGCAATCCTGATCCTTGGGGCGGCGGTGTGGGAAGACGGACCCTCGCCCACGCTCAGGCGGCGCACGGCGCATGGGGCGGCGGAATACCACCGCGGCAAGGGCCACATCGTCGTCCCCTGCGGTGGCCTTGGCCGCTTTCCCCCGACCGAGGCCGAGGCGATGGTCGATCTGCTGCGCGTGGCCGGCGTCCCGGTCGAGGTGATCGTGCCCGAGGCGCAGTCCACGAACACCCGGGAAAACATCCGATTCGCGCGCGATCTGCTGGCCACTAGGGGCGAGGCCGACGTGCTGATCGTCTCCGACGCCTACCACCTTCCCCGCGCCCTTGTCATCGCGCGACGTCTTGGTCTGCGCGCCACAGGCAGCGCGCCACCCCGGGTCAACGCGCGGGCATGGCCGCAGGTGAAAGGCTGGCTGCGCGAGGCACCGGCATTGATCGCGCTGTGGCTTCGACTGATCTGAGAGGGACAGGGTCAGCGCCGGACTGGCCGCGCAGAACAAGTGGTCTGGCAGGGGCGGAGAGACTCGAACTCACGACCGCTGGATTTGGAATCCAGTGCTCTACCAACTGAGCTACACCCCTAGACCGCCCTCCGCTTAAGGCGAAATGCGCACGCTGTCCAGACGGCTTTGCGGGCCCCGCTGGTGCCCATTACTCTGCTGCATCGACAACGAAGAAGCACCACGCGGTCGGCAGAGTCAGCAACAGGATGGGTGCCGGCAGCGTGCTGGCAGGGGTGGCGGATAACCCCACCTTCCGCAAAGCCGAAGCTGTGGTAGTATTTTACTACCGTTGTCCCTTCTGAAGGAAATTTCCATGCGTTCCGCCATTTTTACACTGTCCCTTGCCCTTGCGCTGCCGCTGTTCCCGGTCGCCGCCCTTGCCGATGGGCATGCCTGCGACCAACTCCGCAACCTCGTTCGCAACAACGTGCCGGCGGTTTCGCGGGACTTGCCCTACGACACCCTGGATTGCGCCGCCATCAGCGAGCTTCACCTGCTCACAACCGCCAACCAGCACCTCAGCTCCTTTCTCCTGAATCAGCGCATCGAGGCACTATTTCGTCGCGAGGGTCTGATCCGCTGAGCCAACTCTCGAAGTCGTGATTTCCACCTTAGGTGTCTGAAAACAATACGTTGGGCGGCCAAACTGGCTGCCCTTCTTCATTTCCGGGAACTTTAGACGAGGTCCGCGCGTCCTCTATCCGACCGGTGCAGCGCGCACCGTCGATTTGGAATATTGGAAATGGAGTTTACACAATGAAACGTCTCTTGCTCGCTACCGCTGCCGTGTTCGCCCTTGGCACACCGGCTTTCGCTCAGACCGCAATTGAAACAACCGTCAGCGAAGCGCTGATGACTCGCGGCTACAGCGCTGAGGGGATTGCCTCGTTGACCGATGCCCAGGTCACCGAACTCTATCTCGCGCTGACCTCCGAAGACGACGCGCAGATCCAGACCGTTATCGCCGGTTTCGGCCTGCCCAACGATACGTCCAGCGATCTGTTCGCCGCGTCCGGTGGTGAAGAGCAGACCCGTGCTGCCGTGGCCGAGGTTCTGACCACCGCCGGTTATCCCGACACCTTGCTGGACATGCTGTCGAGCGAGCAGATCGCACAGATCTATCTCTCGTCCACCAGTGAAGATGCGTCCGACGTGACGATGACGCTGGAGGAAATCGGCGTTGACGAGATGATGGCATCGGCTGGCAACACCGAGGAAACCGACGCCGGTATGTATGTTACGGCCGAGTTGGAGCGTCGCGGCGTTTCGGCCGAGGATATCGCGAAACTCGACGACTCGGACATCTCCGAACTCTACATCGTTCTGACATCGGGCGATGAGACGGCCATCCGTGAAGCGATCGCTTCGGCCACCGCTTCGTAATAACGTCCCCTGGACGACAAAGGCCCGGAGCGGGAACGCTTCGGGCCTTTTTTCGTTGGGCTGACCCCCGGGCGGACCAAGAGATCAGCCGTCAATCGCAGCCCTTATTCGACAATCTTCGACACGACGCCTGCGCCGACGGTGCGGCCGCCTTCGCGGATGGCGAAGCGCAGGCCCTGCTCCATCGCGATGGGCGCGATCAGCTCGACGTTGAACTTCAGGTTGTCGCCCGGCATCACCATCTCGGTGCCGTCAGGCAGCATCACCGTGCCCGTCACGTCCGTCGTGCGGAAGTAGAACTGCGGACGGTAGTTCGCGAAGAACGGCGTGTGGCGGCCGCCCTCTTCCTTGGTCAGGATATA
>JBBQHZ010000115.1:0-12794 GCA_038324445.1 Rhodobacterales bacterium | reverse complement strand
CTCCCACTTCCCGGCATGGGTCGAGGCATTGGCCTCGGGGATCTGGCGCGCGACGGCAAACATCAGCGCGATGGCATGTTCGGCGGTGGTGATCGAGTTGCCGAAGGGCGTGTTCATCACGATGATGCCCTTCTTCGACGCTGCCGGGATATCGACATTGTCGACGCCGATCCCGGCGCGCCCGATCACCTTCAGGTTGGTCGCGGCGGCGATGATCTTCTCGGTGACCTTGGTGGCGGACCGGATCGCAAGGCCGTCATACTGGCCGATCACGGCCAGCAGCTTTTCCTTGTCCTTGCCGATGCTCGGGTCGAACGTGACGTCGATGCCACGATCCTTGAAGATGCGGACGGCGGCGTCCGACAGGCTGTCGGATACGAGAACTTTGGGGGCCATTTCGGCGCTCCTCTAGAGGGAATGTCAGGGGGGGAAGGCGGGGAAATCCCCGCCCTGCATCTGTCTTTAGGGCGGGGATCACCCCGCCGATGTTTCAGGCAGCTTGCGCCAGCGCCTCGATCTCGGCATGGAACGCCCAGTCGAGCCAGGGCAGCATCGCCTCGATATCCGAGGTCTCCACCGTCGCCCCGCACCAGATGCGCAGACCCGCCGGCGCATCGCGGTAGGCCCCGATATCGAGCGCGATCCCCTCGGCCTCCAGCCGCTTGGCGACCGCCTTGGCGAAGCCCGCACCATCCACGATCTGGGCATCGGTGAACTTGAGGCAGACCGAGGTGTTGGACCGCGTCGCCGGATCAACGGCAAGGTTCGCGATCCAGTCGCGCGCATCGCAGAAATCGAAGATCGCTTGCGCATTGGCATCGGCGCGCGCCATCAGCGCCGTCAATCCGCCAAGGCTCTCGGCCCAATCGAGCGCGAACAGGTAATCCTCGACGCACAGCATCGACGGCGTGTTGATCGTCTCGCCGGTAAAGATCCCCTCGATCAGCTTGCCGCCACTTGTCAGGCGGAAGATCTTCGGCATCGGCCAGGCGGGGGTGTAGGATTGCAACCGCTCGACGGCCCGCGGGCTCAGGACCAGCATGCCATGCGCCGCCTCGCCGCCCATCACCTTCTGCCACGAGAAGGTGACAACATCGAGCTTGTCCCACGGCAGATCCTGCGCAAACGCGGCGCTCGTCGCGTCGCAGATCGTCAGGCCAGCCCGATCCGCCGGGATCGCGTCGCCGTTGGGCAGCCGCACGCCCGATGTCGTGCCGTTCCAGGTGAACACCACGTCAGTGTCGAAATCGACCTGCGCAAAGTCGACGATATGGCCGTAATCGGCCTTCATCACCTTGGCGTCCAGCTTCAGCTGTTTGACCGCATCGCTGACCCAGCCCTCGCCGAAGCTTTCCCAGGCGATCATCGTGCAGGGCCGCGCGCCCAGCAGCGACCACATCGCCATTTCCACGGCGCCGGTGTCGGACGCGGGCACGATGCCGACGCGGTAGCCTTCGGGCACGCCCAGAAGGGCGGCGGTCTTGTCGATGGCGGCTTTCAGCTTCGCCTTGCCCACGGCGGCACGGTGCGACCGGCCCAGCGGGGCATCGGCAAGGGCTGAAAGCGACCATGTCGGGGGTTTGGCACAGGGGCCGGAGGAAAATCGCGGGTTCGACGGGCGAACAGTGGCCGGACGCGCGGCCGGGGTCGTTTGTACCATGACTGGTATCCTTACAGATATGCGCCCCTCGTTGGGGAGGGGTGTCCCAATTTGGCAGATACGGCGACACCCGCGCCGCAGCAAGACGGAAAATGGCGCCGGATGGTCGGATTTGGACGATTTGGCGCCGGCGATGTTTCCGGTCGGAAACAAAACGCCCATGTGTCAATAAATTCTGACACTTTTTGACGGCGTAAGCAGCGTGTCCAGTCATGTCTAGTTTACATGACAACATGCTTGCGCGGAACCGCCCGCAAACGCTATCTTTGCGTGTGAAACCAGCTTCAACCGTGCAAAGCCGAGGGCGACGTGAAGGACCAAGCCGAATCTCTGACCTTCGATCTGGCAGAGTATCTGCCTTTCCAGATGTCGGTTCTGTCGAATCATATGTTCGGCAAGGTCATTGGCGACGCGGGCCTTCAGGTGCCCGAATGGCGCATCCTGATGGCGTTGCCGTCGCATCAGCCCTGCTCGTCGCAGGATCTGTGCGTCCTGACGGCGATGGATGCCGCCCGCGTCAGTCGCGCACAGCGGCGGCTGGAAGACCTCGACATGATTTTGGTGATCCGCGACAAGGACGACCGCAGGCGCCTTGTGGTGCGTCTGTCCGAGAGGGGCGACAAGGAAGTGGCCCGCCTGAAATCCGCGGCGCAGGCCGCCGAAAGCAAACTGCTCGACGATCTCGGCCCCGAAGATCGGGCGCGGCTGAAGACAGCGATCAGCGCGCTGTTCGCCCGGATCTGAGTTAGGCCAACAGCATCTTGGTCAGGGCGCCATCGGCGGTCTCCAACCCGGCAAGGATGCTGAAATGGTTCTCGCCCTGCAACACGACTTCCGCAGTCTCGGCCCCCAACCCGTGCCAGATATTCGCCATCAGCGCGTTCTGGCGCAGGAATTCGGGGCGCTCGTCGGCTCCGACCACGCAAGTCAGCCGCGCCCCTTCACGGGGGATCAACAGGGCCGGGCTTTCGGTTGCCGCCTCGGCCTCGGTCAACCGCAGTCGCTCGCGCATCGCGGTGCGCAGCAAGGGCCGCAGATCGTGCACGCCTGAAATCGAAAGGACATGGGCGATCCTTGCCGCCACGTCGTCCGGCAACACGCCCACGCACAGCATCCGCGTCACCAGATGCCCGCCTGCAGAATGCCCGGCCAGCCGGATCGGCCCGTCGACGCGGGCAGCCAGCGCGCAGATCGCCACTGCCACCTCCTGCGTGATCTCGCCCAGCCGCGCCTCGGGGGCCAGCGTATAGGTCACCATCGCCACCGCCTGCCCACGCGCCAAGGGCCCGGCCACCAGATGCGCGAAATCGCGACCGTCGAAATCCAGCCAATAGCCCCCATGCACGATCACTGTCAGGCCCTGAACGGCCCGTTCGGGTCGGTAGAGATCCAGCCTCTGCCGTTCGCCTGGCCCCACCTGCACCACCTCAGAAGCGACCAGCGCGCGCAGCGCCTTTGCCCGTTCGGCCCAGCCTGCAGTAATCGCCCCCGCGCCCGCGATGTAGATGCCGTTGGCATAGGCATCGTCCCAGTCCCTGATCGTCATGTGCATCTCCCTTTGGCTCAGCTTGGGGCATTTCGGCAAAGCGCCGCAAGCGCGCAGGAGGTGCCCGATCACGGCGCGCATCACGGCGCAGATCACGGGGCTGTTCCCCAGCGCGTCGCCTGCTACATCCTGTGCATGACCAACCCGCTGCTCGACCTGCACGACATCCGAAAAACCTACCCGTCGGAAGCCGGGCCCCTGCGCGTGCTGGACGGCGTGTCGCTGTCGCTTGGCGCCGGGCAGACACTGGCGCTGACCGGGGAAAGCGGGTCGGGAAAATCGACCCTGCTGCATCTGGCCGGTGGCCTCGACCAGCCCGACAGCGGCGCAGTGCGGTTGGGTGGACAGGACATCGGCACACTCGACGACGCAGCCCGCGCCAAGGTCCGCCGCAACCGTGTGGGGCTGGTGTTCCAGCAGTTCAACCTCGTGCCCTCCCTGACGGTCGGCTCGAATATCGCGCTTCAGGCGCGGCTGGCAGGCCGCCACGATCCGGCCTTCGCCGCCGACCTTGCCGCGCGCCTTGGCCTTGCGGCGATGCTCACCCGCTACCCCGAGGAGCTTTCCGGCGGCCAGCAACAGCGCGTCGCCATCGCGCGCGCGCTGGCCCACCGCCCCGATGTGATCCTTGCGGACGAGCCGACCGGCAACCTTGACGAAGGCACCGGCGACGCCGTGCTGACCCTGCTGCTGGAGCTGGTGGCCGAAACCGGCGCGGCGCTGTTGATGGTCACACATTCGCCCCGTCTGGCCAACCGCCTGGCCAGCAGACTGCATCTGTCCCGTGGCGTGCTGGAGGGCTAGATCATGCTCTATACCGCCTTGCAGAGCCTTTCTTCCCATTGGCGTCGGCGCCCCGGCCAGTTCGCCATGCTGGTGCTGGGTCTGGCACTTGCCACGGCGCTCTGGTCCGGCGTGCAGGCGATCAATGCCGAGGCGCGCGCCGCCTATGACCGCGCCGCCGCAACCCTCGGGCAGGACCAACTGGCCCGGTTGGAGCGGGCGGATGGCAGGCCGGTGGCGCTGGAAACCTACCTTGCTCTCCGCGCTCAGGGTTATCTCGTCTCGCCTGTGATCACAGGCGAAGTCCGCGACGGCGATACCCGCCTGCGCCTGCTTGGCATCGATCCGCTGACCGCGCCACCACAGGCGCAAACCCCCGCGCTGGACGGTGACCTCGATCTTGCAGGCTTCTTCACCGACCCCGGCATCCTGCTGGTGTCCGCGGAAACCGCCGCCCTTCCGCTTCCCCCCGGTCTGCCGCCCCTGCGCATTGCCGAGAACATCCCCCCGAACGCCGCCATCACCGACATATCCACCGCCGCGCGCCTGCTGCTGCGCCAAGATCCGTCCTATCTGCTGGTCGCGCCCGAGCAACCGATCGGCCTCGCGCCCCTGTCAGACGCGTCCGACCTGATCCTCCGCGCGCCGGATAGCGGGTCGGACATCGCGCGGCTCACCGACAGTTTCCACCTGAATCTGACCGCCTTCGGCCTGCTCAGTTTCGGCGTCGGCCTTTTCATCGTCCACGCCGCCATCGGCCTGGCGTTCGAGCAGCGCCGCGCCACGATCCGCACCCTCCGCGCGCTCGGAACGCCGCTTCGGACGGTGCTTCTGGCGCTGGGGCTGGAATTGACGCTGATCTCGGTGCTGGCCGGGGCCATCGGGATCGCGCTTGGATATCTGGTGGCGGCGGGCCTGATGCCCGGCGTCGCCGGAACCCTGCGCGGGCTTTACGGGGCGGATGTGGAAGGCGTGTTGCGTTTCAGTCCCGAATGGGCGGTGTCGGCCCTGATCATCACCCTCGCCGGCACCGCCGCCGCCGCCGCGCAAGCCATGTTGCGCACCGCGCGGATGCCGCTTCTGGCCCCCGCCATGCCCCGCGCCTGGGCCCAGGCCTCGGGCGGCGGGATCCGGGCACAGGCCCTTGCCGCCCTCGCCCTTTTCGCCCTGGGCGGGGGGCTCGCCCTCCTCGGCCAAGGCCTCCTCGCAGCCTTCGGCTGTCTCGCCTGCCTGTTGGTCGGTGCGGCGCTTGCCTTGCCCGCGCTGATGACGGGCGCCCTGAAGCTGATCCGTCCAAAATCCGCTTTCGCCGAGTGGATCTTGGCCGATACCCGCCAACAGATCCCCGGCCTGTCGCTGGCCCTGATGGCGCTCCTTCTGGCGCTTTCCGCGAATATCGGGGTGTCCACCATGGTCGGCTCCTTCCGCGCGACCTTTCTGGGCTGGCTGGATCAGCGCCTCGCCTCCGAGCTTTACGTGACAGCCCCCAGCGCCGACGACGCCGCGCGCCTGATGCAGGCGCTTGCGCCGCAGGTCGACGCCATCCTCCCCATCGTTTCCGCCGAGGTGCGCCTGTTCGACCTTCCGGCCGACGTGTTCGGCATCGCCGACCACCCCACCTATCGCGACGCTTGGCCCCTGCTCAGCGCCGCGCCCGATCCCTGGGCGCAGCTTGAGCGTGGCGATGCCGTGCTGGTCAACGAACAGCTTTCCCGCCGCGAAAACCTGCGTGTCGGCGACATGCTGCCCCTTGCAGGCGGCCTGATCATAGTCGGAGTGTATTCCGATTACGGCAACCCGAACGGGCAGGCAATTGTGTCTCTATCCCGCTTCTCCGAGACGTTTCCCACCATCCGCGCGACCCGCTTCGCCATCCGTATCGCGCCCGAGGAGGCGCCCGCGCTCGCCACCCGCCTGCGCACCGAATTCGGCCTGCCCGAGGAGGCCGTCACCAATCAGGCGCAGGTCAAGGCGTTCTCGATCGAGGTCTTTGACCAGACCTTCCTTGTCACCGGGGCGTTGAACGTTCTGACACTCGGCGTGGCGGGCCTTGCCCTTCTCACGAGCCTGCTGACGCTGGCCAACCTGCGCCTGCCGCAGTTGGCGCCACTTTGGGCCATCGGCACCTCGCGCGCCACCTTGGCCGCGGTCGAGATGGCGCGAAGCCTCACCCTTGCCGCGCTCACCTTCCTCCTCGCCCTCCCCACCGGACTGGCGCTGGCATGGATCCTTCTCGCGCTGGTCAATGTGGAGGCGTTCGGCTGGCGCCTGCCGATGCGCATTTTCCCGCCCGATTGGCTGGCCCTCTTCGGTCTTGCCCTGCTCGCGGCGGCCCTCGCAGCGCTTGGTTCGACGATCCGCCTCGCCCGCATGGCACCGGCGCGCCTGACCCAAGTCTTTGCACAGGAACGCTGATGCTCCGCCTTCTTGCCGCCCTCCTCGCCCTGTCGACCACCGCCCATGCGCAAGGCTTCGCAGGCCTTGGCGCTGGCGCCGACGGCTTCGCAACGCCCGTCCCAAATCCCAGCTTCAGCTTTCCGGCAGACCACGGCCCGCATCCCGACTACCGGATCGAATGGTGGTATCTGACCGCCACCCTGACCGGCGATGACGGCCGAGACTACGGCGTGCAGTGGACGCTGTTCCGCAGCGCGCTGCTGCCCACAACCTCCGATGACTGGACCTCGCCGCAGCTCTTCATGGGTCACGCCGGGCTGACCACCCCGGATCAGCACTTCAGCGCGGAACGCCTAGGGCGCGGCGGCGTCGGTCAGGCGGGCGTCTCGACGATGCCTTTCAGAGCCTTCATCGACGATTGGCACATGACCTCGACCGCAACCACCGGCGATGCCTTCGACACCATCACCCTCGCCGCCCGCAGCACCGATTTCGCCTATGATCTCAGCCTCGGCGCCACCGGTCCCCTTATCTTCCACGGGCAGGCGGGCTTCTCGGTCAAAAGCGCCAATGGGCAAGCCAGCTACTACTATTCGCAACCGTTCTACACCGTAACCGGCACGCTGACCCTGCCGTCAGGCCCCATCACCGTCACCGGCAACGCCTGGCTCGACCGCGAGTGGTCGTCCCAACCGCTCAGCGAGGATCAGGAAGGCTGGGATTGGTTCTCCCTCCAGTTCGACAGTGGCGCGCGCCTGATGGCTTTCGGCCTCCGCGACGCGGATGGCGGCAGCTTCACCTCCGCCACCTGGATCGAGCCTGATGGCACCACCACGCCCTACGGCGACGGCGCCGTCACCCTGACGCCGCTGGCCACAAGCACGGTCGCCGACCGGACACTCCCCACCGAATGGCGCCTGCAACTGCCCGCACGCGATCTCGACATAGAGACCACGCCCCTCAACCCGGCGGCGTGGATGGACACGAGCTTTCCCTACTGGGAAGGCCCGATCCGCTTCACCGGCACCCATCACGGCCGCGGCTATCTCGAGATGACGGGTTACGACTAACCTGCGTCAAGCCACGCGCCGCCCCCCTTTCCATGTGCCCCAAATATCCCGGGGGGTTTGGGGGGCTGGCCCCCCGATTTTCCGCTATCGACCCGCCACATACATCGGGAAGCTCACACCCAAGGCCCAGCCCAGCAGCAAACCCAACCCCAGCCCAACCGCCATGACCGAGCCTGTTCTGCGCCCCACCCAACGCCCCATCACCCCGAATGTCCCGTAGAACAGCAAGATCACCGGGAAGATCAGGACCAGAAAGAACAGCCGCTCGAAATCCAGCGCCACCGCAATCCCGAGCGAGCCTAGGAACGCCCCCCGCACCACCACCCGCTGCCACCAGACCGCCGCCGTGCCCCGCGTCAGAACCGCGTCGCCCCCCATCGCCAGCACTGCCCCCGGCACCATCGCGGCGATGATCGGCAAGCGCTCCGGGATCGGCAGGAAGGACGCCACGTAGCGATCCATCAAGACCCCGAAAAGCGCCAGCCCGAACGCCGCCAGCAGCAACCCCCAGACCCAGCCGCGCGACTCGATGCGTCCTCCGGCGATCCATGCGCCAAGCAGGACGAACCCACCATAAAGGGCCAGATGAACCGCCAGATAATCGGCGACCAGCACCGGCAGTACGCCCACCTGAACCTGCACCGCCAGCACTGGCGCAATCAGCGCAGGCACCAGCGCCAGCGCCCAGAAGACCCGTCGCGGCAGCGCGTCCGGCGCCGCCCCCACCGGCAACAACCGCACCAACGGCCGCGCCAGCATCACCGCCCCTGCCAGCATCAGGACGATGCCCCAGCCCATCCGCACCACCGGAACGTCACTATCCCGCCCGAAAACCGCATCGATCCAATCGACCGCCTCGCGCAGGCCCGTCACCGCAAAGAGCACGCTGACATGCTCGGCCCTCGGCACCGCCACCGCCCGGCGGGCAAAGCCCTCGCCCGGCACGCCCACCGTCTCGCCCTCCTCGGCACCCAATTCGGCCATAACGCGCCGCGCCTCGGCGCGCAGCATCCCCTCCCACGCACCGTTCAACACCAGAAGCGCGTCGGGCTCTTCCGCCGTCACGGCGCCCGAAAACATCGACACCGCCACCACCGGCCCGACCCGCGCATCGGCAATCCCCGCCCGCACCACCAGATCGGACGACATCGAATGCCCGATCAGCGCGACGCGCCCATCCACACCGTCCAGCGTCACGGCCCAATCCGTCACCCGCGCGATCTCGTCCAGCAGCAACCGCGTGGTCCCGTCGAGCGAGGTCACGTCACCCGACATCGGCACCGGATTGCGCCCATGCCCCTCCAGATCAAGGCTCACGGCGATGTAACCGGCCCGCGCAACGCTTGCGGCCCAGGCCCCCATCATCTGGCGCGATCCCGCGAAGCCATGCACGATGACCACCACCGGCCCCGCTGCCCCCGGCAGCCGTGTCACCGTCACCGGCGTCTGCCCGACGACATCGCTGGTGATCTCCAGCCCGGCGCGCCCCCGCTCCAGCAAGGTGACGCCCAGCACCAGCGCCAGCACCGCCGCGCCTGCAAAGATCCAATCGCCAAACCGTTTCAACATCACTGGCCCCCATGCGTTGCCGCCATTATGCTCGCCCGCGATCCACATCCAAGGCTTCCCGCGCATGTTTACCGTCACCTTGATGACCAATTCCGCGATGTATCTCGATCGCGGCCTCGTCTCCAACCTGCGCAACGCCATGGGCGGGTCCGATCCGCTGTGGCTCGACCCCAACCACGCCGCCGAATTCGCGGTCGAGAAGCTGCCGAAAGGTCTCGACACGGTGTGGCAAAGCCTGTCGGACGAGGGCGTCGACCTTGTGGCGCAACCGAGCAAGGGGCGCCGCAAGAAGCTGCTTCTGGCGGATATGGACAGCACGATGATCCGTCAGGAATGCATCGACGAACTGGCCGCCGAGGCCGGCGTCGGCGCGCAAGTCGCCGCCATCACAGCCCGCGCGATGAATGGCGAGCTGGAATTCGAAGGCGCGCTTCTGGAACGTGTGGCCCTGTTGAAGGGCCTGCCGGAGGCCACGATCCAGACTGTCCTCGCCAAGCGCATCACCCTGATGCCCGGCGGCCCGACCCTTCTGGCCACGATGAAGGCCAACGGCGCGCATACGGCGCTGGTGTCGGGCGGCTTCACCGCCTTTACCGCCGCCATCGCCACGAAACTCGGCTTCGACGAGCATCACGCCAACACCCTGCTGGCCCAGGATGGCACCCTCACCGGCGACGTCGCGCGCCCCATTCTTGGCCGACAGGCAAAGGTCGAGGCGCTGCAAAGGATTTGCGCCGAGAAGGGGCTGCGCCCCGCGGAGGTGCTGGCCGTGGGTGACGGCGCCAACGATCTGGGGATGCTGCAGCTGGCGGGCGCGGGCGTCGCCCTGCACGCCAAACCCGCCGTTCAGGCCGAGGCGAAGATCCGCATCAACCACGGCGACCTTACGGCCTTGCTGTTCCTGCAGGGCTATTCGAAGGCCGACTTCGTCGTCTGAGGTGCCTCAGGCCACCAGAACCTGCGCCTCGTAGCTTCGGACCACGGGAAGCGCTGTTTCCAGATCCATCACCGAAGCCGTCAGCTCCGGGAACAGCGCCAGAACCTCGGCGCGGGTTTCGGTGGCATCCTGCGTCGTCAGATGGCCGATGAAATAGCTTTCCGTCTCGACATCGTTGGCAAAGAGGATCTCGTGCTGCGCAAAGAGCAAGTGAATATAGGTCACCACCTCGCAGGGTTCCTGCCGGATGGTGTTGCCGTTCACCAGCGCCTTTGCCGGCACCAATACCGCGACCTCCCCGAACATCAACTCGGCCTGCCAGCCCTCCATCAGCATCCGGTGTTGCGGCGATACGACCAGCGTCGCGGTGTTGCCGATGGCGCCTTCCTCGAAGGTGACGGGCGCGAAACGGCCGGTGCCGGGCACCGTGCGCGATCCCATCCACAACAGCTTCTGGGCGCCGTGGTCGCGGGTGCTGACCCTATCGCCGGGGCGCAGATCCTCGACCAGACGGGGGCCATCAGGCGTTCCGATCATCGTGCCGGGGGTGAAGCAGGGGGGACCAAACCGCGCAACAGGGATCTGCGTCGCCGTCGTCACGAAGGTCGAGCGGATAAAAGTTGCGTTGCTCAGGATCGTGCCGTCGGTCGGCGTGAAGATGGCGGGCTGCCCGGTGATGTAGAACGTCACCCCGGTGATCGTCCGCGTCAGGCCGCCCATCGTCACCCGGATCGTGTCGTTCACCCAGACTTGCGTGATCGTCCCGCCATTGGCGATGTCACCAGTGCCGCCCCGAATCACCCCGTTGTCGTTCTGGTCGAAGAAATCGATCATCTGCACGGTCAGCGTCGTTCCCCCCACAGGGGGGGCGCCGGGGTCGATGACAAAAAACTGGTCTGTATACTTGGTGGGCACGCGACAATCCGATCACTGGTTGCCAAAGGGCCTAACCAGCAATCGGACTGTTTTTGGGGGCATCACGCGGCAAGAATGGGGCGTTTTGGCCTACTCGGCCGGCACCGCCTTCATCTGGACCCCAAGCCCAACCGGCAGTTTGTTGAGCATTTCCTTCGGGCAGACCTGAATGAAATTGGCCCGTTCCACGTCCCAGTGCTGCAAGATATCCCGCGCCTTGACGCTGCCGGTTTCCGCCGCATGCCGAACCACCAGATGGCGCAACTGCGTTTCCCAATGCTCGACCGTCACCGGGCAGGTCACCACCGTTTCGAGGTTCATGTTCACCAGCGACCCACCGTCGGGATCATAAAGGTAGGCCATCCCCCCGGTCATGCCCGCGCCAAAGTTCGCGCCGATGCTGCCAAGGATGACGGCAACCCCGCCGGTCATGTATTCGCAGCCGTTCGACCCGCACCCCTCGATCACCACCGATGCGCCCGAGTTGCGGACGGCGAACCGCTCCCCCGCGCGACCGGCGGCGAACAGGTAGCCAGCCGTTGCCCCGTAAAGCACGGTGTTGCCGATGATGACGTTGTTTGCCGCCACCAGCGGCGAGGCCATCGGAGGGCGCACCACGATGGTGCCGCCCGAAAGGCCCTTGCCGACGTAGTCATTGGCATCGCCCGACACTTCCAGCTTCAGCCCCGGTGCCGCAAATGCGCCCAGCGATTGCCCGGCCGACCCCTTCAGCTTCACCGTCAGGTGATCTGGCTGAAGATCGTTCTTCATCCCGAAGCGCTGAACGATATGGCTCGACGTCCGCGTCCCGATGGTCCGCAGCGTGTTCTGCACCGCATAGGACAGCTGCATCTTCTCGCCATCCTCGAGGAACCGCCGCCCATCGGCAACGATCTGCGCATCCAGCGTATCGGGCACCGCGTTGCGCGGCTTGTTGCGGTCGTAGACGATCCGGTCCGATCCATCGACGGTGATCAGCATCGGGTTCAGGTCGAGGTCGTCCAGATGCGCCGCCCCCCGGCTGACCTGCGTCAGCAGATCGGCGCGGCCGATGATGTCGTCCATCGAACGTGCGCCGAGCGAGGCCAGAATCTCCCGGACTTCCTCGGCGTAGAACGTTATCAGGTTCACCACCTTGTCGGCGTTCCCGGTGAACTTTTGCCGCAACCCTTCGTCCTGCGTGCAGACCCCCACCGGGCAGGTGTTGGACTGGCACTGGCGCACCATGATGCACCCCATGGCGATCAGCGCGGCGGTGCCGATGCCGTATTCTTCGGCTCCCATCATCGCCGCCATGACGATATCGCGCCCGGTCCGCAGCCCGCCATCGGTCCGCAGCGTGATCCGGTTGCGCAGGTTGTTCATCGCCAACACCTGATGCGCTTCGGTCAGGCCCATCTCCCACGGCAATCCGGCATATTTGATCGACGTCGCAGGCGATGCCCCGGTGCCGCCGTTATGGCCCGAGATAAGGATGATATCGGCCTTGGCCTTCGCCACCCCGGCCGCAATCGTGCCCACTCCGCTTGAGGCTACCAGCTTCACCGTCACCTTGGCGCGCGGGTTGATCTGCTTGAGGTCGTAGATCAGCTGCGCCAGATCCTCGATCGAGTAGATGTCATGGTGCGGCGGCGGCGAGATCAGCATCACGCCCGGCGTCGAATGGCGCAGACGTGCGATCAGTTCCGTCACCTTCATGCCGGGCAATTGCCCGCCCTCGCCGGGCTTGGCCCCCTGCGCCACCTTGATCTCCAGCTCTTCGCATTGGTTCAGGTATTCCGCCGTGACGCCGAAACGCCCGCTTGCCACCTGCTTGATCTTCGCGGACGGGTTGTCGCCGTTCGGCTCCGGATGGAAATGCGCCGGGTCCTCGCCGCCCTCCCCCGAGTCGGACTTCGCCCCGATCCGGTTCATCGC
>JBBQHZ010000114.1:0-12822 GCA_038324445.1 Rhodobacterales bacterium | reverse complement strand
CAGGCGAGGCAGGATGGCGTGGCGCAGGCGGGCGGCGCCGGTCAGGCCAAGCGCATCGGCAAGGCGGCCCTGCGTTGCCTCGGCCTGCGTGGCGGCAGGGACAAGGGCGCGCAGCAGGAAGGGGAGTGCCACCAGCGCGTTTACGAGGCCGGTGATGGGAAGCGCCAGGGCAACGGGATCGGCGATGGGAAAGACCAGCAGGAAGAGGCCGGTGCCGACGACAAGAGGAGAAACGGCAAGGGAGAGAAGGCCCACACCCTCCAGCCCCGCACGCGCGGCACGGCTGGCAATCAGCATCGCGATGGGCAGGGCAAGGGCGACGGCGAGGGCCGTGGAGGCAAGGGCAAGGAGGACGGAGCGCAGGGCGGCTTGCCAGACGGTGGCGGGAAGGGTCGCGATGGCGCTTGCGCCGTCAGCGGTGATGGCAAGAAGCGGGAGCAGCAGGAACGCCCCCGCAAGGGCAAGGGCGGCGATGTCGGTGAGGCGCGCGCGCGCGCTGTCGCCGGGCCAGCCCTGCGCCGGCCGGTCGAGGCCCGAACCGAAAGTCGGCACCCCCGCAAAGCGCCACGCGGCCAAGCCTGCGAGGAGGCATATGGCGACTTGAGCCATGCCGAGGAGGGCGGCGCGGCCGAGGTCGAAGTCGAACCGGAAAGCCTGATAGATCGCAAGCTCCACCGTCGTGGCGGCGGGGCCGCCGCCGAGGATCAGCGCCACCGCAAAGCTGGTGGTGCAGATCAGGAAGATCACCAGCGCCGCGCCGGGAAGCGTGGCGCGCAGCAGCGGCCTCTGGAAATGCCGGAGCATGTCGGCGGTCTCGAAGTTGAGGGATTGGGCAAGGCGGATCCGTTCGGACGGGACAGACAGCCACGCCTGCAGGATCAGGCGGGTGGCAAGTGGCAGGTTGAGGAACGTGTGGGCAAGGACGACACCCGTCAGGCCGTAGATGTCGACGGTGCCAAGACCCACGCCCGACAAGGCGGCGTTGAGCCAGCCGGATTGGCCGAATACCGCAAGAAGGCCCATGACGGCGACGATCACAGGAAGGATGAAGGGCGCGCCCATCAGCGAGATATAGGCCTGCCGTCCGGGGAAGCGGCGGCGCGCGAGCGCGCGGGCGACGGGAATGGCGCAGAGGCAGGACAGGATCGCGGACAGCGCCGCCTGCAACAGCGTGAAGCGGATCGCGGCCCAATCGGCGGGACGCAGGGCCGCAAACCCCTCGGCACGGAGGATCACCGCGCCGAGGGGGGCAAGGATGGCCAGCACGACCAGCACGGCAAACGCCGCGCCGATCGCCTGCACCGGCGTTACTGGCTGAGCGCGGCTTGCCATGTCGCCAGTGCCGCGTCGCGGATCGCGGCAGCCTCGGCAGCCGGATAGATCAGCGCCTGGGCTGGTTGGATCAGCGTCTCGAACCCCTCGGGCAAGGCGTCCGGGGCGAGGGCCGAGGGATACATCCAGTTGGTCGTGGCAATGACCTCCTGAAAGGCGGGCGTCAGCATGAAGGCAAGGAAGTCTTGCGCCAGTTCCGGGTTGTCGGCGGTGGCCAGCATCCCCGCGACCTCGATCTGCAGGTAATGGCCTTCGGTGAAAGCGGCGGCGGCATAGCCCGCGTCCTCCTCGGCGATCAGGTGATAGGCGGGCGAGGTGGTGTAGGACAGGACCATGTTGGCCTCGCCCTCAAGAAACAGGGCGTAGGCCTCGGACCAGCCGGGGGTGATGGTGACGATGTTGTCGGCCAGCCCCTCCCATATCTCTGCCGCGCGGTCGCCATAAGCGATCTGCACCCACATCAACAGGCCGAGGCCGGGAGTGGAAGAGCGCGGGTCCTGAATCACGATGCGCGCATCGGAGGCGGCCAGCGCCCCGAAGCTGTCGGGCACATCCGCCATGTCGGCGCGGTGGACGAAGGCGAAATAGCCCCAGTCGAAGGGCAGGAAATGTGGATCGTCCCACGCGACGGGCAGGGACAAGGCGTCTGGGACAAGGCTGTGCTCGGCCATCAGGCCTGCCGCGACCGCGTCGGCGGTCAGGTTCGTATCAAGGCCCAGCACGATGTCGGCATCCGACCGCGCGCCCTCCAGCCGCAAGCGTGACAGGATCGCGGCCCCGTCACCGGTGGCGACAAATTGCAGATCGCAGGCGCAGGTGGCCTCGAACGCGGCCTCCACGGCGGGGCCGGGGCCCCATTCAGTGTTGAAGCTGTCATAGGTGTAGACCGTCAGGACGGGGGTTTGCGCAACGGCACCCCCCCCGATGACGAGCGACAACCCAAGCGCGATGACGGGTATATTCGTGAGGTTCATGACTCACTCCTCCATTGCTTTGGGCGAAGTGAAGTCGGGCTTTCCTGGCCTTCAACCTTCCCTCCGCCGGTTCTAACCGGTTCAGGTTCAACGGGTTCGCTTGTCGCATCTCAGCCAGTGAAGGCACCCCGAGGTGGAATTAAAGGTAGGGCAATGCACCCGCCTCGGCAAGCGGCTTGGCATTTGTGCCGCACGCGGATAATTCGGGGGCATGAGCATCAACACATTCGGCCACCTTTTCCGCGTCACCACCTGGGGCGAAAGCCACGGGCCCGCCCTTGGGGCGACTGTCGATGGCTGCCCGCCCGGCGTCCCGATCGAGGCCGAGGCGATCCAGCACTGGCTGGACAAGCGCAAGCCGGGCCAAAACAAATACACCACGCAGCGGCGCGAGGCCGACGAGGTCGAGATCCTGTCGGGCGTCTATGAGGGCCACAGCACCGGCACGCCGATCCAGTTGATGATCCGCAACACGGATCAACGCTCGAAGGATTACGGCGACATCGCCGAGAAATTCCGGCCCGGCCATGCCGATATCACCTACTGGCAGAAATACGGCATCCGTGATCCGCGCGGCGGAGGCAGGTCGTCCGCCCGAGAAACGGCGGCGCGGGTGGCTGCGGGCGGCGTGGCAAGGGCTGCACTGGCGCAACTGCTGCCGGGGCTGCGGATGGTGGGCTACATGGTGCAGATGGGGCCGCACGCGATTGATCGCGCCCGATTCGATCCAGCCGAGATCGAGCGCAATCCGTTCTGGGTGCCCGATGCCAAGGCGGCCGAGGATTGGGCGGCCTATCTCGATGGCCTGCGCAAGTCGGGCGACAGCGTCGGCGCGGTGATCGAGGTGGTGGCGAGCGGCCTGCCCGCCGGGCTTGGCGCGCCGATCTATGGCAAGCTCGACACCGACCTTGCCAGCGCGATGATGAGCATCAATGCCGTCAAGGGTGTGGAGATCGGCGACGGCATGGCGGCGGCGGCGCTGACCGGCAGTACCAATGCGGACGAGATCCGGATGGGCGCGAACGGGCCGGAATTCACCTCCAACCACGCGGGGGGCATCCTTGGCGGGATTTCCACCGGACAGGATGTCGTGGTGCGATTCGCGGTCAAGCCGACATCGTCGATCCTGACGCCGCGCAAGACCATCACCAAGGCGGGCGAAGCGGCCGAAATTGTGACCAAAGGACGGCACGACCCCTGCGTGGGAATCAGGGCCGTGCCGGTGGGAGAGGCGATGATGGCCTGCGTCCTGCTGGACCATGTGCTGCTGCACAGGGGCCAGATCGGCGGCCAAGTGGGCGAAAACCGGGGCAAAATCGGCTAACTTTTCATTAAGCTTTCAGGGCATATAAATCCAATCCAGCCGGTTCGGGCGCTTTGGTTCCGGGCGTCGCACAATGCGGCAAAACAGTCCAGATTTTGCCTTTTTTCTGCCATGTTTCGGCAAAAACAAGGCGGGACTGGGGATCAAGGACTGGATGTCTGATGGAGCAGAATGCTCAAACAGGCCGCGCGCCGCGCGGTATCATAACCATTGACTGGATGCTGCTTGTCGTGGGCGCGATTGCGTTGCTGTTGCTGTTTGGCACCGCCGTGCGGATCGCGGGCGACGATGATCCCTCGCGGCGGCTGAACGATCTGTTCTCGATGCATGCCAATGACGATCTGGTCGCGTTTCAGGATTTCTCGTTCGGGGCCGATGACTGGACGCCGAACCAGACCACCGACCGTCTGCCGGGGATCGGCCCGGTTCTGGGGCCGTTCGCCGACGACAGCGTAGAGCGCGCCTTTGTGCTGCCGGTAGGGACGGATCAGGTCCATGTGATGCTGGACCTGCACCTTCTGGGCGAGTGGTCGGATGACGACGTGCTGCGGCTGTGGCTGGGAGAATACGAGGTTCTGACCCTGCAGGTGCCAGGCCCGGACGCCGCCGAACCGCTTCAATCCATGGTCGAGGTCGACGGTGTGCAGATCCTGACGCAGCGGCGCATCATCACGCCGCAACAGCCCGAGGGGGCGCTTCCCGGCACGGTCAGCGCCTTCGCCAGCCACGCGATCCGCATGCGGATCAACCAGCCTGCGGAAGCGCTTGTGCTGCGGCTGAGGGCCGATGCCGGGGACGCCGCGCGATGGACGCTAGACAACCTGACGGTTGTGGCGACGGTCGGCGACGCGCGCTAGAGGCCTGCGTCGAGCAAGGCGCGGATGTCGGCCTCGGCGGTGCCCGCGACGATGCGGCCAACCTCGGCCCCATCGCGGAACAGCACCAGCGTGGACCGGCGAGGCACGTTCAGCGCCGTGGAAAATTCGCCGTTGCCATAGCTGTCCCAATCGACGCGGTAGAAGGTGATCGCGGCATCATAGGCCGGGTTGGCGCCGCGCAGGGCATTGATCGTGCGTTCCTGCGAGCGGCAGGTCGAGCACCAATCGGCGGCGAAATCGACGAAAACGGTATCGCCTGCGGCGATGGCGGCCTCGGCTGTGCCGGGGGTGTAGGCGATGGAGTCGGCCAGTGCCACAAAGGGCAGCGCCGCGAGGGCGGCGGTGGCTGCGGTCACGGCGAGAAGGGTGCGGCGGTTCATGGGTGGGGTCTCCGAAGGGTGAAGGTTGGTGGCGGCGCCCTTACAGGGCGTTTGGGGTGGCGCCCTTACAGGGCGACTGACAGGTCTTGCAGCCAGATCGGCATTCGGTCGAGCAGCCAGATCTCGGCGATCAGGTGCCAGCGCATGTAGATCGCAAGGCCGGTGAGGAAGAACACGACACCGAGGATCGGGCGCGACGATTGCGCGAACCGACGCAGCGCGCCCATGCGCTTTTGCAGCGCGGCGCGGGCGCCATAGCCGAGGGCCACGATGACAGTGCCGATGCCGAGGGCGAAGGCGAGCATGATGAAAAAGGCGCGGAGCAATTCCTCGCCCTGCGATGCCAGCGAGATGGCAGAGCCGAGGACGGGGCCGACACACGGGCTCCAGACCGCGCCAAGCAGCAGCCCGCCAAGGAACTGGCCCTGCCAGCCGGACACGGTCATGTCGCGCATCCCGTCATCGGCCCGGGTGGCGACACCTGCGGTGGCGGTGGCGAAGCGGGCGGAAAGCTGCGGCACCATCAGGACAGCGCCGAAGATCATCATCAGGACGGCCCCCGCCTGACTGACGGTTTCTTCGCGCAGGCCGACAAGATGCCCCGCCGCGATGACGCCGAACCCGATGGTGACGAAGGCAAGGCCCATGCCGCCCGCAAGGGCCAGCGGCCCATAGCGGCTGGATTGCAACGAGCCTGCAAGCACAATCGGCAACACCGGCAGGACGCAGGGGTTGATGAGGGTCAAGAGACCGGCGGCGAAGGCGAGGATGAATTCCATGGCCGATGGATGCAGCGCGGCGGACGGGCTGTCACTTGAAGTGTTCGTGAACACGCATCACGTTTTGAGGCGCGCGCGTTGCACGGCCAGGATGCCGCCCGCGATGATCGCGACGCCGACGGCGTCGATCCAGCTCAGGTGTTCGGACAGGAACAGGTAGGCGATGAACACCCCGAAGACGGGGTTGAGGAAATGATAGGTCGCGGCGCGGGTCGCGCCGATGCGGGCCACCAGTTTGAACCAGATCAGGGTGGCGATCAAACCGGGCAGCAGGGTGGTATAGAGGAAGGCGATCACGAAGGCGGTGGACCAGTCGATTGTCAGGGTTTCCAGCGCAAGCGCAGGCAAAGCGAGGGCGGCGGCCCCGACAATCATCTGCAGCCCCACAACCATCAGGAGGTTGCCATTGCCCGAAGCGCTTTTGACGGTGAGGGTGGCGGCGGCGAGAGCCACGGCTCCGATCAGGCAGAAGGCTATGCCCAGAGCATCCGCCCCGCCGCCGACTCTTTGCGCCATGATGAGCGCCACGCCGGCGAAACCGGCGACAAGTCCGGCGATGCCAAGGGCGGGCAAGCGTTCGCGAAACACGGTCCAGTTCGCGAGTGCAACAAGAAGTGGCATGGTTGAGGCGATGATCGCAGCCAGCGACGCCTCGATCCACTGCATCGCCACGAAGTTGAGGCCCAGGTAGATCGCGTTCTGGCAGAGGCCGAAGATCACCACACCGCGCCATTGATTGCGGGTGAGCCGGAAGCTTTGGCCAAGGGCCAGTGCGATGGCGATGCCAATACAGCCCGAAATCGCAAAGCGTGCCGACAATGCCATCAAAGGCGGGGCGGCGTCGACGATGATCCGGGCCGAGGTGAAGGCCGATGACCAGATCAGCGCGAAGGTCAGGCCCATCGCCACTGCGCGCAGATCCATGACCCGTTCCCTTCAAATCAAAAGGGCCGCGACCCGTTCGGGCGCGACCCTTTCAGAATTATGTGACCTCGGCAATGTGCCGGAGATCGGCCAATGGCTTCAGCCGTTGACGCTGTCTTTCAGAGCCTTCGCGATGGTGACTTTCACCTGACGATCGGCTTCCTTCTTGATCTGCTCGCCCGTTGCGGGGTTGCGGACCATACGCTCGGGACGCTCGCGGCAATACACTTTGCCGATGCCCGGAATGGTGACTGCGCCACCGTTGGCGACTTCCTTGGTTACAACCGCAGTCATGGCGTCGAGTGCGGCGCCTGCGGCTTTCTTGTCTCCGCCCATCTCCTCGGCCAGAGCCGCGACGAGTTGCGTTTTGGTCATGGGTTTGCTTGCCATGTGTTTATTCTCCTGCTGTCTATCCCCCGAGCCCTTGGGCCGGTTGGCGGGAAGCTAGCCGAATATTGTGGGAGCGCACAACGGCTTGAACACCGATTTGGCGGGAAAACAGGGGGTTTAGGCGGTTTTTTACCCGTCAGAGGCCCATCAGAGGAAGGCGGTTTCCTGAAAAGATCGCAATTTCCGGCTGTGGAGGCGGTCAAGCGGCATCTCGCGGAGCTTTTCCATGGCGCGAATTCCGATCAACAGGTGGCGTGCGACCTGGGTTTTGTAGAAGTCCGAGGCCATGCCGGGCAGCTTCAATTCGCCGTGCAGCGGCTTGTCGGAGACGCACAAAAGCGTGCCATAGGGCACCCGGAAGCGGAAGCCGTTGGCCGCGATGGTGGCGCTTTCCATGTCGAGCGCCACGGCACGCGACTGGCTAAGGCGCTGCACCGGGCCGCGCTGGTCGCGCAGTTCCCAGTTGCGATTGTCGAGGCTGGCGACCGTGCCGGTGCGCATGATGCGCTTGAGCTCGTAGCCCTGAAGCTCGGTCACGGCCTCGACCGCCTGCTCAAGCGCCACCTGAATTTCCGCCAGCGCGGGCACCGGCACCCAGAGCGGCAGATCGTCGTCCAGCACCTTGTCCTCGCGCAGGTAGGCATGGGCCAGGACAAAATCGCCCAGCCGCTGCGAACTGCGCAGGCCGGCACAGTGGCCGACCATGATCCAGGCATGCGGCCGCAGGACGGCGATGTGATCGGTGGCGGTCTTGGCGTTGGAGGGGCCGACGCCGATATTGACCAGCGTGATGCCGTTCCCGTCCGCCCGCTTGAGGTGATAGGTCGGCATTTGCGGCATCTTGGCGGGCACCGGGATCAGGTCATCGGGGGCCGTGATCTCGATATTGCCGGTGGCGACGAAGGCGGTGTAGCCGCTGCTGTTGTCGGAAAGCTGGCTTCGGGCATAGGCCTCGAACTCATCGACATAGAACTGGTAGTTGGTGAACAGGACGTGGTTCTGGAAATGCTCGGGGTCCGTCGCGGTATAGTGGCTGAGCCGCGCGAGGGAGTAATCGACGCGCTGGGCGGTGAAGGGCGCAAGGGGTTGCGCGCCATCCTCGTAGGTGAAGCCGGTGCCATTGGTGATGTCGTCATTGGTCGTCGCCAGATCCGGCACATCGAACACATCGCGAAGGGTGAATTCCCCCGCCCCTTCCTGGGGCACGGAGATCGATTTGTCGCCAGCCACGGCGAAATGCACCGGCATGGGCGTCATCGACGTGCCGATCGACACCGCAACGCCATGGTTCTTGATCAGAAGGCCGATCTGCTGGCGCAGGTAATTGGCGAAGAGGTCAGGCCGGGTGATGGTGGTGGCATAGGTGCCGGGTTCGGACACATGGCCGAAGCTGAGGCGGCTGTCGACGCCCGCGAAGGTCGAGGTGGTCAGCCGGATCTCGGGATAATAGGCGCGGAAACGGGTGCCGGTGGGTGCGCCGTGCTGCACCGTGTCCGAGAAGCTGTCGCCCAGAAAGCGCGTCGCCTGATGGTAGAGCGTCTGCAAGTAGTCGACGGCGGCGTTGGCGTCGGTGAACGAACGGGACTCGCCCTGATCGGGCGACTGGATGCGGGCGGCGTGGTGCGGGTTCATGGGGCCTCGGGCAAGGAAGGGATCGGGCGGCGGCAAGGGGTCATGCCAGCACATCCGTAAGGGTGAAACTGCGGACATCGACAAGGCCAAGGTCCGAGATGCGGAGTTCGGGGATCACCACCAGCGCCAGCAGGGAATGCTGCATGTAGGCGTTGTTCAGGGTGCATCCCGCCGCCTGCATGGCCTCGACCAGTTGCGTGACCTTGGCCGCGACCTCGACCGCCGGACGGTCGGACATGAGGCCCGCGATGGGCAGTTCGACCAGCGCGCGCTCGGTGCCGTCGTGCCAGAGCGTCACACCGCCGCCGACCTCGCCCAGCCGGTTCGCGGCGCGCGCCATCATGGCGCGACAGGTCCCCACGACGATCATGTGGTGGCTGTCATGGGCCACGGTGGAGGCCATCGCCATGCCGGGGCCATAACCGAAGCCCGAAACGAAGGCATTGGTGACGGAGCCGGTGGCACGGTGCCGCTCCACCAGCGCGATCTGCGCCGCGCCGTCGGGTTCGACGATGCCGTCGCGGACCGGCAGCGTCAGGGTCAGGGCCTTGGTGCCGGCTTGATTTTCCACCACGCCGATGACGTTGGCGGTGACGTGGTCGGCCTTGGCGTGGATCTCGAAATCGGCGGCGACAAGGGGGCGGCGCAGGTGGACGGACTGGCGGGTATCGTCGGGCCAGGCGAGATGCGGACAATCGGCAAGGCAGACGCCCGCCTCGGCCACCTTGATGCCCCGCGCATAGACGTCGTGGATCGGCAGGGTGCCAAGATCGGAGGTCACGATCATGTCGGCACGGCGGCCGGGCGCGATCTGGCCGATCTCACGCTCCAGCCCGAAATGGGTAGCGGTGTTGATGGTGGCCATCTGCAACGCGATCAGGGGATCGCAGCCGCAGTCGATCGCGTGCCGGACACAGCGGTTCATGTGACCGTCTTCGACAAGGGTCTTGGCGAAGCAGTCATCCGTGCAGAGTATCATGTTGCGCGGATCAAGCCCGCGCTCGGTGATCGCGGTGATCTGGGACGCAATGTCATACCAGGCCGAGCCGAGGCGGATCATCGAGCGCATGCCTTGCCGCATCCGGGCCATGGCATCGGCCTCGCAGGTGCCTTCATGGTCATCGGCAGGACCGCCCGCGACATAGGCATGGAAGGCGGGGCCAAGGTCGGGCGAGGCATAGTGGCCGCCCACCGTCTTGCCCGCAGCCTGCGTTGCCGCAATCTCGGCCAGCATCTGCTGGCTGCCGTTCACGACGCCGGGGAAGTTCATCATCTCGCCCAGACCGATGATGCCGGGCCATGCCATCGCCTCGGCCACGTCATCGGGGCCGATCTCGTATCCCGTCGTTTCCAGCCCCGGCGCGGAGGGCGCGCAGGACGGCATCTGGGTCCAGATATTGACGGGCTGCATCAGCGCCTCGTCATGCATCAGGCGGACACCGCGCAGGCCGAACACGTTGGCGATTTCGTGCGGATCGGTGAACATGGAGGTGGTCCCGTGCGGGATCACGGCACGGGCGAATTCGGCGGGGGTGAGCATGCCGGATTCGATATGCATGTGCCCGTCGCAGAGGCCGGGGATCAGGTATTGGCCGGCCAGGTCTTCGACCTCCGTGTCCGGCCCGATACAATGGCCGGCGTCGGGGCCGACATAGGCGAAGCGGCCATGGCGCACCGCCACCTGCCAGTTATCCATCACTTCGCGGGTCTGCACGAGGACGACGCGCGCGCCCCTGATTACCAGATCGGCGGGCGAGCGGCCGGCTGCTGTGGCGACGAGGTCGGAGGCCACATCTTGCCATGAGGGGAAGGGGTTTGGTTCCATGTCGCAGTTTTGCAGAGCCGCCATGGGCCTGCAAGAGACGTTTCCATGACAGCTGGGGCTGTGAGTGCGGCAGAGGGTGAAAGGGGGCGCTGCCCCCTTAGGGCCCCGAGGGGGCCCCTACCCCCGGAGTTTTTCTGCCAAGCTGAAATGGGGGTCAGGAGCGCAGGGGCGATTGATCCGGGCCAATTGATCCGGGGAGGGGGTCAGGGGCGCAGGCGGTGGGTGTGCATCGCCTCGTAGATCGGCAGAGCCTGTTCAAGGACCGGGCGCAGGTCGGGGGCGACTTCGGGCAGCGGCCCCTCGGCCTCGGCGAAGCCGGTGGAGCGGTGCACGGCGTCATACCAATGCGGGGCCCAGACGCCGTCGAAGGTTTTGGGGCCAGCGGGCCAGTGGAGCATTGCGGCATCGAAGGGAAAGCCTGCGGCGGCGCAGAGCGCGCGCAGCATCGCCTCGGGGTCGGCACGGATATCGGCGCTGTCGATGACGGGGCCGGGAAGTGCTGCATGGATGCGGGCGGCTTGCGGGAAGCCGATATCCTCGAGCGTCACGTTTTCGCGTTTGGCTGTGTAGCTGGCCAGCACGCGGGCGGGGTGGCGGATCAGGTGGACGTTGGTGAGGCCCTCAGCCCAGCCAAGGTCCATGTCGGACAGCATGTGGTGGGTCATCAGCTTGAGGTATTGGTGCGGTTGCGACAGGGTGGAGAACCCGGCGACAACCTGTGCCGGATCGTGCGGCTGGGCCGCAAGGATGGCGTCCTGCATCGGGTGCAGGGTGCCGGTCCGGGCGAGATAAGCGGCGTAGAACGGCTCATCCCACGCCTCGCAGTCGGGGCGGGTGCCGAAAGCATACATCATCGCCGTCGACAGGTTGCGGGGGCCGGACCACATGGCGATACGCATCACACTCTCCGTTCATTTGTGCGTGAGATCACATGGCCGAGGCTTGCTTTGCAAGGGCGCCATGGGCGAGCCTTCGGCAACAGTGGAGGACACCATGACCAGACGAGACACAACCGGACGCAATCGGCGCGACACGATCAAGACCCTGAGCCTGATCCTGGCGATCCTTGCCGGCCTGACCCTGCCCGGCACCCGCGCCGAGGCGGAGGATATCCGCACCACCGTGGTGGCCGGTGGCTGTTTCTGGTGCGTGGAGAGCGATTTCGAGAGTGTCGAGGGCGTGATCGGCGCGGTTTCGGGCTTTGCCGGGGGCGATGTCGCCAATCCCAGTTACCGCGATGTGGTTCGGGGGGGCACAGGGCATCTTGAGGTGGTGGAAATCACCTATGACGCCGATGTGCTGCCCTATGCCGAGTTGGTGCGGCTGTTCCTGCGGTCGGTCGATCCGCTGGACGCGGGCGGGCAGTTCTGCGACCGGGGCGAGAGTTACACGACGGCGATCTTTGTCGAGGATGCGGACGAGCGCGCGACAGCCGAGGCCGCGATTGCGGAAGCATCGGCAGCGCTGGGCGCACAGGTTGTCACGCCTGTGCGGGACGCCGCGCCGTTCTATGCCGCGGAAGAGTATCATCAGGATTATTACCTGTCGGACGATCTGATCGTGACGCGGTTCGGCCCGCGCCGGAAATCGGTGGCCTATGAGCTCTACCGCGAAGGCTGCGGGCGCGATGCGCGTGTGCTGGCGGTCTGGGGAGCGGAGGCGCCGTTTGCCGGGGATCATTAGTCCGGCGAGGGTTGCCTAAGAACGGATACCCTAGAGGAACAGCGCCACGTTGTTGCGCAGGATGATTTCGACCGCATAGATGCCGAGGATCACGATCAGCGGTGACAGATCGAGGCCACCCATATTGGGCAAGACCCGACGGATCGGGTCGTAGATCGGCTGCAGGATGCGGTTCAGACCGTCCCAGATCTGCGCCACGATGGACTGACGCATGTTCAACACGCCGAAGTTGATCAGCCAGCTCATGATGATGTGGGCGATGACGATGAATTTGGCGACGCCGATCAGCAGGATCAGGATCTGGAACAGCGAGGTCATGGCGGATCTTTGCGGTTGTTTGCAGGTGTCGTGCACATAGGCGGATGCGGTGCCTGCTGCAAGCGATGCACGGTTTTTTGAGTATTTATGAAAAGGTGAAAGGGGGGGTGCGGCGCGGGTGACGCAACGGCGTGCTTGCGTCAAGCGACCGCGGGAGCGATCTGAGGGCCATGTATCCCTTCATCCGATTTGCCAGCCTTGTCCTCCGGGAACGCCGCAAGGCGCCGATGGGGGTTTTCGAGACGCACAAGATGCCGATGATCTGCCAGCCCGTCGATATCGACGGGTTTGCGGAGATGAACAACGGCCGCATCCTGACGCTGTTCGATCTGGGCCGCGTGGCACTGGCGATCCGGATCGGGCTTTGGGACGTGCTGCAGCGC
>JBBQHZ010000113.1:0-12831 GCA_038324445.1 Rhodobacterales bacterium | reverse complement strand
CGGGTGGCAGGCCATCTCGCTGCCCCGGTCGTAGGTCATGCTTTTGCGCAGCACGGCGGGCAGGCGTTTCATTTGGCGGGCAAACCCCTCCAGCGCCGCGTCGGCAGAGCAGCCGCGCATTTTGCAGAGAACAAGATAGCGGGTCTTGCGCTCGACCACCGTGCCCACCGCCGAGCGGTTGAAGGCACCCTTGATCAGATAACCTTCCCAGTGGCCGGGCACCAGACGGGCCTCGATCTCTTCGGGGCGGTGGATGATCCTCAATGATTCCGGGGCGATAGAGCCACCTGCCAGCGTCGTGCGCCGCAGGCCCCGCGCAGGTTTGTGTTGCCTCAAGGCGGCGATCATCTCGGCTTTCAGCCCACCCCTCGGCTGCGCGTAGATCGCGGCATAAATGGTCTCATGGCTGATCAGGCGGGTTATGTCGTCGGCGTGCATGGACTTGAGCCTGACTGCAATCTGTTCTGGAGACCAGCGCTTGTGGATCAGTTTGCCCCGCACAAAGTCATGAAGCCACCCACCCTTGACCAGCTTCTGCCGCCGTCCGCACCGCTTGCGCAGCACCCGGTATCGGTCCGCGCCAAGCTGCGGGCAATACGGCTGGGCGGGCTCTCCCTCCGGACGGCCACGCCGCAGTTCCCGCCCGATCGTCGAGGCGCTGCGCCCCAGCAACCGACCGATCGCCCGAAGGCTCGCCCCGCGCCGGTGCTCCGCCAAAATCACGCCACGTTCCTCGCCGTTGAGGTGCTTGTATCGTTTGTCCATCGCAACATCCTATGCCCAGAGGGCAATGGGTGTTGCACTTGAAACTTGAGCCTAAGTCTCTTCTGCCATCGGGTCGCTCAGCGCATACCAGTTTTGCAAGAAATAGACCCGCAGCCAATCGCCAGGAAATCGATCCCCCGGATCGATTTCTGGCCCGGCTCATATCTCCAACGGCTTCGGCGGCCGGCCATCCTTCGGCCCCACTTTCGGATAGTGCAGCTCGATCAACGAGAGCAGACGACCCCATGGTACCACCGCAACCATCTCAGAAAGGAACAGTTCACCCCGCGTTTGCTTCTTCTTCATCGCATCACGAAGACCGGGAAAGGCGGGCTGTTTCGGCATCAGACGGGCTCCTCGTGGCGATGCCCAAGTCTACCAGATTATGCCGAAAGTGGCAGGTTTGTCAGACGTTCCTAAACAGATTCACAATGTGACTCGTCCATAGTAAGAGTTGTGCAACAATGCCGCAATGAGACCGAAATCGGGCTTATTAGGTCTTATAATGTGCCTCGTTAAACCGGAAGATGATCGTCCGACTTTCGGACTGGTGATGCTTGCTGTTGTCAGTTGACGTGACCGGGTCAGCTCGCTTGCCGCACTGGTATGCCTTAAAGACCAGTACAGTCGTGATTTAGCTTGGGGAAAAACACTTGTAAGGCTTCACGGAATAGCAACCTTGGTGACGCTCGTCTTGGCGTACCCTGTTCCTGCATCAGCAAAATTCCCGACTTCGGTTTCCAGAAAGCTGCGCGTCGTGTCGTAGATGCGAGTGGTATGGGTCGAGACGGCTTGGATCGTCGTCTCGACATCCCGCTGCTCTATGCCGGTCAGGATGGCGTGATGATCCTTGATGCTGACAGCGATTGCGCCTGGACGGGCGATTATTCGGCGACGATGATCCAACAGATGATTGTGCAGTGAAATGGCAAAGTCGGCCAGCACGTCGTTGCCCGCTGCACGGTACAGCAACCCGTGAAATTCCCGGTCAGCGATCAGAAATCGCACGGCATCGTCGCCACAGGCCTCTTGCGCGGCCAGCGACTGTCGCATCGCCGCGATAACCTCGGGCTTTGCGTGCCGCGCGACCTCGGCAGCAATGCTTTTTTCAACCAGAAGCCGCGCCTCGTGGATGGACTCCAGCCCATACGGCCCTTCAAGCCGCGGCATCGGCATCGCCGCAGCGATACGCGTCAAATTGGTCCCGGCGACGATCGTGCGCGCACCCTGCGCCACCCGCAAGATGCCGTGCTCTGCAAGGATCGCAATCGCGCCACGCACTGTTTCCCGACTGACCGCCAGCGAAACCGCGAGTTCTCGTTCACTCGGCAGGGCATCTCCAAGCGACAGAATACCAGACGAGATCAACCCTGCCAGTTTGCCCGCAATCACCTCGCTGACAGTCTGACGCGGCACGTCGCCCAGCAGAGCCTTTGCATCCTGCTGCTGCAGCCTTTCATCGAACTTCATGACCAACTCCCCTATAAGTTGCCTAGCAGAAGCGAGACAGACAGAAAAGATGCGCCGTGGGCACGCAAGGTCATTGACAGCCCCATAAATTGGCCTAAAATATATACCAGTAACGATTGCTTGATGGGGAGTGCGTCAGTCAAAAAACGAAGACCCCCGGCTCGCTGGAAAAAAGGTTTGCATTTTTGGGAGGAAACGAGAACATGATGAAACGCAGGACATTCACGAACACGACCGCACTCGCTTTGATAGCGGCACTGGGCTTCTCCGCCCCGGCCCTCGCCCAGGAAAAGGGCGACTTGGTTTACATAACGCCCGGTTTGGACCTTGCGTTCTGGCGCTACGTCTCGGAAGGCGTGAAATCCGTGGCCGAAAGTGAGGGTTACGGCTTTTCCGCACTGGACTCGACCAACGATCCGCAGACGCAACTGCAGAATGCGCAAGACGCAATCGCCCGGGGTGTCGTTGGCATCGTTCTATCGCCCACCGATTCGTCCACGGCCCCCGCAGTGCTGCAACTTGCAAAGAGCGCGGGCATTCCTGTGGTGATTGCAGACATCGGCACGGACTCGGGCGAATTTGTGTCTGTGATCGGGTCCAACAATTACGAAGGTGCCAACGGCGTCGGCAAAGCCTTGGCCGAAGCCATGCAGGCGGCAGACAAGACCGACGCCACCGTCGGAATCGTCGGCATCAGCCAGGCGCGTCTGAATGGTCAAGCGCGGACCAAAGGCTTCAAGGACGCGCTCGACGCGGCGGGGATCAACGGCGACGCCGGTCTTCAGCAGATGCAGGCGTACACGGCGGACGAGACGTTCAAGTTCACGCAGGACATGATCACCGCCAATCCCGGCATGGGGGCGATGTTCGTTCAGACGGACGGGCCGACGCTGGGCGCACTTCGCGCGATCAAGGCCGCACGCTTGGACGGCCAGGTTCTGGTCGCGGCATTTGATGGCATCCCGGATTTCGTGCCCCTGTTGCAATCTGGCGAACTGGTGGTATCGGGCATGCAGCAGCCGTATCTGATGGGCGCTGAATCCGCCCTGGCGATGGTAGAGCATCTGAACGGCGGCACTCCGGAAAAAGAGATTACCGTTCCGATTCTGATCGTCACATCGACCAACATCGAAGAGATGTTGCCAACGATCAAGGAAACCGTTTTCGCCAACGAAATGGAGTAGCCGGTGACGCCGGGGCGGAGGCTCCGTCCCGGCTTACCGGCGTCACCATGCAAGGCTTTGACCAACAGTTGTCCCGCGCCGATCCACTGATGACTGCGCGCAAAGTGTCGAAATCTTTCGGCAGCACCCGAGCGCTGCACTCTGCCGACTTAACGTTGCGCCCCGGCGAGGTCGTCGGGCTGCTGGGGGCAAATGGTGCGGGAAAGTCAACCCTGTCGCGTATCGTGTCGGGCCATATCGCGCCCACGGGCGGGGAAATCATGTTTGGCGGCACGCCGCTGACCCTGGGGTCGGCCCGTGATGCGCTTGGCCGAGGCATCGCGCTCGTCGCACAGGAAACGTCACTGGCCCCTGACCTGTCGGTGCTGGAGAATATCTTCCTTCCCCATCTGGCCACCCCTGGAAGGCTGTCCTTCGCCAAGCTTCGGTTGCGGGCGTCGGAACTATTGCGCGGCCTCGGTCACGAGCATGTCCTGCCCCTCGATGCCGAAGTGCGCATTCTGTCTGCCGCACAGCGCCAATTGGTCGAGATCGCCAAGGCGCTGGCGCTGGACGCCCGGCTGGTGATTTTCGACGAGCCGACCGCCTCGCTGTCGTCCACCGAAGTGGACCGGCTTTTCGACATCATGACCCGGCTCAAGGATGACGGCCGCGCGCTGGCCTTCGTGTCGCATCGGCTGGAGGAAGTTTTCGCGATCACCGACCGTGTCACCATCCTTCGCGAAGGCAACACCATCATCGAGGATGTGGCGACCGGAACGCTGACGCAGGGCGACATCATACATGCGATGGTGGGTCGCGACATCGGCACGATCCACCGCCCCCGCACCGTGACCGCCGCTGATATCGGCGAGACCGTGTTTGAAGTCCGCAACCTGCGCGCGCTGCCACATGTGCGTGACATGTCGTTCTCGGTGCGTGCGGGTGAAATCCTTGGCCTCGGCGGTCTGGTCGGTGCCGGGCGGTCCGAGGCGATGGAGGCGATCTGGGGTTTGCGTCCACGCCAGTCAGGCGTGATCCAGGTACGGGGCAAGGCTGTTCCGCTGCGTCGTCCGGCAGATGCGGTGCGTGCGGGCCTGGGTTTTGTGGCCGAAGACCGGCGCGCCCAGAGCATTGTCCCCGACCTTTCGGTGCGCGAAAACCTGATGCTGGCCGTCATGGGCAAGCACCGCAGCTTTGGCCACGGCTATGGGCGTCGGGCGGAAAAGGTGGCGGCGCTGGTCGCGGGTCTTGGCCTGCCCGCCGACAGGCTGGACACCAGCATGCTGGCATATTCCGGCGGCATGCAGCAAAAGATCATCATTGCCCGCTGGCTGCTGACCGACCCCGACATCCTCATCCTGGACGAGCCGACAAAGGGCGTCGACATCGGCACCCGCGCTTCGATCTATCGTCTGTTGCAGGATGCCGCCGACGCGGGACTTGCCGTTATCGTCATTTCGTCCGACTTCGAAGAACTGCTCGGGCTTGCCGAACGGATCGTCGTGGTCTCTGACGGCGTGACCATCGCCGACCTGCCCGCGGCACGCCTTACGGAAGAAAAGCTGACATTACTGGCAGCGCCGCGCACCTCGACCCTGCGCAACCAGGCTTTGTTGCGCAGGCTGGCGGAAGAACACGGTTGCGACGCGACCTGGACGCTGATCGACGGCGAAGAGACGATCTGCCTCGCGCAGTCCGGCCCGCCCCTGTCTGGTCTGCGCCCCGGGATAGCCGCTTTGGCGCATGAAACCTCGATCCCGACGGCCATCCGCACCCGCGGTGCGGCTTATGCCGAAGATGAAACGCGCCATACGCTTTTGACGCAAATGACCGATCGGCGCGGACATGACCTTGGGTGGATCGGCCTGACCTTTAACGCCGACACCCCTTTGCCGATGGCCGATAAGATCCGGTCAGAGGTCGCCGCCCTGACACGCGCGCAAGAGAATGCCACATGACCGACAGCACCGCACCCACCCGCGCCAACCCGTTGATAGGGATCCTCCGCAGCCTTGAATTCCGCATGTTCTGCCTTGCCCTGATCCTTGGCATCCTGCTGTCACTGTCGTCGCCGTTTTTCCTGACCGAACGGAATATTTTCAACATCCTCGACCAGTCTGTCGTCATCGGCATCGTTGCCGTGGGCATGACCTTTGTGATCCTGACCGGCGGCATCGACCTGTCGGTGGGCGCAGTGTTCGGGCTGACCGGGATCGTTCTGGCCCAGTCGTTGCAGATCATGCCGATCCCGCTCGCCATCCCGCTTGCCATCGCAGCGGGGGCGACAATCGGGCTGTTGTCGGGGGTGCTCGTTGCGGCCTTCGGGCTTGCGCCTTTTGTCGTCACGCTGGGCATCATGGCCATCGCACGCAGCCTGTCCTTCATTTTTTCCGGCCAGCGCAGCATTTCCGGCCTGCCACCCGATCTGGACGCGATCGTCTACTCGACGTTCCTCGGCATCCCAGCAAATGTGCTGTTCCTGATCGCGCTTTACATTCTTGCATGGGCTTATCTGACCTACACAAAGGGTGGCCGCACGATCTACGCCGTCGGGTCCAACATGGAGGCGGCGCGGGCCGCTGGCCTCTCAACAATGTTTTACTCCATCCTGCCCTATGTCATCTCTGGCGCGCTGGCCGCTGTTGCCGTGACGTTCAGCCTTGCGCAAGTGATGTCTGCTGACCCGATGGCAGGCAACGGGCTTGAACTTGACGCCATCGCCGCCGTCGTCATCGGCGGTGCCAGCCTTTTTGGCGGGCGGGGCAGCATCGTGGGCACGCTTTTGGGGGTGCTGATCATGGTGATGATCCGTAACGGGCTGAACCTGATGGGCGTATCCCCCTTCTGGCAGGGCACCGCCATCGGCACGATCATCATTCTGGCGCTGCTGGCCGAACGTCTGGTCAACTGGCGCGCGGCGCGCCGGTAATGAGGCAAACATGACCGAGCCTGCACGCAACATCGCACTTTATGGCACCGACGAGGCAATCCCGGCGTCGCGCGCCCTGCGCGCCGGGCCGCTGTCCGCCACGCTCGAGGCGGGGAACCTGCGCCACATCCGCTGGCACGGAGAGGAAGTGCTGCGCGCCGTTTCCTTTGTCCTGCGCGACCGCGACTGGGGCACCTATGCGCCTGAACTCTCGGAGTTGAAGATTACCCAAGCCGAGGATGCTTTTCATATCACATACAGCGCGTTGGCGGGCGATGCGCAACGCTATACCTATCACGTGCGGATTGAAGGTCGCGCTGATGGCGTGCTGACGTTCCGGGGCACCGGCACCACAGAGACCGGGTGGGAGACAAACCGTACCGGCTTTGTGGTGCTGCACCCGATCAACGGCGTTGCTGGCGCACCCGTTACGATCCGCCACACCGACGGGCGAGAGGTTGCAGCGACATTCCCCGAGATCATCGACCCGGTGCAGCCGATGATGGACCTGCGCGTTCTGACCCACACGACACCCGGCGGGGCGACGGTCAAGACGCTGATGGAAGGTGATACCTATGAGATGGAGGATCAGCGCAACTGGACCGACGCCTCGTATAAAACCTATGTCCGCCCGCTGGCCCTAATATGGCCCTATCGGATTGCACCCGGTGCAGGCGTGGATCAGACCGTGACGGTGACGATGACCGGCCATGGCAATGTCCCCGACGCGGCAGGCGATGTAACCCTGTTCCCAGGCAAGACACTTGGCCCCGTACCGCCGCTAGGCCTTGGTCTGCAACCAGAGGATATCGCAGGCACGCAGGACGCGGTGGAGGTTTTGCGCAAGCTTGCACCAGCCTATCTTGTCCTGCACCACGATCCCCGCGCAGGTCACGATCGCAAAACCCTTGAAGCGATGGTCGACATTGCGCGCAGCCTTGATGCGGCGCCGTGGCTTGAGGCGGTGATCGAGGCCGCCGATGATGCGGGCGCTGTGGCAGAAATAGCCGGTCTGGGCGACATTGCAACGACGATGGGCGACCCGTTCGACACTGTTCTGGTGTCTCCAGCATCAGATCTGAAATGCACGCTCCCAGGCTCCATCTGGCCTGCGGCACCCAATGCGGCGGCGCTCTATGACGCGACACGCGCCGCTTTTTCTAACGCGCGCATAGGCGGGGGCATGTTCAGTTATTTCACCGAACTTAACCGCAAACCCCCCCCGACGGCCCACCTTGATCTTGTGACCTTCACCACGTCGCCGCTTGTTCATGCCGGCGACGACCTGTCGGTGATGGAAACCAGAGAGGCGCATGCTGCCATCGCAGCTTCCGTCACCCGCATCGCAAAGGGCAAGCCATGGGTGGTCGGACCTTCCGCCATCGGCGTGCGGGACAACCCATATGGCGTGGCCGCGAAGGACAATCCGGGCAACATCCGTCAGGCGATGAACCGGAACGATCCGCGTCAGCGCGGTCTGCTGGGCGCTGTCTGGGCGCTTGGATACTTCGCAAATCTGGCAGTCGGAGGGGCCATGGCCATCGCCCTCGGCTCAACGACCGGACCCTTTGGCGCGGTCGCCTCCCCGACCGGCGACCCGCAACCCTGGTTCGACACGCATGGCGGGGTCTACCCGGTGTTTCACGTCTTGCGCGGGCTGGCGCGATTGCGCGGGGCCGTGATGCGCGACCTTGGAATGCCTTCAGCCGGGCCGCTCTGCGGGCTTGCCGCCGCGACAGACGCGGGCACCGAGATATGGATCGCCGTCACCGGCCCCGATCCTGTGACAGTCACCGTCCCGAAGAATGCGCGCATCGCTGTGCTTGATGCGGCACATTTTGCCAAAGCCGCTGCAACCCCCAACTATATGGATTTCACCCTGGCCTTTGATGGCCCCCTGCACCTTGACGGTTTCGCCGTCGCCCGCATCCTGACCAAAAAGGACTGACATGCACCTCCTGATCATCGGAGCCGCCGGAATGATCGGCCGCAAGCTGGCCGAAGCCGTTGCCGCAACAGGCAAGATCGGCGCCACCCAAGTTGACGCTATGACCCTCGCCGATGTGGTAACCCCCGACGTCGCGTCGAATTTCAACGGCAAGCGCACGCAACTGACCGCCGATCTGTCCGAACCGGGCACCGCAGAACGGCTGATCGCACAACGTCCGGACGTGATCGTCCATCTCGCCGCCATTGTCTCGGGCGAGGCAGAGGCGGATCTGGAAAAGGGTTACCGCATCAACCTTGACGGCACACGCGCGCTCTTTGATGCGATCCGACATGTTGATGGCTACACGCCGCGTCTGGTCTACGCATCTTCGCTGGCGGTCTTCGGCGCGCCGTTCCCCGACCGCATTTCGGACGATTTTCATTTGACCCCGCTCACGTCTTACGGCGCGCAAAAGGCAATCGGGGAACTGCTGCTCGCCGATTATTCGCGGCGCGGGTTCATTGACGGCGTAGGCATTCGATTTCCGACGATCTGCATTCGCCCCGGCCTTCCCAACAAGGCCGCTTCATCGTTTTTCTCGGGCATCCTGCGCGAGCCGCTGAACGGAAAACCAGCCGTCCTGCCGGTCGCAGACGATGTGCGCCACTGGTTTGCCAGTCCACGCTCTGCCGTGGGATTTATCGCGCACGCAGCAACGATGGACACAGCGCTGCTCGGCGAAAATCGCAGCCTGACCATGCCCGGCCTGTCGGCCACCGTCGCCGATCAGATCGCAGCCCTGCGCGAAGTGGCGGGTGACCGGGCGGTGGCGCTGATCCGCCGCGAACCGGACGCAACGGTCGCCCGCATCGTGGCCGGCTGGCCGCGCGATTTCCACACGGCCCGCGCCCTTGACGCGGGGTTCACGGCCGAGTCCTCGTTCCGCCGGATCATCGAAATCTATCTGGAGGACGAGATGGGCGGTCGCGTGACCCACATCCCGACCGGCTCGTGACCCGTCGCAGCACCTGCAACCCACAAGATGGGTCTGGAAAAGCCGTCACATGTGCTTTGCTATCTGTTCACCAACGCTCCCAACCCTCGCGATGGTTCAGGGATGGCGCTGGCGGCGTATCGCATCGGCGACGGGGTTTCGCAAGGGTTTGACAAGACTGACGAAATGCCGGATTTCGTCAACGCCCGACTGACCGACCGGATGCAAGGATGATGCAAAGATGCGTGTGGGCAACGACAGAACACTGACGAGGTGCTTAGCAATACAAGGCAGCCTCGCACCGTTGGGGGGATACTGATGCTTCTGGGCTGCATCGGCGACGATTTCACCGGCTCTTCCGATCTGGGTAACACGCTTACGCGGCAGGGAATGCGCTGCGTGCAATACGTCGGTGTGCCGAACGGGCCGGCTGGCGCCGAGGTCGAGGCCGGCATCGTTGCCCTCAAATCCCGTTCGATCCCGGTGGCCGAAGCGATCCGTCAATCGCTGCAGGCGCTGGACTGGCTGCGCGCCCAAGGGTGTCGGCAGTTCCTGTTCAAATACTGCTCCACCTTTGATTCCACGCCAGACGGCAATATCGGCCCTGTGGCCGAGGCGCTGGCCAATGCACTCGATGCCCGCCGCGTGCTGGTCTGCCCGGCGTTCCCGGCTGCGGGGCGTTCCGTCTATCAGGGCCATCTGTTCGTCCGCGACCGGCTGCTCAGCGAAAGCGGAATGGAAAACCATCCGCTGACACCAATGACCGATCCCGACCTGCGCCGCTGGCTTGCGCGTCAGGTCGATGGAACCATCGGCCACGTGCCGTTTGCGATTGTCGCCGAAGGCCCCGCCGCCGTGCGCGCCTGGCTTGACGTCGAAGACGCCGCAGGCCACCGCCTGATCGTGGCCGACGCTGTCCGCGACGACGATCTGGTGACGTTGGGCAGCGCCGCCGCAGGGCTGCCGCTGCTGACCGGAGGATCAGGCATCGCGCTTGGCCTGCCAGGTGTTTTCCGGGAGGCGGGGCTTTTGTCGCAGACCGCCATCCAGTGGACGGGGCAATCGGGCCCTGCCGCGATCCTGTCGGGCTCGTGCTCGGACGCGACGCGTGCGCAGGTCGCGGTGCATTCCAGAACCAATCCAGCCCGTGAGGTTGACGCCGACGCGGTCATGTCGGGCGACATCGACGCGGCGACCCTTTCCGTCTGGGCGTTGGCGCAGGACGGCCTGCCGGTGATCTACACCTCTGCCGACCCGGACGTGGTCCGCGCGGCACAGGCCCGTCATGGCCGGGACGCGGTTGCCGCTGCGATCGAAACGCTTTTCGCCGATACGGCGCGCGCTTTGGTGCAGGGCGGCGTCACCCGGCTGATCACGGCAGGAGGCGAGACCTCCGGCGCGGTTGTCGGGGCACTCTTGCCCGACCGCCTGGAAATCGGCCCCGAGATTGATCCCGGCGTTCCGATAATGCGCGCGAACGCGACCCTCGTCTTGGCCCTGAAGTCGGGAAATTTCGGTGCCCCGGACTTTTTCGCCAAGGCCGCCCGCAGGATGGAGGGGACATGAGCGACACCAGATTGCGCGAAGATGTCTGCTATTGGGCCGCGTCGATCTTCAATCGTGGGCTGACGGGCGGCGCATCAGGCAATATCTCGGTGCGTACCAACGACGGCGGCCTTCTTGTCACGCCCACCGGCGTCAGTCTGGGGCGGCTGGACCCCGCACGCCTGTCACGCTTTGACGCCCACGGACGTCACATCGCAGGCGACGCACCGACCAAAGAGATGCCATTGCATTCCGCCTTTTATGAAACGCGGAAAAGTGCCGGTGCAGTAGTGCATCTGCATTCCACGCATTCCGTGGCTCTGTCCATGCTTCCCGAAACCGACCCCGACAACGCCTTGCCACCCCTGACGGCCTACAGTGTCATGCGGGTCGGCAAGGTCGCACTGCTGCCGTTCTTCGTGCCGGGCGATCCGGCAACGGCTGATGCTGTGCGCGGCCTTGCAGGGCGACGCGCCGCGATCCTGCTTGCCAATCACGGCCCTGTCGTGGCTTCAAAGGATCTGGAGGCGGCCGTATTTGCTATGGAAGAACTGGAAGAGACCGCGCGCCTTGCCCTGCTGTTACGCGGCACCGGCGCGAAACCCTTGGACGCAGGACAGATCGGCGCCGTTGTTCGTGCCTTTGATGTGGAGTGGGATTGATGCGATATGCCGCAAACCTCGGCTTTCTCTACACTGACCTGTCGCTGCCCGATGCGGTGCGAGCCGCCGCCCGCGCGGGCTTTGACGCCGTCGAATGTCACTTTCCCTATGCCACACCGGCCACCGACCTGACCGCAGCGCTGGATGAAACGGGGCTGCGCATGCTCGCGCTCAACACGTGGCCGGGTGACCGGGCTGCCGGAGAGTTCGGCTTATGTGCCTTGCCCGGCCGCGTGGACGATGCCCGCCATGAAATCAAGCGCGCGGTCGATTATGCCACCGCCGCGCGGATGGATGCGGTTCATGTCATGGCGGGCCGCACCGATGGCGGCGATGCGGCCAACACCTGCTTTTGCGACAACCTCCGCTTTGCCTGCGACCTCGCGGCTCCGCGCGGCCTGCGTATCCTGATCGAGCCGATCAATACGCGCGACGTGCCGGGCTACCACCTGTCGGGTACGGATCATGCCGCGCGCATTCTGGATGCCGTGGGCCATGACGCGTTGCAGATCTTGTTCGATTGCTATCACATGCAGATCATGCAGGGCGATCTGCTGCGCACGGTTGAACGCTTGTTGCCAAAAATCGGTCATATCCAGATCGCAGCCGTGCCAGATCGCGGAGAGCCGGACGCGGGCGAGGTCAACTACCCTTGGCTGATCGCCCGCCTGGTCGATATCGGCTATGACGGTCACATCGGAGCAGAGTATCGACCGCGTGCAGGCGGCGATACCTTCGCCGGGCTGACCTGGCTCGACATGTTCCGGTCAGGCCAGGGGTTCGGTCCAAAGCCGGGCGGATGATCGACGCGGAGGTGTCACGATCACCCGCCCCCGGATTTCACGCCCTTGCAGCAGCACTGCGCAGTTTGCTGACAGACAAATGCGAACCAGTCTGAGAAAAGGTGCCTGCAAACTGATAGACGCCGTAGACGTTCCAGATCAGGCCGAACGCGGCGGCCGCCCATAACCAAATCGGGGCCTTCGACACAGTCGAAGTCATGGAATTGGTGAGTTTGTTCATGTTGATGTCCTGTATTGTGCTGTTCGGGACTGATCTATTCGATACCAACGATACAAGGACGACACCTGACAAACATCCATTTCGACATGCCCGGCAAAGGAATGCTCTCACTCCGTTCAACTGCCGGCGGACGTTTGGCGCGACACCAAGCGGGTTAGTGATCCGTCTCTACATAGACGCCCGAGCAATCAAAGGCGACCGCCGCCGCCGTTGCCCCATTGTTCATGAATAGCCGGGGCGACAGGAACTGGGTGTTGGCTGGTAGGTCCGCTGTGATCTCCTGCTCGAACACCGCGCCGGACACTTCATCGACAACCCGCACCCAGACGGAGGATCCGCTCGGCGGT
>JBBQHZ010000112.1:0-12833 GCA_038324445.1 Rhodobacterales bacterium | reverse complement strand
ACCGTCTCGGCCTTCGTGCACCTCTATTCCTTCGGCTACATGGCGCATGACGACAACTTCAAGGAGGGCGAAAGCTACCGCCCCCGGTTCTTCGCTTATCTCAGCTTCTTCACCTTCACGATGTTGATGCTGGTCACCGCCGACAACCTGCTGCAGTTGTTCTTCGGCTGGGAAGGTGTGGGCGTCGCGTCCTATCTTCTGATCGGCTTCTACTATCGCAAACCCTCGGCCGGTGCCGCGGCGATGAAGGCCTTCATTGTCAACCGGGTAGGCGATTTCGGCTTCCTTCTGGGCATTTTCGCCCTGTTCTGGATGACTGACAGCATTCAGTTCGACGTGATCCTGCCGATGGGCCCGGAGCTGGCGGAGATGTCGATCACGTTCCTCGGGATGGAGCTGGACGCCGCCAACACCATCGCGTTCCTGCTGTTCATCGGTGCCATGGGCAAGTCGGCGCAGCTGTTCCTGCATACCTGGCTGCCCGACGCGATGGAGGGTCCGACGCCGGTGTCGGCCCTGATCCACGCGGCCACCATGGTGACGGCGGGTGTGTTCCTTGTCTGCCGCATGTCGCCAATCATCGAATATGCGCCCGTTGCGGGCAACTTCATCATCATTGTCGGCGCGTTGACGGCGTTCGTCGCGGCCACCATCGGCCTTGTGCAGAACGACATCAAACGCGTCATCGCCTATTCGACCATGTCGCAGCTTGGCTACATGTTCGTGGCGGCGGGGGTGGGCGTCTATTCGGTGGCGATGTTCCACCTGTTCACCCACGCCTTCTTCAAGGCGATGCTGTTCCTCGGTGCCGGCTCGGTCATCCACGCGATGCATCACGAGCAGGACATGCGCAATTACGGCGCGTTGAGGAAGAAGATCCCCTACACGTTCGGCGCCATGATGATCGGTACGCTGGCCATTACCGGCGTCGGCATCCCACTGACCCATATCGGCTTTGCCGGGTTCCTGTCCAAGGACGCGGTCATTGAGTCGGCCTTCGCCTTCGGCCCCGGCCTTGGTGGTTTCGCCTTCTGGTCGCTGGTTGTGTCTGCGTGTTTCACCAGCTTCTATTCCTGGCGCCTGATGTTCCTGACCTTCTTCGGCGAAGCACGGGGTGACAAGCATACCCACGCCCATGCCCATGAAAGCCCGATGACGATGCTGGTGCCGCTTGGGGCGCTGGCATTGGGCGCGATCTTCTCGGGGATGATCTGGTTCAATTCCTTCTTTGGCCACACCGATGCCGTCGGCCGCTTCTTCGGCGTGGCATACGCCGAGGCTGGTGCGCATGGCGAAGAGGGGACCGAGGAGCCTGCTGCCGTGGCTGCCGAGGGCGAGGAGGCGCAAGCCGAGGAGCCTGCTGCGGAAGGCGCGTTGGCGTCCGAAGTCGCCGAGGCGCATGCGCCCGAAGGCGCCGAAGGGGAGCATCACTACATCCTGACCGGTGCACCCGGCGAGGGCGCGATCCATGCCGCCCCCGGCAACGATGTCCTGGGTGCCGCCCATGAAGTTCCGACCTGGGTCAAGATGGCGCCGTTCGTCGCCATGCTCATCGGCTTCCTGACCGCGTTCCTCTTCTACATCGTCGATCCGTCTATTCCGCGCAGGCTCGCGGCACAGCAGCGCCCGCTCTACACCTTCCTGCTCAACAAGTGGTATTTCGACGAGATCTACGATTTCCTCTTCGTGCAGCCGGCAAAAGCCCTTGGTCGCCTGTTGTGGAAGGGCGGCGATGGCGCGGTCATCGACGGCGGCATCAACGGGCTTGCCCTGGGGATCATCCCCTTCTTCACCCGCCTCGCCGGTCGCGCGCAGTCCGGCTACATCTTCCATTACGCGTTCGCCATGGTCCTGGGCATTGTCGCCCTGGTGACCTGGGTGACGTTGAGCGCGGGATAAGAGACCCATGGACAACCTGATCTCCATCGTCACCTTCCTGCCGGCGGTTGCCGCCATCATCATGGCCGTATTCCTGCGCGGCGACGATGAAGCCGCGCAAATGAACGCCAAGCGGTTGGCCTTTGCGGCCACCATCGCCACATTCCTCGTGTCGATCTTCCTGATCGTGCAGTTCGATCCGCAGAACACCGATTTCCAGCTGGTCGAGGAAACGCCTTGGCTGTTCGGGCTGACCTATAAGGTCGGCGTGGACGGCATCTCGATCCTGTTCGTCATGCTCACCACATTCCTGATGCCGATCACCATTGCGTCGTGCTGGGGCGTGAAGGTGCGCGTGAAGGAATACATGATCGCGCTTCTGGTGCTGGAGACGCTGATGATCGGCGTTTTCGTGGCGCTTGATCTGGTGCTGTTCTACCTGTTCTTCGAGGCCGGCCTGATCCCGATGTTCCTGATCATCGGCATCTGGGGCGGGGCGAACCGGATCTATGCCAGCTTCAAGTTCTTCCTCTACACCTTCCTTGGATCGGTCCTGATGCTCGTCGCCATGGTGATGATGTATGTGGATGCGGGCACGACGGATATCCCGCTGCTGCTGGCCCACACATTCGGCACCGAGACGTTCAGCGTTCTGGGTTTCACCGTCGTGGGCGGCTTGCAGACCATGCTGTTCCTTGCATTTTTTGCCAGTTTCGCGGTGAAGATGCCGATGTGGCCAGTTCACACCTGGCTGCCTGATGCCCACGTTCAGGCGCCCACGGCGGGATCCGTCGTTCTGGCGGCCATCTTGCTGAAGATGGGCGGCTACGGCTTCCTGCGCTTCAGCCTGCCGATGTTCCCCGTCGCCTCCGACATCTTCGCGCCGCTGATCCTGTGGCTCAGCGTCATCGCGATCATCTACACCTCGCTGGTGGCGATGGTGCAGGAGGATATGAAGAAGCTGATCGCCTATTCCTCGGTCGCGCATATGGGCTTTGTGACGATGGGCATCTTCGCCGCGAACCAGCAGGGGCTGGACGGCGCGATTTTCCAGATGATTTCGCACGGGTTCGTGTCGGGTGCGCTGTTCCTGTGCGTCGGCGTCATCTACGACCGGATGCATACCCGCGACATCGACGCCTATGGCGGGCTGGTGGTGCGGATGCCGGCCTATGCGTTGATCTTCATGCTGTTCACCATGGCCAATGTGGGCCTGCCCGGCACCTCCGGTTTCGTGGGCGAGTTCCTGACGCTGATCGGCGTCTTTCAGGTCAACACCTGGGTCGGCGTTTTCGCTGCGACGGGGGTGATCCTAAGCGCGGCTTACGCGCTTTGGCTCTACCGCCGGGTCGTGTTCGGCGACCTGATCAAGGAAAGCCTGAAATCCATCACCGACATGACTGCCCGCGAACGCGCGATCTTTGCGCCGCTGGTGGTGATGACCCTTCTTCTGGGCATCTATCCCAGCCTTGTGACCGATGTGATCGGCCCCTCGGTTTCCGCCCTTGTCGAGACCTACGATGTGGCCGTTGCGGCGTTCGAGCCTGACACCCACCTCGCGGCCAACCACTGAGGACCACGCCCATGATCGGTGCCGACCTTGCCATTCTGACGCCAGAGATCGTCCTGTCGCTGTTCGCGATGGCGGGGCTGATGGCGGCTGTCTACACGACCAAGGACGGCCTTGGCCCCGCCCTGACCTGGGCCACGGCGGCGTTGTTCATCATCATGGCGTTCTACATCGGCGTCACCGGATCGGGCGCGCGCACCGCGTTCGACGGGATGTTCACGGACGACGCGTTCAGCCGTTTTGCCAAGGTGACCATTCTGCTGTCGGCGGCCGCCGTGCTGATCATTTCGCAGGACTTCATGGCCAAGGCGAACCTTCTGAGGTTCGAGTTCCCGATGCTGGTGGTTCTGGCGGTTGTCGGCATGATGATCATGGTTTCTGCCAGCGATCTGATCGTGCTCTACATGGGGTTGGAGCTGCAATCGCTGGCCTTGTATGTCGTGGCCGCGTTGCGCCGCGACAGTGTGCGCTCAACCGAGGCGGGCCTGAAATACTTTGTCCTCGGGGCCCTTTCTTCGGGCATCTTGCTCTATGGCGCGTCGCTGACCTATGGCTATGCGGGCACCACGCAGTTCGCCGGTATCATCGCCGCAGCGCAAGGCGAAATGGGTTTGGGCCTTCTCTTCGGCCTTGTGTTCATCCTGGCGGGCCTTGCCTTCAAGGTGTCGGCGGCACCCTTCCACATGTGGACCCCGGACGTCTACGAGGGCTCGCCCACGCCCATTACAGCGCTCTTCGCCACTGCTCCCAAGGTCGCCGCGATGGCACTGTTGGCACGCGTGGTACACGATGCGTTCGGCGGGGTGGTTGGCGACTGGCAGCAGATCGTGGCCTTCCTTGCCGTGTTTTCGATGTTTCTCGGCGCGATTGCTGCAATCGGGCAGACCGACATCAAGCGCCTGATGGCCTATTCCTCGATCTCGCACATGGGTTTTGCGCTGATGGGTCTCAGCGCGGGCACGCCGCAGGGCGTGGAGGCGATGCTGATCTACATGGCGATCTATGTGGCGATGAATATTGGCACCTTCGCGTTCATCCTGTCGATGGAGCGGGACGGGCGGCATGTCACGGATATCTCGTCCCTCAACGCCTTTGCGTCGAAAGAGCCTGCGAAGGCGATGGCGATCCTTGTCCTGATGTTCTCGCTGGCGGGCGTGCCGCCGCTTATGGGCTTCTTCGGCAAATATGCCGTGCTGGTCGCGGCGGTGGACGCCGGGTTGATCTGGCTGGCGGTTGCGGGCGTGATCGCGTCGGTGATCGGCGCGTTCTACTATATCCGCGTCGTCTATCTGATGTATTTCGGCGAAGCGCGCGCGGGGATTGACGGGCGCATGACGCTGACAACCTATGCCGGCCTGATCGGGATGGCCGCCGTCATCGGGCTTGGTTGGGTGCCGGGGATCAATCTGTTCGGGATCGAAGGCCCGGCCGAGGTTGCCGCGGCCGTCCTGACCCGCTGACATGGGCCAGTGGCCCCAAGGCGTGGGCCGCCGGGTTCTGGCGGAGACCGACAGCACCATGGCCGAAGCTGCGCGTGCAGCACCCACCCTCGCAGGGCCGGAATGGGTGCTGGCCTTGCGCCAGACGGCGGCACGGGGCAGGCGTGGTAGGGCCTGGGCGATGCCAGAGGGCAACTTCGCCGCATCCCTGACGATGCGACCCGCGGGCCCGGTGGCGCAGATCGCGTTGCGATCCTTCGTGGCGGCCACGGCGCTGAGGGGCGCTCTTGTGGCGGTCGGCTGCCCGTCGGATGCGTTGTCGCTGAAATGGCCGAACGATGTGCTGCTGAGCGGCAGGAAGCTCGCCGGGATATTGCTGGAGAGTGTCGGGGATGGCAAAGGCGGAGTCGGCCACCTGATTGTGGGGATCGGGGTGAACCTTGCGTCGGCACCGGCGTCCGCCGGGCTTGAACCACAGGCTGTACAACCCGCAGCCTTGATCGACGCGGGCATCTCCGTCACCCCCGAGGCATTGCTCGACGCGCTTGCCCCCGAATTTGCCATCCGCGAGGCGAGTTTCATCACCTACGGCTTTGCGCCCACCCGCCGCGAGTGGCTTTCCCATGCGGCCCGTCTGGGCGAGGTCATCACCGCCCGCCTGCCGCAAGAAGAAATCACCGGCACCTTTCGGACCGTGGACGAAACCGGCAATCTGGTGCTCGACACCGCCCATGGCCCCCGAGCCATCGCGGCGGCGGATATCTATTTCTGAAAGGGCTCGCCCATGCTTCTGTGTATCGATTGCGGCAATACCAATACAGTGTTCAGCGTCTGGGATGGCGAGAGGTTTCTGGCGACCTTCCGCACCTCGACCGAGCATACCCGCACGGCGGACCAGTATTTCGTCTGGTTCTCGACGCTGATGTGGCACCACAAGGTGCCGGTGGAGATCACCGAGGCGATCATTTCGTCCACAGTGCCGCGCGTCGTGTTCAACTTGCGCGTGCTCTGTGATCGATATTTCGATGCGCGGCCCATGGTGGTTGGCAAGCCCGATTGCCTGCTGCCCACGCCGCCCCGCGTGGACGAAGGCACGACCGTCGGGCCAGACCGGCTGGTGAATACCGCAGGGGCGTTTGATCGCCATGGCGGCGACCTGATCGTGGTGGATTTCGGCACCGCCACGACCTTCGATGTGGTGGCCCATGACGGCGCTTATATTGGCGGTGTCATTGCGCCCGGCGTGAACCTGTCGCTGGAGGCGTTGCACCGCGCCGCCGCGGCCCTTCCCCATGTCGATGTCACAAAACCGCAATCCGTTATCGGCACAAATACCGTCGCCTGCATGCAGTCGGGCGTGTTCTGGGGCTACATTGGCCTTGTGCGTGGCATTTGCGAACGCATCCGGGCCGAGCGCGACATTCCGATGCGGATCATCGGCACCGGTGGCCTTGCGTCGTTGTTCTCGACCGGAGATGTGCTATTCGACCGCATAGAAGATGATCTGACGATGCATGGCCTGACGGTCGTTCACAAATACAACAAGGATAATACCCCCTCATGAATGACCGGAACCGGCTCATCTACCTCCCCCTCGGCGGCGCGGGGGAGATCGGGATGAATTGCTATGTCTATGGCTATGGCCCGGAGGGGCGGGAGCGGTTGATCGTGGTTGATACCGGCGTGGCTTTTCCAAACATGGATGGCCAGCCGGGTGTGGACCTGATCCTGCCGGATGTGGAATGGCTGGAGGATCGGCAGGACCGCATCGACGGCATATTCATCACCCATGCGCATGAAGATCACGTGGGCGCCATTGGGCAGTTGTGGGGTCGCCTGAAAGCGCCCGTCTATTGCCGCCGCTTCACCGCGATCCACGCCATGCGCAAGATGCAGGAATTGGGCCATGACATCGCGAATGTGCGCGTTGTGGGGGCCTACCCGGAAGTGGTCGAAGCGGGTCCGTTCCGCGTGCAATTCGCGCCCGTGGCGCATTCCATTCCTGAATCCGCTGCGCTGGTGATCGATACCGATGCGGGCCGCGTTGTCCATTCGGGCGACTTCAAGATCGACCGCAAGCCGATGGTGGGCGAGGCGTTCGATGACGAGATGTGGCGCGCGATCGGCATGGACGGCGTGCTGGCCTTTATCTGCGATTCGACCAACGTGTTCAGCCGCCACCCCGGACGTTCCGAATCCGAATTGCCGCCGCAGATCACCACGCTGGTGCGCGAAGCGCGCGGCATGGTCGTGGCCACGACCTTCGCCTCCAACATCGCGCGCCTCAAGACCTTGGCCGAGGCCGGTGTCGCGGCAGGCCGCTCGATCTGCCTGATGGGCCGCGCGATGCAGCGGATGGTCAAGGCCGGCCAGGAGGCTGGCGTGTTGAAGGGTTTCCCTGCGACAGTGTCGCCCGAGGAAGCCCTTGATATCCCGCGCGAAAGCCTGATGCTGATTGTCACTGGATCGCAGGGCGAGCGCCGCGCGGCGTCCGCCAACCTCGCACGGGGCAAGTTCCTCGGCCACGAGTTGAAGGAGGGTGACACCTTCCTCTTCTCGTCCAAGACGATCCCCGGAAACGAGGTTCCGGTGGCCAATATCCAGAACGCCATGGCCGAGATCGGGGTTGAGATCGTCGACGACAACTCGGGCTTCTACCACGTCTCGGGCCATGCCAACCGGCCTGATCTGGAGGTGATGCACGATATCTTGCGTCCGCAGATCCTGATTCCCTGCCATGGCGAATTCCGCCACTTGCGCGAACATGCGCGGCTGGCGACGTCCAAGGGCATGACCGGGGTCGTCGCGCCCAATGGCGCGCTGGTGCAGTTGTCGGGCAATCGGCCCGGCGTCGTCGAGCATATCGAGGTTGGGCGCACTTACCTCGACGGGACGGCGCTGGTCGGCCAATACGATGGCGTCATCCGCGAGCGGATGAAGATGGCACTGAACGGGATGGTCGTCGTGTCGCTGATCGTCGACGAAAGCGACGAGGTGCTGGAAGATGCCTGGGTGGCCCTGAAAGGCTTGCCGGAGGTGGGATCATCCGGCGTGTCGATGCAGGAGTTGATCGAGGACGGGTTGGCGCGGATGTTGCCCCGGCTCGACGCCAAGGTGATCGACGACGATGACAAGCTGGAAGAGGCGGTCAAGCGTGTCTGCCGCCAGATCTGCGCGCAAGAGATCGGCAAGAAGCCGGAAGTGACGTTGCTGGTCAGCCGGTTGATGGCCGAGTAACGTTCTGGTTTCAGACATGAAAACGCCGCGTGGGGCTGAGGGCCCGGCGCGGCGTTTTGCGTTTTGCGTCTTGTCAGGCGTCTGAGGGGATGTCGCCATCCGCGGCAGTCACCTTGGTCGCAGGCTTCTTGCGAGTGCGCTTGGGCTTTGGCTTCTCTTCCGATGCCGCCTCGGCGCTTGCCTCTGGTGACGTAGCCTTTGCCGCCGGCTTCTTGCGGGCGCGGGTGGGTTTTGGCTTCACTGCAGGCGCGGCTTCTGGCTCGGTCGCGGGGACTGCGTCTGTCACAGCAGCGGCAGCTGCCTCGACTGGCGCAACCGAGGTCGCATCGGCGCGTGGCTTGCGGACGCGGCGGCGCTTGGGTTTGTCACTGGCGGCCGGAGCCTCGGCCTTGGGGGCGTCAGCCCGGGGCGTTTGCGCGTCTCCGGTTTCGAAATCGATGATTTCGTCTTCATCGTCGATCACGAATTCCCGTGCGGGGCCGCCGCGCCGCTCATCAAAGCTGAGTGCCACGAAATCCGGCATGTGCTCGCCCATGCCGACAATGCGCGGGCCACGATCACGATCACGGTCGCGCCCGCGATCACGGGCGGTGCGGTCGCCGTTGCCACGCTCACCGGTGGACCGCTCGCCTTGGCTGCGGTCGTTGCTCGAGCGGGACGTATTGCTGCGCTCCCGCTCCCAACGCGGGGCAGGGGCCTCGGCGCGGGGCGCTTCGGCGGGCGGCTGCTGCGGCGCAGGGGCTGGGACTGGGGCGGGAACTGGATCGGGCGTTTCGGCCCTCTGAGGGTGCGCTTGCGCTTGCGCCTGCGCTTCGCGCGGCGCGTCACGCGGCGTGTCGGACCGCGAGCGTGCGCCACCGCGACGCGACCGGCTGGAGCGATCTTCGGCGGGTTTCGCCGTGTCATCCTCGCGCAGGGCGGGAGTACCGACTTCCATCGGCGCGTCGACGCGCGGGATCGGCTGCTTGATCAGATCCTCGATCGCGGCCAGGTATTTCTCGTCCGAGGGCACCGACAGCGTGATTGCCACGCCCGTCTTGCCCGCGCGCCCGGTGCGGCCGATGCGGTGGACGTAATCCTCGGCGTGGCTGGGGACGTCGTAATTGATGATGTGGCTGACATTCGGGATATCGAGGCCGCGCGCTGCCACGTCGGACGCGATCAGGAACCGGATCGAGCCATCGCGGAAGCCGTCGAGGGTGCGCGTGCGCTGCGACTGGTCCAGATCGCCGTGAATCGGCTCGGCATTCAGACCGTGTTGTTTCAGGGACTTGGCGACGATATCCACGTCGACCTTGCGGTTGCAGAAGATGATAGCGTTCTTGCAGGCGATGCCTTCCGCGGCGATGGCGGCACGCAGCATGTCGCGCTTTTGCTTGGCGGCAACGTCGCGGCGCGTCGGGCGGAACTCGATCAGGCGCTGCGTGATGGTGTCGGAGGTCGTGGACTGGCGCGCCACTTCGATCCGGGCGGGATTCGACAGGAACGTGTTGGTGATCCGCTCGATTTCGGGCGCCATGGTGGCGGAGAAGAACAGGGTCTGGCGGGTGAACGGCACAAGGCCGAATATCCGCTCGATATCAGGGATGAAGCCCATGTCGAGCATGCGGTCCGCTTCGTCCACGACCATGATCTGCACGTCGTTGAGAATCAGTTTGCCGCGCTCGAAGTGGTCGAGCAGACGGCCCGGCGTCGCGATCAGCACATCAACGCCCTTGTCGATCAGCGTCTCCTGTTCCTTGAACGAGACGCCGCCGATCAACAGCGCCTTGGTAAGCTTCACATGTTTGGCATATATATCAAAGTTTTCAGCCACTTGCGCCGCAAGTTCGCGGGTGGGGCAGAGCACAAGCGACCGCGGCATCCGCGCACGGGCACGGCCACGGGCCAGCATCGTGATCATCGGCAGCGTGAACGAGGCGGTCTTGCCGGTGCCGGTCTGGGCAATGCCAAGGACGTCGCGCCCTTCAAGGGCCGGCGGGATCGCGCCAGCCTGAATCGGTGTGGGGATAAGATATCCCGCTTCGTCGATGGCTTTTTGAACTTTGGGATTGAGCTGGAGGTCGGAGAATGTGGTCATGGGCGTCCAATCGGGCCGGATCTTGTCGATCCTGGCGAGGGTCATGGAGCGCTGATTTACTGGCACGCTCCGCGATAGGGGCTCGCGCGGATCGCGGGCCCGAGGCGGCACATAGGCCATTCCGGCGATGGCGTCAAATGCGGCCTGATTGTGGGCCGGGTCAAAAGGTGCCGAACTGTCACGGCGTGGGCAGCGCGAACAGGTGAGGCGGGGCATAAATGGGGATATTGGCGGTGCCGCCGACAAGATAAGCGCGGAAACCGTGCGTTTGGGATTGCGTGAAAAGCGCCTCGGACAGGAAAATCATGCCGACGTAATTGTCGCGGCAATGGCCATGGGTGCAGCCGTCAAGCGCACCGGGGCGCGCGTAGGGCAGGCGGATGCCGCCCATCCAGGCCTCCGAGAAACGCAGCGAATGGACGCCGTCGCGGCGTTGCGAGATGACCAGCGCGCGGACGGTGTCGCCGTCGCGGGTGGTGCGGATGACATGGCCCATCAAGACGTGGTGAGCATCGTCGGATATGACGACCTGGGCGCCGTAACTGCCCGAAAGGGCCGTCTCTGCCGATCCAAGCGAGCCCGATTGCGGGACGCAGCCGGCGAGAAGGGTCGTGAGGATCAGGACAAGGATGCGAACCATGCCCCGGTCTATGCGGAAGATGGTTAACGGGTGATTAAGCGGGCCGAAGGATGCAGCGCAGGGCGGTAGCCACCTGTCAGAACGTGGAGCAGGCTTGGCGGGGTGAGGGCCTCGGCGATGCCGGAAGGGCGAGGTATCGCGGTCGCATAACCCGTTGTTTCATAGGGGAAAAGATGTTCGCCGACGATCAGGCCCGGAGCGCCGTCGTGGATCACGAATGCCCCGTCGGGCAGATCGTCGAACGCCAAGGCATGGCGGCGCTTGGTTCTGCCATCCAACCGCTCTGCGTGAAGGCTGGCGTCCATCTCCGTCGCCCGCGCGCCGCCCCACAACGCTTTGAGCGCATCATACTCCGCGCGCCTGCAATAGGCACAGGGACGATGTCCTGCGGCGAATGCCGCGGCCTCGTCAAGAAAGAATAACTCGGTCCACGTGCCCGGCTGTGCGACAGGGCGCCTCCGACCCTTGAACAACAAGACACAACAGATCCAGGCCTTGGCGGCCCATTGTCGGTCGCTCATCTGCCCGTCGCGGCGCACCATAATACCGCGATTGCCGGTGAACAGCCCCCGTGCGGGGTCGGCCACGATGCGGCCATCGGGCAGGACGCGATTGCGCAGGGGCGAGGGGCGGGATGGCGAGTCCATGTGGAACCAGTCAGGACCATTTGGAACGATAATGCAAAAGCTCAGTCAAAAACGGGCGCATTCAGTGAGGTCCCGCATTCATCATCCGCCGTGTCGCCTGCAGTGATCCGTCCCCGACGCACTGCCGTTCAGGGCGCATCGAAATGAAAACGACCGGACATTTTCGGTGCCCGGTCGACTGGTTCACGTCAGCTATCGGATCAGGCGTCGGACTTCTTGCGACGCCGGAGGGCCGCCATCCCGCCAAGACCTGCGATCAGCAGGATGCCACTGGCCGGCAGTGGGACCGCGGGCGTCGGAGGCTCGATAACCGGTCCGCCAAGCGATGTGCTGGAAAGCTGGACAAAAGCCCCACCTCCCCCGAAGGGCGACAATGTGGCCAGTCCCGACAGGGTGTAGACGCCGGCTCCCAATTCGATCTCGCCGGAACTCCACAAGGGGGACGCGAAGGCAAAGTCAGGGTCAAAGGTTGCGGTCGGCCCGGTGCACGAGCCATCGTAGAACGGGGTGGAAGTTACACCTTCAACCGTGCCGTTCACGGAAAATTCGAACTGGTCGCCGGCGCAGTATGCATCGGTCACCGCAAAGTACGCTGTGTCGAGGAGCGTAAAGGTGAAATCCTCCGACCACACGCTACCTGTTTGGTTGAAGTTAAATTCTTGCCAGCCGCTATCCAGCGTCAACGTCGTTGCATGGGCGGAAGTGCCTGCAACAAGGGCGCCTGCTACGGCCAAGCCGAGCAAGTTCATTTTCATAGAGACACCTCAGATATGCAAAAGGAAAACCGGCCCGCAGACCACCTGTGACCCGATCACGATCGGGTCAAATTTCAGTGCGATTGTCACTATTATTCTTGTTGTTTCCAATCCCGCATCACTGTGCCGAAAATGCTGGGATTGGCTTGAAAATTGCGATCGGCCAGATGGGGACGAGGCGTCGCCTAGACCCCGTGATGGCGGTAATCCGGTCGCAAGCATGTCGCTAAGGCTTTCCGGGTGCAGGTTCGGGCGCATCCGCCCTCCGAGAAGGGCCTACGGGATCAGACAGTGATTCGCGGCGGGGGACCATGGCGCGAATCAGCCAACTTGTCGGCTGCACAAACGGCGCATCGGATCGTCGATGTGCAGTGGCTTGTCAGTCCCTTAAGCGACAGGATGACGGCCAGAATTGCGGCCTGCCGTTTCGCAATCAATTGAGAGGATTCTCCGCGCCCTTTGGCCCAAAATGGCTCGAATTGTGTCCAAAAGCCGCAATCCGTCCCGAAATTTCGCCACAATCTCCGGCGATGATGGTTTCTTGATTAACCGAGTGAGGACTTAGCAAGTGACACTCAGATTGAATG
>JBBQHZ010000111.1:0-12895 GCA_038324445.1 Rhodobacterales bacterium | reverse complement strand
GGCGGTGTCGTCAAGGAAGGTGCCCATGATGATGAAGCTCAGCTGCATCAGGATCAGGATCATCCACGGGCTCAGGTTCAGACGCTCGGTGAACACCCCCTCGATGGCATTGACCGCGCCGAGGCCGTCGAATATCGCGCCGAAGGCCAGCGCCGCCAGGATGATCCACATGAACATGCAGGTGATGCCCAGCGTGTTGCGGACCGTGTTCTCGAACACCTCGCGCGTCATGCGGCCCTTCAGGACCGCCGCGACAAACGCCGCGGCCGCCCCGATTGCCGAGCTTTCCACCAGCGAGGCCCAGCCATTCACGAACGGCACCATCATGGTCGCGAAGATGGCAAGGGGCAGCAGCCCGGCGCGCAACAGGCGCAGCTTTTCGGCCATCGGAAGATCGCGGTCCGCACGGTCCAGCACCGGCCCCAGCGCAGGGTTTATCCGGCAGCGCACGGCGATATAGATCACGAAGAGCATCGCCATCATCAGCCCCGGCAGAACACCGGCCAGCCACAACTGGCCCACCGGTTGGCGCGCGATCATCGCATAAAGCACCAGCACGACCGAGGGTGGCACAAGGATGCCAAGGCTTGACCCGGCCTGAATGACGCCGGTCACCATCCGCTTGTCATAGCCGCGCTTGAGCAGTTCCGGCAGCGCGATGGTCGATCCGATGGCCATCCCCGCCACGCTCAAGCCGTTCATCGCCGAGATCAGCACCATCAATCCGATGGTGCCGATCGCCAACCCGCCGCGCAGGCCGCCCATCCAGACATGGAACATCCGGTAAAGATCGTCGGCGATCTTGCTCTCGGACAGGACGTAGCCCATGAAAATGAACATCGGCAGGGTCAGCAGCGGATACCAGCTCATCAACCCGATGGAGGCGGAGAAGGCGATATCGAACCCGCCCCGGTCGCCCCACAACAACAGCGACGCGACGACGGCGACAAAGCCGATGGCGCCGAACACCCGCTGGCCGGTCAGCAGCATCAGCATCATCGACGAGAACATCAGGACGGCGATCAATTCGTAGGACATCAGACCTCTTCACCCCTGATCCGCAGCACGTCCTTGAACAGTTCGGACGTGCATTGCAGCAGCATCAGGAACATGCCCAGCGTCATGATCGCCTTGATCGGCCAGAGATACGGCCGCCACGGCGAAGCTGACCGCTCCATCCGCCCGATCTCCTCGGTGCCGCTGACAAGGCCCGCGAAGAACGAGAAGGGCTCGCTCCCCCAGTAGCCCAGCGAATAGGCGGTCGAGGCGACCGCACCATAAAGCAGCACGCCGAGATAGAAGATCAGGAACAGCACGGTGAACAGGTCGAACCACGCCTTCCTGCGCAGGGACCATTCGCCGTAAAACAGGTCCATCCGCACGTTCGATCCCAACTGGATCGAATAGGGCCCGCCCAGAATGTAATAGGTCACCATCGCGAATTGCGCCAATTCCAGCGTCCAGAGCGACGGGTTGAAGAAGGTTCCGCTGATCGACGACCACAGCAGGATCGCCATCAGGACGAAGATGCCATAAATCATCACCCGCCCGATCCGGTAGTTCACCGCATCCACGGCGCGGATGTAGCGCCGCATCACGCCCGACATGCGACGCTCCCCGCCACCTGCGCCAACGCGTCGGCCAGCCAGCCCGACAGCATCGCGGCCATCGCCGCCTGTTGCTCGGGCGTGGCGATCAGGTCGTTTCGGATCTCCAGCATCACGTTCAGCAGCCCCGCGCCGACGGCATGTTCCTTCAGCGTATGGGTCACGCCGTCTTGCGGGCCATAGGGCTGATTGCGCTCGACCTGCGCGGCGGTATGGGTGCGGGCGGCGTCCAGAAGGGCATCGGCCAGCCGCGTGTCGGCGTCGTGCAGGATGCCGATCTCCACCGCGCGGACCTTGCCGAAATAGACCGGGGTGAAGCTGTGGACCGTCACGATGATCGGCCGGCCCGCGTCGGCGATGGCCCGGCGCAGCCGGTCGCGAAACGGCAGATAGAATTCCGCCACCCTTCCTGCGCGCTCGGCGGCACTAAGATCGCGGTTCCCTGGAACCTCGATCAACTCGCTACGCGCCGGCATCGCGTCGGGGGCTTCGGGCGGGCGGTTGCAGTCGTAGACAAGGCGCGAGACGTCCGCCGCCACCACCACACCGCCCATATGCCGCGCCAGGCCCTGCGTCACCGCCAGCGCACCGGGATCCCACGCCGCATGACTGACGCGGTCGGCTTGCGACAATCCAAGTCCGTTCAGCGATGCCGGAATATGGTTCGACGCATGTTCGCAGACGAAGACCAAAGGCGACCCCGTCGCCCGTCCCAGATCCGCCCCCACCTTGCCTTTTGACTGCGCCATGACCCCTCCAGCGCGTTAACCGTCTGGCAGGCCCCCCGTCTTGTCAACGGATTTATGAGAATGATTTACCAACCGGCCCCGATCTGGTATATTTTCGATCAAAGAACGGAGGATGCCCATGGACAAAGGCACTTTGACCATCTCGGAGCGCATCCACAACCAGCTCGATGATCTGACGCGGGCCGAACGGCAGCTGGCACACTCGATCCTCGAGAATTATCCCGCCTCGGGCCTTGGCCCCCTCAGCGCGCTGGCCGAAGATGCCCATGTCTCGGTGCCGACCGTGGCGCGGATGGTGCAGAAGCTGGGCTTCTCCGGCTACCCCGAGTTCCAGACAGAACTGCGCGAGGAGTTGAAGGCAAAGACCAAGAACCCCATCGCCAAGCACGACACCTGGGCCGAACGCGCGCCGTCCGAACATCTGCTCAACCGCTTCACCGATGCAGTGCTGGACAATATCCGCCACACCCTTGGCCAGATCAACCCCGACGATTTCGACGCCGCCTGTGCGATGTGTGCCGATACCTCGCAGCACCTCTACATCGTCGGCGGGCGCATCACCCATACGCTGGCCGAATACCTGTTCCTGCACATGCAGGTGATCCGTCCCCGCATCAGCCATATCCAGTCCACCTCGAACGCCTGGCCGCACTACCTGCTGGACGTGGCGGCGGGCGATGTCGTGGTGATCTTCGACGTCCGCCGGTATGAGAACAACACCCTGCGCCTGGCCGAGATGGCCCATGCCAAGGGCGCGCGGATCATCCTCTTCACCGATCAATGGCGCTCGCCCATTCACCAGTTGGCGGATGTCAGCCTCGGGTGCCGGATCGTGGTGCCGTCGGCCTGGGATTCGGCCGTCACGCCGCTCCTGCTCCTCGAGACGCTGATCTCCACGGTCCAGAGCCTGACATGGGGCAACAGCCGCGACCGCATGGAAGCGCTGGAGGAAATGTTCGACCAGACCAGACTGTTCCGCAAGTTCACCTGAGCGCCGCGCCTCAGGCCACGCCGCCGAAAGCCACGCCCGAAATCGCGGCCATATCCTTCTTCCACGTTGTCAGGTCGTCGGGATTGAATTTCGAAACGTGATCGTGCCCGCAGGCGCGCGCCATCACCTGCATCAACTCGGCCGAGGCCTCGAAGAAATTCGCCAGTTGGCGGGCGGATTTCTCCACCACGATCCGGCTGACCAGATGCGGCTTCTGCGAAGCGATCCCGACCGGGCAATTGTTGGTATGGCACGCCCGCATGGCGATGCAGCCGATGGCCTGCATGGCGGCGGTCGACAGCGCGATCGCATCCGCGCCAAGCGCCAGTGCCTTGATGAAATCCGCCGGTTTGCGCAGGCCGCCGGTGATGATCAGCGTCACATCGGGGCGGGTGCGGTCCAGATGCCGGCGCGCCCGCGCCAGCGCCGGGATCGTTGGCACGCTGATATTGTCGCGGAACAGGATCGGCGCCGCCCCGGTGCCGCCGCCACGCCCGTCGATGATGATGTAGTCGACGCCCACCTCCAGCGCCGCATCGATATCCTTCTCGATATGTTGTGCCGACAGCTTGTAGCCGATGGGAATGCCGCCCGTCCGGTCGCGCACTTCGTCGGCAAAATCCCGGATCTGCGCGGGCTCGGTCCAATCCGGGAAGCGCGGTGGCGAGATCGCGTCCTGCCCCTCCGCCAGCCCCCTTACCTCGGCGATCTTGGCGCTGACCTTGTGGCCCGGCAGATGCCCGCCGGTGCCGGTCTTGGCGCCCTGCCCGCCCTTGAAATGGAACGCCTGCACCCGCGCCACCTTGTCCCACGAGAACCCGAACCGGGCCGAGGCCAGTTCGTAGAAATACCGCGAATTCGCCGCCTGCTCCTCGGGCAACATGCCCCCCTCACCGGAGCAGATGCCCGTCCCCACCAACTCCGCGCCGCGCGCCAGCGCGATCTTGGCGGGTTCCGACAGCGCGCCATAAGACATGTCCGACACCAGCAGCGGGATGTTAAGGCGCAGCGGCTTTTGCGCATTCGGCCCGATCACCACATCGGTGCCCACAGGTTCATCCTCCAGCATCGGGGCGCGGTGCAACTGCGCCGTCAGGATCTGGATATCGTCCCAATCCGGCAACTGTCCCCTCGGCACGCCCATCGCCTCGACCTTGCCGTGATGGCCGGTTTTTTTCAGCCCGCTTTTGGCATATGTCTGGATCAGCCCGGCATAGGGCTCCTCCTCGGTCCCATGCGACGTATCGGCATAAAGCCCCAGATAGGCCTTGCGGTTGAACGGCTGCGGATTGGCCTTTCCCCAGGCGGCGATCTCGTCTTCATCTACAAGAACGTCGTCGCCCTCGACCCAGACCTCGAACTTCGGCAGCACCTCCTCGTTGGCATATTCCGACACGCCGCTGTCGAGCCGATAATCCCAGTCATGCACTCCGCAGATCAGATTGCGCCCGCGCACGAAGCCGTCCGACATCAACGCGCCGCGATGCAGGCAGCGGCCGTAGAACACGCTTACCTCCGCGTCCCAGCGCACCACGACCAGATCGACCTCCGCCACCAGGGCATAGGCGGGTGCCCGATCCTGCAGGGTCGAGAGGTCGGCGACTTTCACTTTGGTCATTTGGGAGCATCCGTTTTGGGGGAGGGGAAGAGTTTCGCCAAGGTCCACGTCGCCGTCACCTGCGCCAGCGACAGAAGGATAAACCCGAGGCTCAGGAGAAGCACATAGCGATACTCGAAAAAGACCGTGCCGCGCAGCAGGTTCACCTCCTGCCAGGCCCACCATGTCAGGCCGGCCGCACCCGCCATCAGCGCGATCTGGATCGCGGCGATCATCGGGCCAGCACCACGCTGGCGGGGTCGATCAGGAACACGTTCATGCCGCCGCGCCGTTCCACCCGGCCCTCGGCGGTGACAAGGAGCGCGGTCATGTCCAGCACCTCTTCGGGCAGGGGCCCGCCATCGGGACCGCCGATCAGGAAGAACTCGCTGCCCGCGACACTATCGGTCGCCACGAATACCGGCGGCAGGCCGCCAAGGATGCACAGGTTGGCGCAGGCCCGATGCGCCAGACCTGTGCCGGGCCGCATCGCGCCCGCAAGGCAGTTGCCGTCGCAGATCTCTCCGGTCAGCCGCCAGCGACCCAGATCCTCGGCTTCGGGCATCACCGCCTCGCCTTCCACCGGCGTCACCGCGTTGCCGCCCCCCAGAATCACGCCATCCAAATCGCCCCGGTTCAACCGCACCCCCGTGATGCGCACCAATTGCCCGTCGAACGCCGCCGTCCCCGCCTGCGCGCCGTTCTTGCCCTGCCCCATCAGCAGCACTGTCGCACCGGGGGCGAACTGCTCGCTCTCGGTCACATGCAGCACCGGATAGGGGTCCATCTGGACCACGCCCACCGCCTCCGCCATGCCCATGCGCCCGGCCCCGCCGGGGTCATCCTGAGCATTGGCTATCAGGTAGGCCACGGCGAAGGAGGCGACAAAGGCCACCACTCCCACGATCAGAAGGAAGGGCCAAAGCCGCCGGTCGGGTGTTGCCCAGCCGATGAAGAACGGGCCGTCGTCGGGTTTGTCGCTCATCCCATGACCTCCATCGGCACCACCAGCGGCGCCACATCGGTGCCCGGCGGGTTGGCCTGCCGGTGGACCTGCACCCGCCCCTCGTGCAGGCGCAGGACATAGGTCGGGATCTGCTCGGTGAACGGCGCCGGCGCGCGGCCGTCGCGCATCCGGTACTGGAACCCGTGCCACGGGCACGTCACGCACCCATAGAGGATCCGCCCTTCGCCCAACGGGCCGTTCTGATGCGCGCAGGCATTCGACAGGGCCGAGAACATGTTGCCCTTGTAGCGAAACACCGCCACCCGCTCCCGCTCGGCCAGTTGCACGATCCGCGCGCGCCCCTCGGGGATCTCGCGGGGGGCTGCAACATCGACCCACTCCGCCGCATCGATGGCCCTGCGGCCCACCCACCATGCGGCGGCGTGAAGCCCCGCCACAAGCACCGCTCCCCCCGCGAACAGTACCACGAAAACCGGGTTTTCGGCATCCTGTAGATAGCCCAGCGCCACATGCGCCACGATGGCCGCATAGGCCAGATAGATCAACAGATGCAGCGCCTTCCAGACCGGCGCGGTCAGGAAGGACAGCCAGAAATCATGGCTGGTCGCGGCCAGGATCAGCAGAATGGCAAGTGCGAAGATCCCCAATGCCTCGATCGGAAACCCCAGGACCTGCCCGAAGGCCGAACTGGATGACAGCAACGCCTCCAGCCGGTTGAACGGCGTGAAGTTGAAGTACCAGCCATAGACATAGGTCGCATGGGTCCACGCGACGGCAGCCGTCAGCACGCCGAAATGCCGCCGGTTGTAAAGGAGCGGCAGGAACCGCCGATCCAGCCGCGCCAGCGGGCCGATGCACAAGATCGCGGTCAGCAGGAAGAACGCGCAGGTGCCGAAGGCGCGCATCCGCAGGATCGCCCCGTCGATGGGCCGCGTGACCTCGGGCGTGCCAAGGCGCAGGAACACCGCGATGTAGATCGCGATGACCGCCAGCAACACCGCGTCATAGACCCATTTGTTGCGGTTCCACTGGACCGGGACATAGGTGACGCTCATCTCGGTGGCTCGATCTGGACGGCGGCGGCGTCAGTGGGCACGTCCTGTCGGATCGCCAGCGCGCCCGCGATTATGGCCGGTATCACCAGCGCCAGCACCAGCGCCGCGCGCGATTGCGCGGCCAGCGGCGGGCGAAAGCGGCCCTGCCCTTCCCCCGCCTGCCACTCCAGCGCCGCCCATCTCAGCACCACCAGCGGCCAGATCAGCAGCACGCCCGGCACCAGCAACGGGCGAAACACCCAGACGCCGCGCGCCTGCGCGTCCACCCGACCAAGCCCCACCGTCAGGAACGCCAAGGCCACAACGGCCCCGATCCCGAGATAAATCTGCGCGCCCCAGATCAGGTTCGCCGCCATCGCCCGCCCCGTATGTCACCCGTGTCGCGCAATCCTAACCGGGTTCCGGCCCTTATGCCAAATCACGCTTGTCCGGCAAAGGCCCGCGCCAGTCGCGGCAGGTCGACCCGCGCCCCAAGACGCGTCGCCAGCAGGTAGAGGCCGCCGATCTTGCGTTGCAGGAACAGCGTGTCGGCGGGCGGAATGTGCCACAACTCCCGCTCCTGCCCGATCACCTGCCCCTTGTGGCGCAACTCCTCCGCCAGACGGCTGGTGGCGAAATCGAAAGGCGCCTGCCCACGCAGCGCCGCGAAACCCAACTCGGCCATGTCCACGATGGCGTCGCGGTGCGCCTCGGCCAGATCGGGCTTGAGGAAGCCTATCGCCTGCAACTCCGCCAGAATATCGCCGCGCATCCCGTCAAGGCCCGCGCGCAACAGCCGCCGGTGCCCTTCGGCCAAGGCCTGCGGGATCTCGCGCGTGGCCCCGAAATCCAGCAGCACGATCCGGTTATTCTGCGCATCCCACTGGTAGTTGGCGAAATTCGGATCGGTCTGCATCAGGCGAAACTCGAACAGCTCGCGCAGGCACAACTCGATCAGGGTTTCGGCGGCGGCGTCGCGGATCGCGGGGTCCGCCTCGGCCAGCGCCTCGATCGGATGCGACGGCTCGAAACTCATCGCCAAGGCGTCGGCGGTGGACAGATCGGCGCGATGCTCTGGCACGCGCACGCGCGGGTCATCGGCCAGCAACGCGCCGAAGCGCGCCAGATAGCGCCCTTCGCGCAGGTAATCCGCCTCCTCGTGCAGCTGCCGCCGCGCCTCGGCCATCAGGGGGGCGATGTCCAACTCGCGCGGCCACATGCCGGACCAGCGGATCAGGGCCGCAACATTGTCCAGATCGCTGTCGATCGAGGCGCGCACACCGGGATATTGCAGCTTGAGCGCCAGCCGCATGCCATCCGCCGCCGTGGCCCGGTGCACCTGCCCGATGGAGGCCGCCGCCAATGGCCTTGGATCGAAGCTGGTGAACAGCCGCCGGAACCCGTCGCCATAGGCGCTCTGGAGAACGGATTTCACCTGCGCGGGCGGCATCGCATCGGCATTGGCGCGCAGACGGGCGAGAATATCGGCCAGTTCGGGCGGCAGAACCTCGCCGCTTTCCATCGACAGAAGCTGGCCCAGCTTCATTGCGGCACCGCGCATCTCGGCCAGCCGGTCAGCGACCTTGGTCAGCGATCGCGGCGTCATCAGCAGCGCCGCCATGTCGGGTTTTGTGCCGCTCAGCGCCGCACGGGCGCGACCGGCCACCGCCTGCCCTGCCAGTCCGGTGGCAAGGCCGCCCAGCCGGGCAAAGCGCGCCAACCTTCCCGTCGGCACCGCCCGCGGGCGAAGGCCGGGGCCAAGGCTGGGGTCAAGGCTGGGCCCAAGACTGGGAACCGGGTCGTCCGTGGTGTCGGTCAAGGCAGGCAACTCCGTCGCGTCAGGCATGACGGGGAGGTAGCTCGCGGCGCGGCGCGGCAAAGGGGCATCACCGGCGGGTCACACACCTGTTTCCGGCCAGACCGGGCAATCGCCCTTTCCCGCGAGGCCGGACACACGCCGCTTCCCCGTCCAGCCGGAAAAAGCTCCTTCCCAGCCAAGCCGGACAAAAGCCCCTTCCCGATCAAGCCGGACAATCGCCCTTTCCCAGCCAGACCGGCCCAATACCCCGCCGTGAGAGAACCACCAAAGCGCCGCCGCACCCCCCGCACCCGCCGCACGGGGGCACCTCCCCGGCACGTCCATCCCAGCCCGCGTCCCTACCTCGCGCGCCGCCCAGCCTTCCGGCGCTCGGTCCCTTCCGGGGCATCTTCCATGATCGGCTTGCCGCCTCCAAACAGCGCAAATCGCCCGCGTCCGTCCTTCTTCGCGCGGTAAAGCGCGGTGTCCGCATCCGCCAGCATCCGCTCCACCGACGGACGCCTTGCATATTGCTTGGTCGACACGATCCCGATGCTGGCCGAGATCTGGCACCACACATCCTCGAAGCGGATCGGCTTTTCGATCCGCCCGATCAGACGGGTGGCGATGCGCCCGGCGACACTCGGCGCCAGCGAGGGGCGCAGGATGACCAGAAACTCATCCCCGCCGACCCGCGCGGGAAAATCGTTGCGCCGCAGATCGCGGCCCAGAATGCGCCCGACGGCGATCAGCACGGCGTCACCCGCCGCGTGGCCGTGGGTGTCATTCACATGTTTGAACAGGTCCAGATCAAGATGCATCAACGAGAAGTCGTGCTGATTGGCAGACAGCAGGATCGACAACTCGTCGTCGATGGCGCGGCGGTTCGACAGCCCGGTCAGCACATCGGTGCGGGCCTCGAACTGGGCCGAGGCGTGGGCGGCATGCAGCCGTTCCGACAGATGCCGCGACAGGCGCGCGGTCGAGGTGTTCGCCTCGTGCAGGTAGAGCAGGTCCACCGTCTGGTCGCAGGGCGAGAAATCCGCCAGCGTCAGGCCGAAATCGGCTACCGCGCGGGCAAAGGACAGCCCCAGCGAGATATCCAGGATCGCCCCGCCCTGCGGCAGCGCCATCATCACCCCGCGCAGCGGCAGATGCGGCGCGACCGTCAGCGCCAGGGTCAGGCGCGCGCCCGAATGGGGTGTCAGGGCCGCAAAATCAACGACGCCCACAGGGCGCCGCAACTCGATATGGTTCAGAAGCGCCGTGCCGATCGCCGCGCCCGGCCCCATCATCTTGGCAATGGTCGGGCCCAGATGCACCAGCCGCCCGACAGCGTCGAGGATCACATGCATCGGCATCATCCGGTCCAGCATGTTGAATGGCAGCATCAGCCCCGTGGACAGCTTGGCATGCAGCGTCATCCCGATGCCGCCGCCAGCACGAAGCTGCGCCCCTCGGCATGGTTGGCGTCGTGGATCACGACGCGCAGGCATTCCGCCCCGTTTCTGATCCCGTCGAGGTCGACCAGCGCCAAGGTGCCATAATCATCCGCCATTGCGCGCAGCGCGCCCAGCAAGATGGGCCCGATGCCCGGCAGTGCCCATGTCGCCTGCAGGCGAAAGATGTTGGCATCGTCCTGCAGAACGGTGATCTCGGGCAATTCGACGTCGGGGATCGCCAGCCGCCCACGGTCGGACAATTCGTCCAGCGTCAACACGAACTCGGTGAACGTGCCGCCGCCAAAGCGCAGCAGGCGGCGCAGCGGGTCAAGCGGCGGATGGGTGATCAGGAATGTCCCCAGATCTTCCAGCAGGGCATTGGGCGGCTGGTGCAGCACCTCCTTCGCGGCATCGAAACAGGCCACCGTCACCTTGTCGTTATAGTGCAGCATCGATTCGAAATCGGTGAAGCGCAGGTCCGCCTGCGACCGCACCTCGGCCCAGATATCGGGCCCGTAGGTTGCCACCAGGAAACCCTGAAGTGCGCGATTGATCATGCCGTGCATGGGTCAGAGTTCCCGATCTCACATGGTGGTTGAGCCGGGACGCTAGTGCCAAAGGGTAAAGAAACCTTTGCGGCTGGCCGGAACCGCCCCTCAGAAATCCGTCGGCGCACCGCCTTCCGATTTTCGCCTGGCGACGAAATCGGCCAGCTCGTCGCGGATCGCGGCATCCATCGGCGGGGCTTCGAACTCGGCCAGGATCTCCTTGTAGATCTTGTGCGCGCGCTGCGCGGTCCACACCGCGCCGTCCAGCCGCCACGACTCATAGTTGCGCCAATCCGACAGGAACGGGCCATAGAACGCGGTCTGATAGCGATCCTGCGTGTGCTGGCAGCCGAAGAAATGCCCGCCGGGACCGACTTCCTTTATGGCGTCGAAGGCCAGATCCGCTTCCGCAACACCCAGGATCTCCGGCTCGAAATAGCGCTGGATCTGCTGGATCACCTCGCAATCCATGACGAATTTCTCGGGGCTGGCGATCAGCCCGCCCTCCAGCCACCCGGCCGCGTGGTAGACCATGTGCGCGCCCGACTGCACCGCCGACCACAGCGAATTGGACGTCTCCCACATCGCTTGCCCGTCGGGCACGTTGGCCGCGCACACGCCCGAGGCGCGCATCGGCAACCCGTAGAACCGCGCCATCTGCCCGGTCATCTGCGTCGCGCGCATGTATTCCGGCGTGCCAAACGCGGGCGCGCCCGATTTCATGTCCACGTTCGAGGTGAAGGTGCCGATCGCCACCGGGCAGCCCGGCGCGATCCATTCCAGCAACGCAATCGCGGCCAGCCCTTCCGCAAGGCTCAACGCCACCGCGCCTGCCAGCGTCACCGGGGCCATCGCACCGGCCAGCGTGAAGGGCGTCACCACCACCGGCTGCCCCCGCCGCGCCAGCCGCATCGCGCCATCCAGCATCGGGAAATCGTGCTGCAGCGGCGAGACGGAGTTGATGTTGGTATACATCCGCGGGCTTGCGTCGAACTCTTCATGCGTCAGGCCGCCGGCGATGCGGACCATCTCCATCACATCCTCGACCCGCTCCCGCCCGAGGGAATAGGCGTGGGCGACCTTGTCGGTCAGCGTCAGCTTTTCGTAGAGGCAATCCAGATGCCGGACCGAGGCGTGGACGTCGATCGGCTCCACCGGGTAGCCACCGGCGAAGTGGATGCAGTTGAAATACTGCGTCAGCTTGATAAACTCGACATAGCTGGCCATGTCGCCCGGGCGCTTGCCACGCTCAAGATCCCAGGAATTCGGCGGGCTGGAGACGTTGCCGAACAGCATGTAGTTCTCGCCCATCACCAGCTGCCGGTCCGGGTTGCGCGGCGTGATGGTGTAAGAAGACGGCGCGCGCGCGACCATTTCCTCGACGAAGGCCGCCTCGAAGAACACCTTCTGCCCCTCGGTCCGGCAGCCTGCCTGCTTCAGGTATCCCACCGCCTCATCGTTCAGGAACACGATCCCGATATCCGACAGGATGCGCATCGCGCCCTTGTGCAGCGCCAGCACCCCCTCCTCGTTCAGCGGTTCCGTCGGGCGGTCGTTGTTGATCGGCAGACGCCAGGGCATCTGGTCGATGGCGTGCGCACCTGCGCGGGCAACACCTGCCGCGCGGCCTCCGTGGCGGCGGCGTTTGACGGGGGTGGCATCGGTCATGGCGGGGGCTTTCGATGAAAGGGAGGGCGCAGGGTCTGCGCAACCCTCGCCCATCCACGCCCCGGCAGGTTTGGCGGATAGCGACGCCTCCGCGTCGTATTTGATCGCCTTGCCCCGACGGACGGTTTACCGCGCGTCGAGCCATGCCCCAAGCGCCGCGATGTCGGGCAACACCACATCGGCGTGGGGCGCCAGATCGTCGTGCACCGCCACGCCCGTCAGGACCGCGACGCAGGTGAAACCCGCCGCGCGACCCGCCTCCATGTCATGGGTGCTGTCGCCCACCATCACCAGCGCCTCGGGCGGCAGTCCCTGCGACATGGCGAAAGCGGTGCACATGCCGGGGCCGGGCTTGGCCCCGTGGCCGCTGTCCGATCCGGCGATGAAGGCGAACAGGTCGGTCACGCCGGACTTGGCCAGATGTGACCTCGCGGATGCCTCGGCATCGTTGGTGGCAAGGCCCAGCGGCAATCCCCGCGCCTTCAGCGCCGACA
>JBBQHZ010000110.1:0-12932 GCA_038324445.1 Rhodobacterales bacterium | reverse complement strand
TCCACCGGGGGGGGCGGCACACCCCCCCCTACCCCACCGCTTTTTTGTTTCCCCCCGGGCGGGCGCCCGGGCCCCCCGGCTGGGGGACGTTGTCCCCCAGACCCCCTAAAATATTTCAGGCACATGGAAAGGGGGAGCGCGCACGATCCCGCGGCGTCTAGGCCTTCTTCGTGTCGCCGCGCTTGACGTGTTTCGTCAGCCGTGAGGGCGTCGATTTCTTGCGGTCCTTGAACGGATTGTCATCCGCCTGGCTGCGCATCCACATGCGGATCGGCGTGCCCGGCATGTCGAAATCCGCGCGCAGGCCGTTGACCAGATAGCGCGAATAGGCCTCGGGCAGGTTCTGGGGATGCGAGCACATCACGACAAATCCCGGCGGCCGGGTCTTGGCCTGCGTCATGTAGCGCAGCTTGATGCGGCGCCCGCCCGGTGCGGGAGGCGGATGCGCCTCGATCATGCCACCAAGCCATTGGTTGAGCCGCGCAGTCGAGATGCGCTTGTTCCACACGGTCTGCGCCTTCATGATCGCCTCGTGCAGCTTGTCGAGGCCCTTGCCCGTCTTGGCCGACACTGTGACCAGAGGCGCGCCCTTGAGCTGCGGCAGCAGCTTCTCGAAGGCCAGACGCATGGCTTTCAGCTTGTCCTGCTTGTCGCCTTCCAGATCCCACTTGTTGACCGCGATCACCACCGCACGCCCTTCGCGTTCCGCCAGATCCGCGATGCGCAGATCCTGCGTCTCGAACGGGATGGCGGCGTCCAGCAGCACCACGACCACCTCGGCGAATTTCACCGCGCGCAGACCGTCCGAGACGCTGAGCTTTTCAAGCTTTTCCTGCACCCGGGCGCGCTTGCGCATGCCCGCCGTGTCGAAGATGCGCATAGGCACGCCGTCCCATTCAAAGGCAAGGCCGATGGCGTCGCGAGTGATCCCGGCCTCGGGGCCGGTCAGCAGGCGTTCCTCGCCGATGATCTGGTTGATCAGCGTCGACTTGCCCGCGTTGGGCCTGCCGACGACGGCGATCTGCAAGGGTTTGGAGCGGGTTATGCGGCGTTCTTCATCGTCCACATCAACGTCGACCTCGGCCTCTTCCACCGGCTTGGCGTCGACCAGCGGTTGCAGCGCGGTCAGCAGATCGGACATGCCTTCGCCATGCTCGGCACTGATGCCGATCGGCTCGCCGAGGCCAAGGGCATAGGCGTCGATCAGGCCGGCCTTGCCGGCATTGCCCTCGGCCTTGTTGCAGGCCAGCAGCACAGGCCGCCCGGATTTGCGCAGGATCTCGGCGAAGTATTCGTCGTTGGCCGTCACGCCCGCGCGCGCGTCCAGCACGAAGAGCGAGGCATCCGCCATCGCCACCGCGCGCTCCGTCAAACGGCGCATGCGCCCCTCGAGGCTGTCGTCGGTGGCATCCTCAAGCCCGGCTGTGTCGATCACGGTAAAGCGCAGATGGCCAAGGCGCGCCGCCCCCTCCCGCAGGTCACGCGTCACGCCCGGCGTGTCATCGACCAGCGCCAGCTTCTTACCGACAAGCCGGTTGAACAACGTCGATTTGCCCACATTGGGGCGGCCGACAATGGCTAGGGTGAACATGGGCGCAGTCCTTGGTTGAAGCGCGCGCAATACGCGTTTGCGCTCAGGCTTTCAAGCGGCGAAGGGCATTCTCGAGGGCATTCGAGAAAGCGGAGCGATCCTTCTGCGAGAAGGGCTTCTGCCCGCCGAGGGTCTGGCCGTCCAGTCCGCTGCGCAGATCGGCCATGATCGCGCGGGTCGCCACCTGCGTGCCGATGGAGTTCGCCGTGAAGGGCTGACCCTTGTGGTTGAGCACGACCGCCCCCAGAGCCAGGCACCGCTCCGCCAGCAGGATATCCGCCGTGACGACCAACGCCCCTGGCCGTGCGGCGGCGACGATCACGTCATCGGCGGCGTCGAAGGCATCGCCCGCCATTGTCATGGTGATCAGCCGGTGGTCGGGGTGGCGCAGGTAGCTGCCGGCCACCAGCCGGACGGGGATCGCGTGGCGAAGCGCGGCCTTGTAGATTTCCTCCTTCACCGGGCAGGCATCGCCATCGACTAGGACAAGCGGGCCACTTTCGGTGTTCGGATCGGTCAAAAATGCCCCTCCGGGAACGGGACGGAAACCGTCGCCCCGCCCACCTCTTCCAGCGTCAGTTGCCCGCGCGCAAGCCGCACATCGCGCAACGCCGACCAGCCGGGCGGTCGTGGCAGCGACACCATGGCGTGGCGGATCACCTGCCGCCCCCCCAGCACCATCACCGTCGGCACCCCCATCGCCGTCAGGCGATTGTCGCGCCGGGCCGCGGCCAACCCCTCGCCGCCCATGGCGCAGCCGTCCTCAATCCCGATCACGCCGGTGTGGCGGCTGTTCCACGGGCTGAAATCCCGCGCGCCGTTGGAGATCCAGAGCATCGTCACCGGCATCGCCACCGGGTCCTTCAGGACCAGCAGCACGTCATCCTCGGCATTGCGCATCAGGCAGGTCCAGCCAAGGCCGCTGCCGCGCGCCTCGACCAGCGTGCAGAAATCTTCGACCACATGGCCTGCCGGATAGGTGCCCAGATCCCACTGGCCGCCATCCTCGCAATCAAGCTTAAGATCGCCGCGCAACTGGTTGATCGCCCATAGGTTTCGCCCCGATTGTTGTGCTGTCGGGTCGGTCATCACGGCGCGTTTGGGGCTGAAGGACAGCCGCCCGCCCTCGGCCATCCGCGCCATCGGATGATGCGCGAATGTCACCTCGCCCGCGCCGCCCTCCACCGCATGGGTCTGCAGCAGCACGGGGCCGACCAGCCGCACTTCCTTGGTGACATGGGCCCCCAGCACATCGGCGCGTAAGGCGAACCGCGCCACCGACACATCGTGGTGCACCACCTCCCAGGCCGAATTGGCCGTCGGCCCATGGATCGGGAACCCGTGCACATCGTCGCGCCCGAAGGGCATGCACAGGAAATCGCCCGCAAGGCGCTTGTTGACCAAGGGCAGGTCGGGATCGTCCTGCACCTCCGCCTCGTCGCGCCACGGCGCCGAATGGAGTGGCACCCGCCCCGACACCCGCCACAAGGGTATGTTGCCGAGCGCGGGGTCGATCAGCGCTTCGGCGTCTCCATGGGCCAGTCGGGTCAGCGGCCCGGTCACGGGTGCCCCGCCGCCTGGCGCAGGGCTTGCGTGATGATGGAGGAGTCCGATCCGACCGCCAGCACAGATGCGCCCGCCGCCACCACCGCCCCGGCCCGGTGAGCCGGCACGAAGACACCCGCCGCACATCCCGCCGCAACGATCCGACCAATGGCCGCCACGATCCGCTCCCACAATCCGTCATCGTCGAGGTGATCGCGCAGGCCCAGATCGGCCGCCAGATCGGCAGGGCCGATGAACAGGCAATCGACACCCGGAATCGCCGCAATCTCCTCGATCGCGGCAAGGCCCGCCGCACTCTCGATCTGCAACATCAGGCCGATCTGCCCATTCGCCTCGGCCGGATAGGTCGGGTTGGCGCCATAGCCGCTGGCGCGCATGGTGTAGCCGCCCATCCCGCGGTGCCCCTCGGGCGGATAGCGGCACGCGGCCACGAGGGCCTGCGCCTGCGCCGCCGTCTCGACCATCGGCACCATGATGGTCTGCGCGCCCAGATCCAGCACCTGCTTCAGCACCCAATCCTCGCCCACCGGCACGCGAACCGCCGCAGGCGTGCCAGTGGCGTCCAGCACCGCCAGCTGGCGCCGGATCAAGGAGGGGTCATAGGGCGCATGCTCGCCATCGATCAGGCAGAAGTCATAGCCCGCATGCCCGGCGATTTCGGTCACGGTCTCGGACCCCAAGGCGACGAAAAGGCAGCGTTGCACCTGCCCCGTCGCGAAGGCGGCCTTGATGCGGTTGGTCGGTGTCTGCATGCGCCATCCTCCTGCGCGGTGGGTCGGACTGCGGCCTATTGGCCGCTAGTGGCGCCGCGATACCAGCGCCGGATCAGGGCGCGGTCCTCGTCGATCAGAAAGGCTTGCGTCGCGGGCGGCATGGCATGGGTCATACCTGCCTGCAGGTAGATCTCGGCGGCGTGACGCGCCACCTGCGCCTCGGTCTCCAGCACGACGCCGCCGGGGGCCACGGCAAGGCCGGGATAGGTCACCTCGGAGGCGTGGCAGAAGCTGCAATTGCCCTGCACCAGCCAGAACACATCCTCGAAATCCCCGTGCGCCATGAAGGCCTGCTGGCTCGGCGACAACGCCGCCTCCTCGGCCACCTCGCCGCGCATCGGCAGCACCGAAAGCCACACGATCACCGCGAAGATCAGCGCCGTCACCCCCCAGGTCCACCACAACATCCCGCCCCGGCTGTGCATGGTGTTGAAGAAATGCCGGATCGAGACGCCCATGCCGAACACCAGCGACGCGATCACCCAGTTGTATTCCGACGCGAAGGCCAGCGGGTAGTGGTTCGACAGCATCAGGAAGATCACCGGCAGCGTCAGGTAGTTGTTGTGCATCGAGCGCAGCTTGGCGATCTTGCCATACTTCGCATCCGGCACCCGGCCCGCCTTCAGATCCGCCACCACGACCTTCTGGTTCGGAATGATGATCATGGCGACGTTTGCCGTCATGATGGTGGCCGTGAAGGCCCCCAGATGCAGCAGCGCCGCGCGGCCCGTAAACACCTGAGTGTAACCCCAGGCAAAGGCCACGATGATCCCGAACAGCACCGCCATCATCACCGGCGGGTTGTCCCCCAGCGGCGATTTGCACAGCAGGTCATAGAGCACCCACCCCACCACCAGCGACGCCGCCGAAATCGCGATGGCGGCACCCTGCGACAGTTCCATCGCGTTCGGGTCGATCAGGAACAACTCCGCCCCGTACCAGTAGACCACCGCCAGAAGCGCCACGCCCGACAGCCACGTAGCGTAGCTCTCCCACTTGAACCAGGTCAGGTGCTCGGGCATCGCGGCGGGCGCCACCAGATACTTCTGGATATGGTAGAAACCGCCGCCATGAACCTGCCACTCCTCGCCATCGGCAGGCCCGGCGATGTTGCGGTTCAGCCCCAGATCCAGCGCGATGAAATAGAAGCTGGAGCCGATCCACGCGATAGCCGTGATGACATGCAGCCAACGCACCGCGAATTCCGCCCAATGCATCAAGATGGTGGCATCCATGATCTGTCCCCCGGCGGGCCGTTTCAGGCGTTGCGGTCATTTCCTGCCTGTTTCGGCCTAAATGCCCCCCCAGTGCAAGACGCCGCCTGCATTGGCTGCGCGGTGGCGCCGGATTGTTCACCGAAATGCCCGAATTCAAGCCATAAACCCCCCTTCCCCTTTGCAAATCAGCCGCGTATCCTGCGCGGCACCAAGGACAATAAATGTCCAATTCAGGGAGACGACATATGAAAAAGATTCTGCTGGCCTCGGCCGCAACCATGGCGCTGACCGGCGCGGCCTTCGCCGACGCCCATCAGGGCGACGTGACGCTGGGCGTCATCCTGGGCTTCACCGGCCCGCTTGAATCGCTGGCACCGGGCATGGCGATGGGCGCCGAGCTTGCGATGGCCGAAGTCACCACATCGGGCCTGTTGTTCGGCGGCGCGTCCGTCACCTCGATCCGCGGCGACAGCACCTGCGTCGACTCGGCTGCCGCCCAGGCCGCTGCCGAGCGTCTGATCACCGCCGATGGCGTCAACGGCATCATGGGCGCCGATTGCTCCGGCGTGACCGGATCGATCCTCGCCAACGTCGCCATGCCCAACGGCATGGTCATGATCTCGCCCTCGGCCACCTCGCCGGGCCTGTCGACCGCCGAAGACAACGGCCTGTTCTTCCGGACGGCCCCCTCTGACGCCCGTCAGGGTGTGGTCATGTCCGAGATCATCATGGAGCGTGGCATCGACACCGTCGCGCTGACCTACACCAACAACGACTACGGTCAGGGTCTGGCCGATGCCTTTGCCACCGCCTTCACCGAAATGGGCGGCACCGTGACGCTGTCCGCCGCCCATGAAGATGGCCGTGCGGATTACTCGGCGGAAGTCGGCGCGCTGGCTGCTGCCGGTGGGCAGGCGCTGGTTGTTGCAGGCTATGTCGACCAGGGCGGTTCGGGCATTGTCCGCGCGGCACTCGATACCGGCGCCTTCGAAACCTTCGTGTTCCCCGACGGCATGGTCTCGCAGGCCTTGATCGACAACTTCGGCTCCGAGATCGACGGCTCGTTCGGCCAGAACCCCGGCACCGACAGCGAAGGCGCTGCCCTCTATCAGGCGATGGCGACCGAAGCGGGCTATGACGGCACCTCGCCGTTCTCGGCCGAGTCCTATGACGCAGCGGCACTTATCATGCTGTCGATGGCGGCCGCAGGCTCGCGCAACCCGGCGGACTACGCGGGCATGGTGATGGATATCGCCAACGCCCCCGGCGAGCAAATCCTGCCCGGCCAGTTGGGCCATGCGCTGGAGCTGATCGCAGCCGGCACCGACATCGACTATGTCGGCGCCTCGGCGGTTGAGCTGATCGGTGGCGGCGAAAGCGCCGGCAACTACCGCGAGATCGAGATCGGTGGCGGCGAGCTTGTCGTGGCCGGTTTCCGCTAAGTCGTTCAAGCGTTGAACCATCAGGCAGTCCGGCCCCGCGCCGGGCTGCCTTTTTCCTGAGACGGCATTGTCGCGGATGAGTGTCGCACCAAAGGAGCGCCCATGATCGAAGTTCATGACCTGCACAAGCATTTCGGCGGCTTCCACGCCGTGGACGGCGCCAGCCTCCGCATCGAAACCGGCTCCATCACCGGCCTGATTGGTCCGAATGGCGCGGGAAAGACAACCCTTTTCAACGTTGTAGCGGGCGTTCTTCAACCAACCACCGGTCGTGTCGTGATGGATGGCGAAGATATTACCGGCCTTGCCCCGCACCAGTTGTTCGGCAAGGGCCTGTTGCGCACGTTCCAGATCGCGCACGAGTTTTCCTCCATGACCTGCCGCGAGAACCTGATGATGGTTCCCGCCGAGCAATCGGGCGAAAACCTGTGGAACACCTGGTTCGGTCGCAAGCGCATCGCCGACGAAGAACGCGCGCTGAGGGCGAAAGCCGACGAGGTGCTGGAGTTCCTCACTGTCCAGCACCTTGCCGACCAGCCCGCCGGAATGATCTCCGGCGGTCAGAAAAAGCTTCTGGAACTGGGCCGCACCATGATGGTCGACGCCAAGATCGTGTTTCTGGACGAGGTCGGCGCAGGCGTGAACCGCACGCTCCTCAACACCATCGGCGACGCGATCATCCGGCTGAACAAGGAACGCGGCTATACGTTCTGCGTCATCGAACACGACATGGATTTCATCGGCAGGCTCTGCGATCCGGTCATCTGCATGGCCGAGGGCCGCGTTCTTGCGCAGGGCACGCTGGCCGAGATCAAGGCCAACGAGGCCGTGATCGAGGCCTATCTGGGCACCGGCCTGAAGAACAAGGACAAGCTGGCGGAGGCATCGGCATGATCCGGACAGCCCTGGCACTTGCCCTGGCCCTGCTTTGCGCGCCAACCTTCGCCGCACCAAGCTTCGCTGCACCAACCTTCGCCGCACCCCTAGCGCCGGTTCCGCCATCGAAATTCGTGCTGGCCCAAGCGGCCCCGAAGCCGGACCCTGCAGCCATCGCCAACCCCGACATGCCGTCGGCCACGCTCTGCCCCGTCATCGTGGCCCCGGTCCGCTTCTGCGGCACCGCCCCCGCCTTTGCACTGACGCCGCAAACCAGCAACGGCGATGTCGATGCCTTCTTCGAAACGCCCGAAGGCGTCGTCGCCCTGATGATCGTGGAGCCGCTGCCAGCCGGACGGGTCACGACGGTGCCTGACCTGCAACAGACCGCGCTGCAGATCGTGGCCGCCGCATCGGGCCAGCCGGTAGCAGCGATTCCCGTCCTCGCGCGCGGCTCGGTCATCGTGTCGGGCGTGCCGCGCCCCAACATGGTCTATTCCGGCATCATCGACGGCGTGTCCTACGTCTATTCGAACTCGACCGTGCTTCTGGACGACCTGGTCATCCAGCTCATCACCTTCGAGACCGGCGTGACCACCTATTCCCCCCGCCACCGAGATCTGCACACCCGCTTTCTCGCCAATGTGCAGGTAATGCCATGAGCGCCCTTGCCGACCCCGACTTCGATCACCCGCCCGCCGACAACACCGCCAATGCCTTCCTGATCGGCGAGATGATGACAGGCGGCTACGGCTCGGGCGCGGATATCCTGCACAGCTGCACCATCGCGGTGAATCCCGGCGAGATTGCCGTGATCGTGGGGCCGAACGGGGCTGGCAAGTCCACCGCCATGAAGGCGATCTTCGGCATGCTGACCCTGCGCGAGGGGCATGTGCGGCTCGATGGCACGGATATCACGCACCTGTCGCCCCAGGCCCGCGTGGCCGAGGGGATGGGCTTCGTGCCCCAGACCTCGAACATCTTCACCTCGATGACGGTAGAGGAGAACCTCGAGATGGGTGCCTTCATCCGCCGCGACGACATCCGCGCCACGATGGAACAGGTCTACACCCTGTTCCCGATCCTGCGCGACAAGCGCCGTCAGGCAGCGGGCGAACTCAGCGGTGGCCAGCGCCAGCAGGTCGCCGTCGGCCGCGCACTGATGACCAAGCCCAAGGTCCTGATGCTGGACGAGCCCACCGCAGGCGTCTCGCCCATCGTGATGGACGAGTTGTTCGACCGCATCATCGAGGTCTCCCGCACCGGAATCCCGATCCTGATGGTGGAACAGAACGCCCGTCAGGCGTTGGAGATCGCGGACAAGGGCTATGTCATGGTGCAGGGCGGCAATGCCTTCACCGGCACCGGGAAAGAGCTTCTGGCCGATCCCGACGTGCGCAAATCCTTTCTCGGCGGCTAGGCCTTTGGCGGTGCGGGCAAGTCTGGTTGGCCTCCTTCTGGCCCTCCCGCTTCCCGCCCATGCGGCGGCGCTGAACTGCACCTTCACCCTGCTCTGCAGCCCGCTCACCACCTGCACCGACAGTCCCGGCGTGCCGTTCACCTTCGACATCGTGGCGGGCGCCCTCGCCTTCAGCACCAACGGCACGCAGGTTGTCGGCACGCCCCTGTCCCATCTGACCCCGCCCGCCTTCGGAGCGCTGTTTGCGGCAGGCCCCGACAGCACCCTGATGCTGACCGTCGCGGGCGGCGGTGACGCCGTGATGACCCAGACCGATATCGCGCCCACCGGGCGCCTCACGTCCCTGTCCTATTTCGGCACCTGCGCGCCCGACGCGTAAGGTGCGTGGCCCGCGCCCCATCGAAGACGCGCCCGTTGAAGGAGTTGCCATGCGACCGACCCGACACCTTATCTCGGCCCTTATCTCGGCCCTGATGGTCACCCTACCCCTGACCGCACCCGCAATCGCGCAGGAGGAACCGGTCAACCTGATCTGCAACCTGACGGTGCTGTGCCCCGATACCAGCCCCTGCCGCGATTGGGACCAGCAGATCACCATCACCGAGGGCGACGCAGGCTGGAGCGTGGTTTGGAACGACGATCTGCCCTCGGACTACAGCCTGATCGCCGACTTTGGCCCTGCCGAGGACGCGGCGCAGCAGGTCCGCGTCCGCTCGCTCCTGTTCCTCAACCCGCGCGCGCAATCGACCCAGATGGTGACCTTCGACAGCATCGGCCGCGTCGTCGTCACCGGCCACCAGCCACAGGCAGGCCCGCAACTGGTCAGCGGCGTGGGCCAGTGCGAGCAGGCCGAGTGAGCGGCCGCTGGGCCCTCCTCGCTCCGCTCCTCGCAGCGCCGGCGGTGGTGATGGCTGAGCCGTGGACCTGCGAGATGACCGTGCAATGCGAGAATGTCGATTGCGTCGCCATCGCCGACACCTACGACCTGATCGCCGCCGATCACGAGGGGCAGCTGTTCCTGACCTCGCCCGCCGGCACCCGTCCCGTCACCCGCCTCAGCCCGCAAGGCACCCTGCCGGCCGCCTATGCCGGCGCCGGGCCGCACGCGGTGGGTGAGTTGCTGACCATCACCCAGGATGGCCAGGCGATGCACACGACCCACGGCTTCGACGGGCCCGCCCGCATCCGGACGATCTATGGCATCTGCACCGGCCTCTAGACACGCAAAATCGCCCGGTTTTACTGGCCAAGCCCCGGCGCGCGCGCTACCAACATGCGTCAGCACCGCCATAAGGTGCGACATGCGACAGGGAGACATGTATTGGACGTTCTCAACGCCCTTGTGACACTGGCGAATTTCGTCATCGTGCCCGCCGCCGCCTATGGCGCGCAGCTGGCCCTTGGCGCGCTGGGTGTAACGCTGATCTACGGCATCTTGCGGTTCTCGAACTTCGCCCATGGCGACACCATGGCCTTCGGCACCATGGTCACGATCTTCATGACATGGGCGTTTCAGGCGGCGGGCATCGGCCTTGGCCCCTTGCCCACGGCGCTGCTTGGCCTGCCGTTCGGCATCGCCGCCACCGCCATCTTGCAGATCGCCACCGACCGCGCGGTCTACCGCTTCTATCGCAAGCAGCGCGCCAAGCCGGTGATCTTCATGATCGCATCCCTTGGCGTCATGTTCATCCTGAACGGCATCGTGCGCTTTGCCATCGGCGTCGACGACCAGATCTTCACCGACGGCGAGCGGTTCATTATCTCCGTCGGCACCTTTCGCGACCTGACCGGGCTGGAGGAGGGGCTGGCCATCCGCACCACCCAAGGCATCACCATCGGCGTGGCACTAATCGCCATGGTGGCGCTCTTCTGGTTCCTCAACCGCACCCGCACCGGCAAATCCATGCGCGCCTTCTCCGATAACGAGGATCTGGCGCTGCTGTCGGGCATCAACCCCGAACGTGTCGTGCTGATCACCTGGATCATCGTGGCGGCGCTGGCCACCACGGCAGGCGTGCTCTACGGCCTCGACAAAAGCTTCAAGCCCTTCACCTACTTCTCGCTTCTGCTGCCGATCTTCGCCGCCGCCATTGTGGGCGGCCTCGGCAATCCGCTGGGGGCGATCCTCGGCGGCTTCCTGATCGCGTTCTCCGAGGTCGGCGTCACCTATGCCTTCCGCAAGGTGGTGGGCTATCTCGGGCCGGCCGACTGGCAACCCGAGGGGCTGCTGCAACTCCTCTCGACCGATTACAAATTCGCCGTCAGCTTCGGCATCCTGCTGATCGTGCTGCTGTTCAAACCCACCGGCCTGATGAAGGGGAAATCGGTATGACCACTTCCGTCAAATCCCGCTTCGATCCGGTGATCGTCGGCCTCTTCGGGCTGGTCGCCTTGCTTTATATCGGCACCGGCTTCGTGCAGTCATGGAACACATCGCTCACCATCTTCAACATGGGGCTGGTCAGCGCCATCATGGCGCTCGGCGTCAACATGCAATGGGGCTATGCCGGCCTTCTGAACGTCGGCACCATGGGCTTCGTGGCCCTCGGTGGGCTTGCCACCGTGCTCATCTCGATCGATCCGGTGCCCGAGGCATGGGCCGCGGGCGGCGTGCGCGTGCTTCTGGGCCTTGTGCTGGGCGCGCTGACGATCCTCGGCGCGATCCTGCTCTATGTCGCCCTACCCAAGGGGCGCCTGCGCGCCATCGCCATGGTGGCGGCGCTGATCGTGGGCTTCACTATCTTCCGCGCCGTGTTCGATCAGGGCACCGCGGCGGTCGAGGCGATCAACCCGGCCTCCACCGGCTTTCTCGGCGGTCTTGGCCTGCCCGTCCTGCTGGCCTGGCCTGTCGGCGGCCTGCTGGCGGCGGGGGCCGCGTGGATCATCGGCAAGACCGCCTTGGGCCTGCGCTCCGACTACCTTGCCATCGCCACCCTCGGCATCGCCGAAATCATCGTCTACATCCTCAAGAACGAGGATTGGCTGGCGCGCGGCGTCAAGAACGTGACGGGGATCGAGCGTCCCTTTCCCGTCCCCTACGAGGTCGACCTGCAGGTCGATCCCGGCTTCCTCGATCTGGTGGCCCGCTTCGGCGCGGACCCCGTCAGCGCCTCCACCATCACCGTCAAACTGCTATATGCGATGCTCTTCATGATCGTGCTTGTCGTGCTGTTCTGGCTGTCCGAGAAGGCGTGGAACTCGCCCTGGGGCCGGATGATGCGCGCGATCCGCGATAACGAGGTTTCGGCCTCGGCCATGGGCAAGGACGTCAAACGCCGCCACCTGCAACTCTTCATCCTGGGTTCCGCCGTCTGCGGCATTGCGGGCGCGATGATGACGACACTCGACAGCCAGTTGGTGCCCGGCACCTACCAACCCCTGCGCTTCACCTTCCTGATCCTCGTGATGGTGATCGTCGGCGGGTCGGGCAACAACTGGGGCGCGGTTCTGGGCGGGTTCCTGATCTATTGGCTCTGGATCCAGGTCGAACCTCTGGGCCTCCTGCTGATGCAGGGCGTCACCGTAGGCATGTCCGAGGGCAACTGGCTCCGCGAGCACCTGCTCGAGTCTGCCGCCCATATGCGCCTCTTGACCATGGGGCTGATCCTGCTGCTGGTCCTGCGCTTCAGCCCCCGGGGACTGATCCCCGAACGCTGACCATCCCGCGCGCCCTCCCCCCCTCCATGTGCCTCAAATATCCCGGGGGGAGTCCGGAGCGGACGGGGGGCAGAGCCCCCCTTCTTCTTGGTAAGCCGCGGATAGCGCCCCCTTCTTCTTGGTAAACTGCGGGAAGCTGCCCCCTACTTATTGGTAGACAGCGAGCAGCGCCCTCGCTTCAGACCTGCCTCACCGACCCTCGAACACCGCAGGCCGCTTCTCCAGGAACGCCACAACGCCTTCCTTGAAGTCGCGGCTCTTGCCGCATTCGCCCTGCAACTGGCCCTCCAGATGCAACTGCTCCTCCAGCCCGTTGCCGGAACTGGCGCGCATCACCTGCTTGATGCGCTTGAAGGCCTCGGTCGGGCCGCTGGCCAGATAAGTCGCTCG
>JBBQHZ010000109.1:0-13050 GCA_038324445.1 Rhodobacterales bacterium | reverse complement strand
CCCCAAAGAGCGCCGCGACGCCTTCAAACCCGAACCTTAAACCTCAAACCATCATTCAAACTCAATCAGTTAGGAACCATCATGTTCAAGACCACCCTCACCGCCGCCGCCTTCTCTCTGATCGCCAGCTTCTCCCACGCCCCCCCCGCCCCCAACGACCACCCCACCGCCGCGCAGGTTCCTGCCATTGAGACCACTCAGTTCGAGGAAGTCGCCTACTACTGCGAATGGGCCTACGTCTACGACACTTGGGGCAACTGGGTCACCGTCTGGCAGTGCTACTGATCCCCAAGCCGGCGGCGCTCTGACACTTCCCGAAGATCGCCGACACGCCTCCACAACAGAACCTTAAACCTCAAACAATCATTCAATCTCAATCAGTTAGGAAACATCATGTTCAAGACGACCCTCACCGCCGCCGCCTTCTCTCTGATCGCAAGCCTCTCCCACGCCACTCCCGCCCCGCTCGACCTCGTCCCCTCCGCGCAACTGCCGGTTACCGAGACCATCCAGTTCGAGGAAGTCGCCTATTACTGCGAATGGGCCTACGTCTACGACTACTGGGGCAACTGGGTCACCGTGTGGCAGTGCTACTGATCTCCAAGCCGGCGGCGCTCTGAACAGGAGCGCCGCCAGGCCTTTCTGTCATCGATTTAGATCAAGAATTTCTGTCGGCGCCGGACCAACAGGGACTTCATCCTGCACACAAAGGCAGAAACCATGAGCTACACTTATGAATTTCCAAGGCCGAGCGTGACGACGGACATCCTTGTGTTCTCGATCCGCGACGGCCTACTCCAGGTGCTCTTGATCGAGCGGGATCTTGAGCCTTTCGCAGGCGCTTGGGCCATTCCCGGCGGCTTCGTGCAGATGGATGAGGATATCCACGTCGCAGCGCAGCGAGAATTGGAGGAGGAAAGCGGCCTGTCCGATATCCCGCTTCGACAACTTGGGGCTTACGGTGCTCCCGACCGGGATCCGCGCGGTCGCGTGATCACAATCGCTTTTGTCGCCCTCGTTCCGTCCGATGACCTCGTTGCCAAAGGCGGGAGCGACGCAAAGGACGCGCGCTGGTTCCCGGTCGATGCGCTTCCTCCATTGGCTTTCGATCACCAAAGGATCCTTGCGGACGCGCGCGCTCAACTGGCGAAAGACGTGACAGCCTCCATTCACGACAGTGCCTTGGTGGCTTTCAATTTCCTGCCCGCAAAGTTCACCTTGTCCGACGCACAACAAGTGTTCGAGACGTTGCGTGGCGAAAAAATGGACAAGCGCAACTTCCGAAAATGGATCTCCAACGTGTGGCCTATCGAGGATACGGGCGAAAAGTCCGCAGGCGGGCGCCATCGCCCGGCTGCCCTGTTTCAATTGAGATCTGAGTAGGAGAAGGCGCTTGGACCGTTCCGCCGATACGGCATCGCGCCTGATGGTGGATGATCAATCTGGCCGGAAATGGGCGACAAAGGCCCGAAAGGGTCGGGAAGCTAAGCACGACACCAACGGCGGTAAGCGGGAAGTCTGCCGAGAGGCGCAATGGTCGCGTCGCTCGGCAGACGTTCATTGAGCTACATCTTGAAGGTCACATGTCCGTCTTTGTCGATTGGCCAAAGCGGGTTGAACGCGATTTCCCAGATGTGTTCGTCGGGGTCGGCAATATACCCGCGGCGGCCGCCCTGGGGAGGCGCATCAGCTTCGCGAAGCACGGTTCCACCGGCGGCGACGAGCTTGTCGATGACGATTTGAACGTCGCTCTCTCGGGCGACATTATGTGCAAGCGTTACGCCACCCGACCCCGGAAGAACTTGCTGCTTCGTGTCGTCCTCAAGGGACGATTTAAGCCAAGTGCCGAAGACAAATCCGTTCATCTGGTAGAAGGCGATCTCCTCGTTCTCGAAAACAGGGGTCCAGCCGAACCCCTCTCGATAGAACTCCTTCGAGCGTTCGAGGTCTGAAATTCCAAGCGATACTACCGCAATCTGTTGCTGCATCGTCATGTCCTTTAATTGGCCTGCACGACATATGCAGGCCTCTGGACCATGGGACGCGACAATCGGAGATCCGATGCACGTAAGGACCCTATTGGAAGGGGGACCGGGCCAACCGCACCGACCTAACCTGTTTTTGGTGGTCCAAGTTTAGTCGAGCACTTCAAGACGTCAATCATTTGAACGAACCAAACCGGACTTTCATGCATGATGCAGCAGACAACTGTGAGTGCTCTGTTGAACAATTGGAAAGGCAATCACTGGAGACACAGACCTGTTGCCTCGCCGAAAATGCACAATGTCTGCAACCTCTTCACAGCGTCGGCCATCCTATATTCGTTTCACAACGCGGGCTTATCCCGACGAGGCTTCCATCATATCCCGCCGACGTCTATCGTCGACTGACAGAGCGCCGACAGGGAGAGTTTTGCGAAATGTCCGACCTATGGCGCCTCTCCGCAACGCAACTCGCCACAATGGTTCGACGGGGCGAAGTATCCGCCACCGAGGTGTCAAAGTCCCATCTCGACCGATTGGACGCCGTGAACCCCGCCATCAACGCAGTGGTTCAGGATTGCTCCGACGACGCACTTGCTGCGGCGGCTGCGATCGATGCTCGGATTTCGGCGGGTGAGGATCCGGGGCCGCTGGCCGGCGTCCCGGTGACGACCAAGGTGAATGTCGATCAAGCGGGGCATCCGACCACCAACGGGCTGCGCATCCTGAACGAGACGAATGCGCACCATGATAGCCCGGTCGTCGCAAACCTGCGCCGAGCGGGAGCCGTCATCGTGGGCCGCACGAACACACCGGCGCTTTCCTTGCGCTGGTTCACCAAGAACGATCTGCATGGCCAGACCCTGAACCCCCGCAATCGGTCGATTACGCCGGGCGGCTCCTCCGGCGGCGCTGCGGCGGCCGTGGCCAGCGGGATCTGCGCGGTCGCCCACGGCACGGACATCGCAGGCTCGATCCGGTATCCGGCCTATGCCTGCGGGCTGCACGGATTGCGGCCAAGCCTGGGTCGGATACCGGCTTACAACGCCCCGTCCGCTGATCGCTTCATCGGGGCGCAATTGATGGCGGTGTCCGGCCCCATTGCCCGCTCCATCGAAGACATCTCTTTGACCTTCAAGGCAATGGCGGCGGCCGATCCACGTGATCCGTGGTATGTGCCCGCACCCTTCGACAGCGGACCATACCAGAAACGCGCGGCGTTGACGCTGGCACCCGATGGCATGCCGGTGGACGGACGGGTCCGCGACGCGCTGATCCGTGCCGCACGGACGCTGGAAGATGCCGGCTGGACGGTCGAGGAAATACCCTGTCCTCCGATGCGCGCAGCAGCCGAGATCAACGCCCTACTCTGGATGGCGGAAACTCAGTTTGCGGCCAAGCACCTGATCGAAAAGGAGAACGAGCCGGACTCGCAGTTCGTTTTCCGGCAGATGACCCACGCGGTCGGGCCCATTGATCTCGACAGCGTCATGCGCGGCCTTCAAACCCGTGCAGGCCTCATGCGCGAATGGGACCTTTTCTTGCAGCGCTACCCGCTGCTGCTGTGCCCCGTCTCGGGCGACCTTCCGTTCGATCAACAACTCGATGTCAGTTCCGAAACCGCTTTCGCTGCCGTCTACGAGGCACAGTTGACGCAACGCGGATTGCCGGCACTGGGGCTTCCTGCCCTAAGCCTTGCCACCGGCTATGCGGGTGATCGCCCTGTCGGTGTGCAACTGGTGGGTGGCCGCTTCCGGGAAGACGTTCTCTTGGCTGCGGGCTTGACGCTTGAAGCGAGCGGGCACCGCCCCACAGTCTCCGATCCGTTCGACCAAGGCTGATACAGGGCGATTGAGGACGAGCACTTGGGCAATGCAGTGCAACGGCTCAAACTTGAAGCCTGCACGAAAACCACAATTTTGCCTGTGCGGAATGTCTGATATTCTACTTTCAGGGCGGCATTTCCTGATTGTCGCTGGTCAGGAACCGGTCACCGACTGGTCATGCAAACCGGCAGCTATTTGGCTGCAGAGCCACCTCGAGATATTGCGCTACAGAGCGAACTTGTACTGGCCGCTATCGCGTCCAACGTCGCAGGGTTGAATGTGTGGGGATCCCAACTTACGTGACGGCTCCGGCACGACATCCAGCGTCGGTGCCTACCTGTCCCACATCATTCAGGGCTCAAGTCCCCCCGAAAGCACATCATGGCGAATGTCGACCTTCCCAAGTTCCCGACACAACATGGCTACATGACCGAAAAGATCCAGCGGGATTACATCTCGGCTGCGATTGCCAAGGATCTGTTGCCAGCGGAAGCCCATCGGATGGCTGACATCCTCTCCCTGACGGCGCCCAGCGACGTCAGGAAACCCATTCAGTTTTGGCAGCTTTACTCTGTTCTTGGTCAGGACCCGATCGTGGGGATCGTGCAGGATTTCTATCAGCGCGTGTTTGCGCAGGAGCACTGGTTCAAGTCTGTGTTCGAACGTGTCGGGGGCATTGACCATCACATAAACACGCAAGCGTCGATGTGGATCGATGTGATGGGCGGTGGACCGTATTATCACGGCGCAGAGTTCCGGCTGAATTTTCATCATACGCACAACGCGATGCAACTGATGAACGAAAAAGGGGCAGAGCTCTGGTCCAATCTGATGCTGGAGACACTCGACGCCTCCATGCATTTGATGGCGGATGACCCGCGCATTCGGCCAAGTATCAATACGTTCCTGTCGTTCTTCATGGGCAAATACGCGGAAGACTTCGCCTTCGAGAACCGGAGCTTCTTTGGGGAAACGAATCCTGCATACAAGCGTCGGATCAACTTCATGAAGATGACAGAGCAGGCCATAGAAGCTTTGAGCGAAACTGAACTTGCCGAAGCTTTGGCAGAACGTGGCGTCGATGTCTCTCTCTACGAGGGCAAAGCTGCAAAGGTCAGCAAGGCGCTGATGATGTGATCATCGGCGCCTAACTCACTGCTTGGCGTGAAACCGCGAAAACTTCGCACTTCACCCAATAATCCCAAGCACTTGGAACCACTAAGCACCTTCAATCAGCGCAAAGTGCGTTGCCTTGGGGCTACCCACCTCAATGGATCAGCTTACAGGCAGGAAGATCAGGACGCGCCGAGGAAATCGCGTTTTCCGATTTCCACGCCGTTGTGGCGCAAGATATTGTAGGCCGTCGTCATGTGAAAATAGAAGTTCGGCACGGCGAAACCGCTAAAGTATGCGGTTCCGGTGAACCTCCGTTCTGCCGGTCCAACCTTCATGACCACTTCACGCTCCTCAGCGCCTTCGAATGCAGAGTCAGGAACGGATTCCATGAACGCAATTGTCTTGGCGATGCGGGCCTGAAGTTCGGCGAAAGTGGTTTCGGTGTCCTGAAAGCTTGGGTTGTCCGTTTGGGACAAGCGAGCAGCCATTCCCTTGGCGGTGTCACAGGCGGTGAGAACGTTGCGGATAAAGTTCAGCATGTCCGGGAACAGGCGCGCTGTCAGCAGAGCATTGGGGTCGATCTTGCGGTGCTCGCAATGGGCTTCCGCTTTTGCCAGGATAGCAGCAAGGCTGCGCAGAGCGTGGGTATAGGTCGGAACAGGAGATTGCATCGCGAAGATCCTTTGATGGGTGACAACGCCAATGAACCACATGCTGTGGATCCGATGGCTTGAACACCTCAGTATCTACAAATTGGGCCGCTGCAAGTTCAACGTGACCTGAGGCAATTCTCTGACATCAGGAATGCAAATAGGCCGCGTTCTTCGTCCGGAAGATGTGGTGCCCAGGGGCGGAATCGAACCACCGACACGAGGATTTTCAATCCACTGCTCTACCCCTGAGCTACCCGGGCACGGGTTACGGAGGCGAAAGATTGCCTCTGTGGGTGGAGCGGCTTCTAGGGCCTAAGCGGGGCGCTGTCCAGTGCGGGGCGCGCATTTTCTGCGGCCATTTTTCAGTGCAGGCGCGGGTCGGCCTTGGCGGCTTCCTCGACGGCGCGTTCCATGTCCTCGGGGTCATCTGACGGCACCGCGTAGGAGCCGTTCAGCCAGCGCGCCAGATCGACATCAGCGCATCGGCGCGAGCAGAAGGGGCGGTATTCGGCAGCGGGCTTTCTGGCGCAGATCGGGCAGGGCATGGGCGGGGCCTTTGGCAATTGAAACGCCCCATTGTGAGCCAGCAAGCTGTCGCCTGCAAGCGGGCGCGCGGCACCTGCGCGCTTGCGTCCCGGCCTGTGCCTCCGCTAGGCGTGGGGGGTAAGCAACACGAGGGCACAGGACCATGACGATCACGCGGCGCGGATTGGGGATCGGGGCAGGCGCTTTGGCGCTGTCAGGTTGCGTTGGCGGCGGCTTGGGGGGCGGCTTGGGCGGTCTGTCGATCGGCACGCCGGGCGCTGGCGGGCCGTCGACGGACCCGGAGTTCCGCCCGCAACGCAACGCCCAATTCGACGCGTGGCTGCCGGGCTTTCGCGCCCGGGCAAGGGCTGCCGGCATCTCGGAAACGGCGCTGGATCAAGGGCTTGACGGCATCGGCATCTTGCCCGGCGTGATCGAGCGCGACCGCAACCAGACCGAATTCCGCCGCTCGACCGAGGATTACCTCGCCTTGGTCGCGGGGGAGGACGATGTGGCCATCGGGCGTACGCGTTTTGCCGCCCAACGCAGCGTTCTGTCCGAGGTCGAGGCGCGCTATGGCGTGCCGGCGCAGGTCTGTTGCGCCGTCTGGGGCGTCGAAAGCCGTTATGGCACGCGGTTGGGCGACATTCCGGTGATCCCCGCCGTGGCGACGCTGGCGTGGGAGGGACGGCGGGGGGCGTTCTTCGAGGCGCAGACGATTTCGGCGCTGCGCATTATCCAGAACGGCGACACCACGCCCGACCGTTTGCTGGGGTCGTGGGCGGGTGCGATGGGACATACGCAATTCATTCCAACGACTTACGAGGAATACGCCGTCGATTTCCGCGGCGACGGGCGGCGCGATATCTGGAGCAACGACCCGACCGATTCCTTCGCCTCGACCGCCAGCTATTTCAGCCGCTCTGGCTGGCGCCAGGGCGAGCCTTGGGGGCTGGAGGTGGCGTTGCCGTCAGGGTTCAACGCCGCGACAGGCCGCGACAATCGCCGTGCCGTTTCGGCGTGGAGCGACTTGGGCGTGCGCCGCGCAAGCGGCGGGGCCCTGCCCGACCATGGCAGCGCCGCGATCCACGCGCCGGGCGGCGCGGGCGCGCCTGCGTGGATTTTATTCCACAATTTCAATGTGATCCTGCGCTACAACGCCTCGGTCAACTATGGCATCGGGGTGGGCTACCTGTCGGACCGGATCAATGGCGGCGGGCCGTTGCAGCAGGCATTCGGGGCCGATGCCAGTGGGTTGACGCAGGCCGAGCGGCTCGAATTGCAGACCCTGCTGAACCGCGCGGGCTTCGATACCGGCACGCCCGACGGGGTGATCGGGCGCGGCACGGAGGCCGCGATCACCGCCTATGAGACGGCCAACGGAATGCCCGTCACGGGGCAGCCCTCGATGGCGCTGTTGCGCCGTTTGAGGTGAAACTGGCCCCAAATGGGACAATCCCATCCGGGGCGAGATAGGGGCGGTTTGGGACGATAGCGCCCATGCTGTCGTCCCACATGGGCGCAATCGGCCCCATATGGGACAATCCCATATGGGGCGAGATCGGGGTGGTTTGGGACGATAGCGCACATCGTATCGTCCCAGATGGGCGCAATCGGACCAATCAGCGGGGCCAGACCTGCGCCAGCGGCGCGCGGTCGCGTTTGCGGGTCAGTTCCAGCATGCCGAGCGGCGTCCAGCCTGCCACCACCACGTCGCCGCCCGCTTGGCGGAACGCCTTCTTCACGGCATCCTCCACCTGCTTGCGGTCGCGCTTGGGCATGGGGGCGAGGTCGAGCGTGATCTGTCCGCCAAGGCCCCGCACCCGCAACAGGCGCGGCAGGTCGCGCACCAGCGCGAGATTGGCCTTCAGGCCTGCCGCCAGCGAATGGTCGCTGCCGGTGTTCACGTCGATCGCCACAAGCGCGCGCGTCGGCTCGATCCAGGCGGAGCCGCCGCCGGGAAGCGGTTGATGGGGGGCAAGGGCGTGGGCTATGGCGTCAAGCACGCCGTGAGTCTCGAAACAGCCGGGGGCGTCGACCACCTCGTCCGGTTCGGGCGCGGACCAGTCGCGCCAGGCGAGGGTATGGGCATCGTCGGCATCGAGCAGCCATTCGGGGTCGTTGCCCTTATCCTCGAGCACCATCCTCGCCGTCTCGCACATCAGGGCAATGTCTTGCCGCAATGTCTCGTCATCCACGCCGTCGGCAGAGGAGCGCACGATCAGGCCATAGCCGTCATGGGCGGCGCGGCTGTCGTGGGCGATTTCGAGCAGGCGATCCCGCTCGGCATCGTCGCCGATCGTGCGGCTGACATTGAGGCCGGGCTTGTCGGGCGTCACGATGGCGTAGCGGGATTTGAAGATCAGGTCGGGCGTCACGGGGATCGCCTTGCCGGGTTCGGCCACACCCGACACCTGCACGCGCAGCACCTCGCCCGGTGCGAGGTTCCTGGCCTGACGCAGGTAGCCGGTGAGGCCGTCGCCAAGCCGCAGGGTCAATCCGCCCTGCCCCTTCATCGGGCGATCCGTGATGGCCAGCGATATCGCCCCCACGCCGGGGCCTGCGCCTTCGGGCGGGTCGATCAGGATATCCTCCAGCCGTCCGTCCACCATCAGCGCGGCGGCGCGGCGGCTGTCGATCTCGTCGAGCAAGACGACGCGGCCCTTCATGGACGCGCCGTTCGGGATGGGGTGTTCATTTGCACGCCTCCGGCGTTGGGGCTTTCATGGGCGCATCTCCCGCGATCCGGTTTTCATGGCTGCCACAGCTTCACCCCCGCACCCTGCAAAAGGGCGGCGGTTTCGGCCAGCGGCAGGCCGACAATCGCGGAATGCGATCCGCTGATCCACGGGATGAACGCGCCTGCGGGGCCCTGGATCGAATAGCCGCCCGCCTTGCCCTGCCAATCATTGGTGGCGATGTAGCCTTCCAGCTCGGTCTCGCTGAGGCGTTTCATCTTGACCCGGCTTTCCACCACGCGCACCGACAGCTTGTCGCCCTGCTTCACCGCCACTCCGGTAAAGACCCGGTGCCGTCGCCCGCCCAGAAGGCGCAGGAAGGCCCGCGCCTCGTTCGCGTCGGCGGGTTTGCCGAGGATGCGGCGACCGACGGCCACGGTGGTATCGGCGGCCAGCACCACGTCGCCCGCCTCGGCCGGGACGGCGGCGGCCTTGGCGCGGGTGATGCGCTCCACATAGGCGCGGGGCAATTCGCCCGGCTGCACGTCCTCGTCGATATCGGGGGCGCGCACGGCGTCGGGGACGAGTCCCAGAACTGCCAGCAATTCCAGACGGCGCGGAGAGCCTGAGCCGAGGATCAGCCTCATGCGAGGGGTTTGCCCAAGGCCACTTTCGCGGCGGCGTTGTAATCGCGCTGCAAACGCTCCATCCGGCGGGTATCCTTGCCGGGGGCGAGAACCATCTCGATCCGTTCGCCCCGGAAGCGAGAATTGCGCCATTTGAGCGCGTCGAATTCATCGGCAAGCCCGGCCCATTTCACGACATCCGCGTCATCGGTCAGCAGGTGCCGCGCAGGGCGGCGCGTCGGTTTGGGGTCGAGGTAGTCGAATTCCCAATCGGGATCGGGCACGAACAAAAGCCGCGCCTCGCCATCGACGGGGGGTGTGATGTCAACGAGCTTGCCGTCGCGTTCAACGACCGCGTGGCGCACGGCTTCCAGCCAGAACCCGGTCAATTCCCAGATCAGCCACCCATAGACGGGCTTGTCGCCCGACAGGATGACGTTGAAGAAGCACTGATCGAGGATGGCGCTTTCGTCCGGCACCACTTCGACGAATTGAGGGGCAGAGGTGGACAGGCGACCGGCATAGGCAAGCACCCCGTCCGTGATGCCGGCGGGGGTGGTTATGGCGCGCTCACCACTCACTTGAAGCGATAGTTGATACGGCCCTTCGTCAGGTCGTAGGGCGTCATTTCTACCTGCACTTTGTCGCCTGCCAGAACCCGGATGCGGTTTTTCCGCATCTTGCCTGCCGTGTGCGCGATGATCTCATGGCCATTCTCGAGCTCGACCCGGAATGTCGCGTTAGGCAGGAGTTCCTTAACGACACCAGGAAATTCGAGCATCTCTTCCTTGGCCATGGTCACTCCAAAAGTTGCACCCCGGTCCGGGGCGAATTGGCGGCTAAATGCGCCTAACGGATACGGGTTTCAAGGCAAATCGCCGCGAGGGCTGGATTGCAGGGGAATGACGGAGCGTTTTCGGGTAGTTGTGCGGTGTTTGGTTGGCGGTGTCGGGTGCGCGGGGGCGACCCTCAATCCGGGGTCAGGCCGGGTTCGCCGAAGCGCGCCTTGATCCGGCCCACGATCTGGTCGCGCGCCTCGCGGTAGGCGGCAAGTTTGGCCTCGCGCGTCTCGCCAAGGCCGGTGGGGTCGAGGATCGGCCAATACTCCACGTCGATATGGACATGCCGCGTCATGTCCAGCACCCGGCGCTGGCTGGCCGGGCTGAGCGCCACGATCAGGTCGAAGCCGGTCAGGTCGTCGCCCCATTCCTGCATCTCGTCGAAGGACCGAACGCGGTGGCGTTCCAGCGCCACGCCCAACTCGCCGCAGACCGCGACGGTGAAGCCGTCGACCTCCAACTCATGCTTGACGCCGGCCGACTGCACATAGGCGCGCTGGCCATGCAGGCGCTTCATCAACCCCTCGGCCATCGGCGAGCGGACCGAATTGTGGTCGCAGCAAAACAGGACCGATTGCGGAAATTCCTGCGAGGGCTGGGTGTCGGGCACCGGCCTCAGGCTCCGAAATGCAGAACGCAGATCAGGGTGAAGAGGCGGCGGGCGGTGTCGGTATCGACCTCGGCCTTGCCGTCGAGCCGTTCCTGCAACAGCCGCGCGCCCTCGTTGTGGATGCCGCGCCGGGCCATGTCGATGGCCTCGATCTGGGAGGGTGGCAGCGTCTTGACGGCCTTGAAGTAGCTTTCGCAGATCTGCCAGTAGTCCTTGACGGTCTGGCGGAACGGGCTGAGCGAGAGGTGGAATTCCGCCGCGGCCTCGCCCGCTTCGGTGTCAATGTCGAACACCAGCCGCTTTTCGCGGATCGCCAGCGTCACGCGGTAGGGACCGGCGGGCGCGTCGGCGCGGGGAATGGCGAAGGTGTTGGCCTCGAGAAGGTCGAAGATCGCCACGCGGCGTTCCTGCTCGATCTCGGGCGTGGGCGCGGGTAGGCCGTTGGTGTCGATCTCGATGTGACAGATATGCATCGTCATGTCCTTGTCAGTCTCCGTCTTTCGCCCCGTTCTCCGGCCCCGTTCTCCGGCCCCGTTTTCAGTCGCCGGGCTCAGTCGCCGGAACCGCGGTTCAGCCGAGCCAGACGCGCGGCCACGGACGCCCCGTGCGCCCCCAGCCCCTCCGAGGCCGCCAGAATCTCGGCCGCCGGGCCGATGGCCTTGAGCGCGTCGGGCGTCATCCGCGCCACGGTGGTGCGCTTCATGAAGTCGAGCACGTTCAGCCCGCTGGAAAACCGCGCCGAGCGCGCCGTGGGCAGGACATGGTTCGGCCCGCCGATGTAATCGCCGATGGCCTCGGGAGTCCACTGGCCAAGGAAAACCGCGCCGGCATGGGTGACCTGCGCGAAAAGCGCCTCGGGGTCGGCGACGCAAAGCTCGAGGTGTTCGGGCGCGATCCGGTCGGACAGGCGGGCGGCCTCGGCGAGGGTCCGGCAGGTGATGATGGCGCCATAGTCACGCCAGCTCGGCCCCGCGATATGCGCGCGCGGCAGGGTTTCGAGATGCCTCATCACGGCATGGGCCACCGCCTGCCCGAAGGCCGCGTCGGTGGTGATGAGGATGGATTGCGCGCTTTCATCGTGTTCGGCCTGGCTGAGAAGGTCGATGGCGATCCAGTCCGGATCGTTGTCGCGGTCGGCGATGACAAGGATTTCCGAGGGACCGGCGATCATGTCGATGCCGACCTTGCCGAACACCCGGCGCTTGGCGGCGGCGACATAGGCGTTGCCGGGGCCGGTGATTTTATCAACGGGAGCAATGGTCTGGGTGCCGTAGGCCATGGCCGCGATGGCCTGCGCACCACCGATGCGGTAGACAGTCTCGACGCCCGAGAGGTGCGCGGCGAGCAGCACCAGAGGGTTGACCACGCCATCGGGCGTGGGGGCGCAGATGACGAGGCGCGCGACGCCCGCGACCTGCGCGGGAATGGCGTTCATCAGGACGGAGGAGGGATAGGAGGCGAGGCCCCCCGGCACGTAGAGGCCCGCCGCCGAGACGGGGCCCCAGCGCCAGCCAAGTTCGGCGCCGTCGGGATCGGTCCAGCGGGCATCCTCGGGGCGTTGGCGGATGTGATAGGCGCGGATGCGCTCGGCGGCGAGTTCGAGCGCGGCACGCTCTCGCGCAGGGACCTCCTCGATCGCCGACGCAATCTCCTCGGCGCTGAAGGCCAGCGTTTCGGGGGTGAGGGTGAGGCGGTCGAATCTGGCAGTCAGCTCGATCACGGCGGCATCGCCGCGGGCGCGGACATCGGCGATGATGCCCGCCACGGTGGCGTCGACATCCGGCGCATCCTCGCGCTTCATCTCCAGAAGGGCGGCAAAGCGGGTGTCAAAATCGGCGTCGCTGGTATCGAGAAACTGCGGCATGGGCCCCTCCGGTTGCGCGGGAGATAGCGCGCGGGCGCCGGGGCCTCAAGCGGTCAGACGGTACTCAGGGTGGCGGTCATGGTTGAGGCAATCGGGGAGGATGCCCGCCCCGGTGGCGTCGACATCCGGCGCATCCTCGCGCTTCATCTCCAGACGGGCGGCAAAACGGGTGTCGAAATCGGCGTCGCTGGTATCGAGAAACTGCGGCATGGGCCCCTCCGGTTGCGCGGGAGATAGCGCGCGGGCGCCGGGGCCTCAAGCGGTCAGACGGCGCACCATGGCATGCTGGTCCTGAATGTGGCCGTCATGGTTGAGGCAATCGGGGATGGTG
>JBBQHZ010000108.1:0-13094 GCA_038324445.1 Rhodobacterales bacterium | reverse complement strand
CGAAGGCTTCACCGCGACCGAGGCCCTCCTCCCCGATGCGCCCCCGTCCGATGCGCCCTCGCCCGATGCGACCCTGCACAACACGCCCTCCCGCCAAGCATCCGCGCAAGACGCCCCCCCGGCCAGCGCCCCCCTGCAAGTTGCATCCTCACCCGGCGCGCCCCCGCCTGATGTGCCCTCGCCTGATGCGCTCTCATTCGGCAAGCCCTCACCCGACACGCCCTCCCGCCCAGCATCCGCTCAAGACGCCCCCTCGCAAGACGCATCCCCTCCCGCTGCCCCCTCACTCGGCGCCCCCCCGCTCGCCACCCCCTCCTTCGCCTTCGGCCCAACCCCGACCGTCGCCGACCTCTGCCTCACGGCGCAGGCCTACAACGCCCGCCGCTGGGGCCTGTCCCTCGCCGCTTTCCCGAAACTCCAACGGATCGAGGCCGCCTGCCTCGCCCACCCCGCCATCGCCGCCGCCGCCCCCGAGAACCAGCCAGACGCGCCGCCCCCGGCCTGACCCCGCCCCTGATTTCAGCTTGGCCGAAAAACTCGCCCCCATTGCCCGGCAAGCGGCTTTGCCGCTGAAAGGGGAGGGTCCGCCAGCCCCAATTCCCGACCCCAAGTTCCCCGATCCCGACAGAAAGCCCCCGATGACCACCCTGATACGCTCCTGGCTCGCCTCCGCCAACAGCCCCACCACCGACTTCCCGCTCAACAACCTGCCCTACGGCGTGTTCTCTCTCGAGGATGGCGATCTGCGCTGCGGCATCGCCATCGGCGACCGCATCATCGACGCGACGGGGCTGGAACAAGCCAACATCCTGCGCCCAGACCCCGACGCCGACATCCTCGATGCGCCGTTCTGGAACGACTTCATGGAACTCGGCCCCACCGTCTGGGCCGCTTACCGCTCGGCCCTGTCCGCGATGCTGGTCGAAGGTGCGGACGACGCCACGCAGGACGCGCTCACCACCTTCTCGGTGCCCCTTGCCCAGGCCACCCTCCACCTGCCCTTCCGCGTCGCCGAATACACCGACTTCTACGCCGGCCGTCACCACGCCACCAATGTCGGCACCATGTTCCGCGGTCCCGAAAACGCGCTGCCCCCGAACTGGCTCCACATGCCCATCGGCTACAACGGCCGCGCCTCCTCGGTGGTGGTCTCCGGCACCCCGATCCGCCGCCCCTGGGGCCAACTCAAATCGCCCGACTACGACACGCCGATCTTCGCCCCCTCCCGCCGCTTCGACATCGAGCTTGAACTCGGCGCCATCGTCGGCACGGCCTCCAACGGCCCCCTCACCGTCGATCAGGCGGACGCCAACATCTTCGGCTACGTGCTCCTCAACGACTGGTCGGCCCGCGATATCCAGGCATGGGAATACCAGCCGCTCGGGCCCTTCCAGGCCAAGGCCACCGCCACCACGATCAGCCCCTGGATCGTCCCGGCGCAGGCCCTCCATCCCTTCCGCGCCGCCACACCGCCGCGCGAAAGGCCGCTGCTGCCCCACCTCGCCGACACCACGCCGATGAATCACGACATCGCCCTCTCCGTCACCTTGAACGGCCGCGAGATCGCCCATACCAACGCCAGCGAACTCTACTACTCCTCCGCCCAGCAACTGGCCCACCACGCCTCGTCGGGCTGCCCGATGCGCGTGGGCGACATGCTCGGCACCGGCACCATCTCGGGCGCCGAACGCGCCAACCGCGGCAGCCTCCTCGAACTCTCCTGGGGCGGGAAAGAGCCGATTACCCTCCCCAACGGCCAGACCCGCACCTTCATCGAGGATCACGACACCCTCGCGCTGCACGGCGCAGCCTTGGGCGACGGCTTCCGGGTTGGCTTCGGCCCCTGCTCGGGCCAAGTATGTCCTGCACTTGACGACCCGTTCACCCCCTGACCCAACCGACAGGAGCTCCCATGCGCGCCCTCGCCCTCCCCTTCGCCATCGCCCTCGCCCTCACGCCCCTTACCGCCACCGCCCAAAGCGTCGAACAACTCGCCCGCGACTACGCCGCCCTTCCGGCGGTGCAGGAGATGATGGCCGCCATGTTCTCGCCCGAGGCCTCCGCCGCCCAGATCGCGGCCACCATGCCGCCGGGCGTGGTATTGTCCGACGACCAGATGACCCGCCTCGGAATCCTCCTTTCCGAGGAGATGATCGATTTCCAACCCCGCCTCGAGGATCTGATGATCGCCGCTATGGCCGAGACCTTTACCGTCGAGGAGATGCAGGCCCAGATCGACTGGGTCTCCAGCGATATCGGTCGCTCCATCCTAGTGCAGACCCAGCCCATGTTCACCTCCATCATGGCGCAGATGGCCCCCGAACTACAGGTCCGCATGTTGAACCGTCAGGCCGACATCATGGCGATCATCACCGGGCAGTAGGCCGCCCTGTCATCTTGCCCCCCTTTCATCTTGCCCCTCTTTCATCCTGGCAGAAAAACTCACTCCCCGGCCCGACCCACCAGACCACCCGGGCCGCGGAGAACCCGACCACCCCAACCCCAAGGACACAACGCACCATGGCCAAAGCCTTCGCCTCCCAAGGGGACATGACCGAGAAAACCATCACCTTCGATGAAATCGGCGAGGGCCTCTATGCCTTCACCGCCCAGGGCGACCCCAATTCCGGCGTCATCATCGGCGATGACAGCGTCATGATCGTCGAGGCTCAGGCAACGCCCCGCCTTGCGCAGAAGGTCATCGACTGCGTGCGCACCGTCACCGACAAGCCGATCTCGCATCTGGTCCTCACCCATTACCACGCCGTCCGTGTGCTGGGTGCCTCTGCCTACGACGCCCCTCAGATCATCATGTCCGACACCGCCCGCGCCATGGTCGTCGAGCGCGGGCAGGAGGATTGGGACAGCGAATTCCAGCGCTTCCCCCGCCTCTTCGAAGGGCACGAGTCGATCCCCGGCCTTACCTGGCCCACCACCACCTTCTCCCGGTCCATGACCGTCCATCTCGGCTCCCGCCGCATCGATATCGCCCATGTCGGCCGCGCCCACACCGCCGGCGACGCCGTCATTCATGTGCCCGACGCGAACGTGCTCTTCACCGGAGATATTGTAGAAGATCTCTCCGCCTGCTACTGCGGCGACGGCCACTTCGCCGACTGGGGCACCACCCTCGACGCCATCGCCGCCTTCCAGCCCGACGCCATCGCACCCGGTCGCGGCGGCGCGCTGATCGGCGCGGAGGCCACCACCCGCGCCATCGCCTCCACCCGCGATTTCGTCACCTCCACCTACGCCCCCGCCGCCCGCGTCGCGGCGCGAAACGGCACGCTCAAAGACGCGTGGGATGCAGTCCGCGCCGCCTGCGACCCCAAATTCTCCGACTACGCGATCTATGAACACTGCCTCCCCTTCAACGTCGCCCGCGCCTATGACGAGGCGCGCGGCATCGCCCATCCCCGCATCTGGACCGCAGAGCGCGATCTGGAAATGTGGGAGGCGTTGCAGGGATGAGGCGGTTTCGGATCGGTCGGCAGCATGCCCCGCCATGAAGTCCCGGCACCGCGACCCGGATCGACATGGTCAATCGCCTTGTCCGACTGTTTGGTGTCCTGAGGCACATAGGCACGGCTTGGTCAGCACTCCCCGAAAAGACAATAGGTCTACAGATGCCAACAAATCCGGATTACGGCGCCGCCCGCAAAGCACTCCCCGCAAAGTATTCATGGCGTCAGCAGCCATGTGGTTTCTGATCTGGGGCATCATCGGGACAATCTTGACCATTCTGACCCGGTCAGGTGACAGCACGCCCCCGACGACCCGTAGGGCGGAGTTCACCCCGCCACGCGCCCTGGGTAACCGCAAGGACGGGTTGGCGCTCTATTAGAGCGCGAACCCGGAGGAGCTTCCCCGCCGCCCCGGCCCGAAGGGCCGATACCAATCGAATCCCGAAGGGCCGATACTTGCCGCACCCGAAGGGCCGACACTTGCCGAAACCCGAAGAGCCGACACCTACCGCACCCGAAGGCCCAAACCAGACGTCCCCCAGCCCGCAGGGCAAAACCCCACCAAGGACCCGGCCCCATGACCCTCTCCCTCTTTTCCCGCATGGCCCGCAACAACGCCTACGCCAATGACACCCTCATCACAGCCGTCGCCACCCTCCCCCAACCCGACTACATCGCGCCCCGCACCGGCTTCTTTCCCTCCCTCCACCTCACCCTCACCCATATCTACATGGTCGATCTGTTCTACCTCGACGCCCTGACCCGGTCCGGACAGGGCCGCACCATCTTCGAGCAACCCCCACCCGCCACCGCCGCCGCCCTCCACGTCGCCCAGGCCGAGGCCGACATCCGCCTCATCACCTTCTGCGACGCCGGCATCGCCCCCGATGCCACAACAACCGTTGGCTGGCGCGGCGGCCCCGCCACGGAAACGACCGAGGCGATCCTCCTTCACCTCTTCCAGCACCAGATCCACCACCGCGGTCAGGCCCATGCCATGCTGTCGGGCACCAACGTCGCCCCGCCCCCCCTCGATGAATTCTTCCCCGTCTTCGACCGCGCCCCGCGCGCGCAGGCCCACTGGGACGCCAACCCATGAGCGGCCAGCCCGCCGCGCTCACCCATATCCTCTACCCCTACGCGCCCGTCCTGGCCCAATCGGACCGGGCACCCCACCATCACCCCGTCATCGTCATCGGCGCGGGCCCCGTCGGCCTGACCCTGGCGCTCGACCTCGCCCAGAAGGGCACCCCCGCCCTGATCCTCGATGACAGCGAGGGTGCGGGCCAAGGCTCTCGCGCCATCTGCTTTTCCAAACGCACGCTCGAAATTGCCGACCGCCTCGGAGCAGGCGCGGCCATGCGCGCCAAGGGTGTGGTCTGGAATGTGGGGCGCGTGTTCCACGGCCCGTCCGAGATCTACAGCTTCAATCTTCTACCAGAAGACGGCCACCGCAACCCCGCCTTCCTCAACCTGCAACAGCCCTATGTCGAGAAATTCCTCACCGACGCCCTCCGCACGGCCGAGGCTGCCAGCCACCCGGTCGAGATCCGGGGCCGCAACACCGTCACCGCCCTCACCCAATCCGACACCCATGTCACCCTGACCATCGACACCCCCGATGGCCCCTACACCGCCACCGCCGACTACGTCATTGCCTGCGACGGCGCGCGGTCGCCCACCCGCGCCATGCTGGACCTAGGCTTCGAGGGCCGCGTGTTCGAGGATAACTTCCTGATCGCCGATGTCCGCATGACCGCCCCCTTCCCGACCGAGCGCTGGTTCTGGTTCGACCCCCCGCTCAGCGCGGCGCCCCGATCGGCGCTGCTGCACAAACAGCCCGACGACATCTGGCGCATCGATTTCCAACTCGGGCGCGACATCGACCGCGCCGCCGAACTTGCGCCGGACCGGATCCGGCAGCGGATCGACGAATTCCTGCCGCACAGCACCGCCTACGATCTGGTCTGGACCTCGATCTACACCTTCCAGTGCCGCCGTATGGCGGCGTTCCGGCACAACCGCGTGCTCTTCGCGGGCGACGCCGCGCATCAGGTCAGCCCCTTTGGCGCGCGCGGCGCCAATTCCGGCATCCAGGATGCCGACAACCTCGCCTGGAAACTGGACCTTGTCCTCAAGGGCCACGCCCCTGACGCCCTCCTCGACACATACCATGCCGAGCGCGCCCCAGCGGCGGACGAGAACATCCTCGCCTCCACCCGCGCCACGGATTTCCTGACGCCCGGATCCGCGGTGTCGAAACTCTTCCGCAACGCCGTCCTGTCCCTTGCGCGCGACCACCCCTTTGCCCGGCCCATGGTCAATTCCGGCCGCCTCTCCACCCCCTCGACCTATGATACCTCGCCCCTCATCACCCCCGACGCCCTGCCCGGCGCCCCCTCCCGCGCCCGCCCCGGCAGTCCCTGCCCCGATGCCGACCTCGCCCTCCCGGGTGCCCCCGGCTACCTCCTCGACCACCTGCGGGGAACCTTCACCCTCCTCGCGCTCAATACCACGGCCCCCCCGGTGCCGATCCCCACCCTCAGCCTGACCGACCACCAGATCACCGACGCATTCCGCACCCGCTTCCTCGGGCCCGAGGTCCGCGCCCTCTACCTGATCCGCCCCGACCAACACATCGCCGCCCGCTGGCCAGATGCCAGCGCCGACACCCTCACCCGCGCCCTCGCCAGGGCAAAAGGCCAGACATGCCCCTGAACACCCAACCCAACATCCCCGATCCCGACGACTTCTACGACGCGCTCCTTGGCGCCCATGAAGGCCTCGACAAGGACCAGTCCGATGCCCTCAACGCCCGCCTGATCCTGATCCTCGCCAACCATATCGGCGACCGCGACATCCTGCGACAGGCCCTCGCCGCCGCGCGCTAGGCCCCCCATTCAGCTTGGCAAAAAAACTCAATCCGTCCCCTGCCAAGGCCCCCACCGATCCGGGTCTGCGCCAAAAGACAGCCCCGAGAAGCGGCGAAGCCGCGCGGAGGGGCGCGGAGGGGCAGGCGCGCGCAAGCGCGCGTCAGAGTTCTGAAAACTCTGACCACGTCCTTGAAGGGACGTGCCAGGATCCTTGCAAGGATCTTCCCCCGCCTCACATCAGATGCGCGAAATCCGGATGCGCCGCAAAGCGCCACTTGCGCAACGGCCCCGCCATGACATTGAGGTAGTACATCTCCACCCCATAAGGCGCACCGCAGGGATGATGCCCGCGCGGCACCAGCACCACATCGCCGTCGCTCACCGCCATGGTCTCGTCGAGCGTGCCATCCTCGGTAAAGACCCGCTGCACGCCAAATCCCCTCGCCGGGTTCAGCCGGTGATAATAAGTTTCCTCCAGCGCCGTGATCCTCGGGAAATCATCCTCGTCATGGCGGTGCGGCGGATAGCTCGACCAATGGCCGGCGGGGGTGAACACCTCCGTCACCAGCAGGCTGTCGGCTACGTCGCGGCCCTCCATCGCGATGTTGTGGATATGGCGCAGGTTGGTGCCCTGACCGCGATCTTCCCGCACGATGCCCTCCGGCCCCAACCGCTGCGCCGCGCGTCCCTCGCCACTCCGGGCACCAGCGGGCGCAGAGCACACTGCCAGCACGCACTTGCTCACCGCCACCACCCGCCACGCCGCGCCGCCGGGCACATAGGCGCAATGCGGCGGGGTCTTCTCGAACACACTCATCCGCCCGCCCATGACCCCGAACGAGACACCCCCACCCGCAACCTCGGCCAGTCCCTCGACCAGCACCAGGATCACTTCACGCCCCTCGGAGCGCCCCTCTGCGCCGCCCTCGGCCACGTCCCCCGGCGCCAGCCGCCACAGATCGAACCCCACATGGGTCCACCCCGCCGCCTCGGGCGAAATCGCGTGGACCAGCCCTCTGTCGCCCAACGGCTTGCGCAACAGGTCAGCCATCCACAGCCCCCCGCCGCGCCGCCTGCGCGTCCAGCGCTGTGCCCAGCGCGCGCGCGTCCCAGCCCTCGGCCAGCGCCCGCTCCAGCACCTGCGCCATGCTTTCCGGCGCCAATCCCCCCACCGGTGGATCATCGTCAAGCCTTGTCGGGAACGCATAGCCCTCGGCCGTTGCCGCCACCGCCGCCGCCAACCGCAACGGCGGCAACCCGCCCCGCACCAGCGCCGGATACAAGACCTTGCAGATCGCGCGCCGGTCCACCGCCTCCATCGCGCGCCCGAACGCCGAGGAGACCTGCAGCAGGTTCGCCATCCGCTGGATGCCCGCCGACCGGTTCTCGCCCGCGCCATGGAACAGCGCCGGGTTGAAGAACAGCGCGTCGCCCTTCTCCAGCGGCAGTTGCACGTGATGCTCCTCGAAATAGGCCGCAAAATCGGGGCGGCGGTAAGCCAGATAGCCCTCGGGGAACATCTGCGAGAAGGGCAAAAGCTTGGTCGGCCCCGATTCCAGCGGCATCGCGCAATGGGCAATCGCGCCCTGCAATGTCAGGAACTGGCTCAGGCCATGGACATGGGCCGGGAACCGGGCAGCCCCCTCTGCGGTGGCGAAGCCCAGATGGTAATCGCGATGCGCCACCTGCGCCTTGCCGCCGGGGCGCACGACATTGACCTGCGCCGTCATCTGGTAATGCGGCCCCAGCCACGCCTCCGACACCGCCGCCACCGCCGGGCATCCATAATAGCGCGCGAAACTCTCCGGATCGGCCCGGCAATGCTTCTCCAACGCGTTCCAGATCCGCGAATTGGCCCCTGCGGCGGCGAAATGATCCGCCCCGCCGCCGGTTTCCGCCTCCCGCTCGATGATCGTATTGAACACCCGCGTCGCGGCATCGATTGCCCAATGGTCCGGCTGCGCCTGCCGCAGCACCAGCGTGCCCGACGATTGCCCCAGCACCCAGGCCCATTCCGCCAGCAAGCGGGGCCGCTGCACCGGGTCGGCCAGAACCCCCTCCAGCGCGGGCATGTCATAAAGCGGCACGCTTTCGCGGACGTCGTGGGTGAATATCAGCTCATCGGGCGACAACACCCGACCGCAGAGCGCCGCGAAGTCGGCCAGACTGCCGCTCTCGACGCCGAAATACCCCGCCGCGCGGCTCATACCGTGCCGCCCAGCGAGCCTTCCAGCTGCGCCATTTCCTGCCCGCCTGCCATCATGTCCTGCAACTCCTCCGGCGTGATATGGCCCCGGTCTGCCGTGCCCAGCGTCACGCCGCGGTTGAGCACCGTGAACCGGTCTCCCACCGCCATGGCATGGCGCACATTATGGGTGATGAACACCACACCGATGCCCTTCTTGCGCACCCGGTCCACCGTGGCCAGCACGTTGGCGGTCTGCCGGACGCCAAGGGCACTGGTCGGCTCGTCCAGGATCAAGACCTTCGCCCCGAAATAGACCGCGCGCGCAATCGCCACCGTCTGCCGCTCACCGCCCGAGAGCGTCCCCACCGCCTGATCGGGCGAGCGCAGGTTGATCCCCATCTTGCGCATCTCCCCCATCGTCGTCGCATTGGCATGCTCGAAATCGATGAACTTGAACGGGCCGACGCGCCTCTGCGGCTCCCGGCCCATCCAGAAGTTGCGCGTGACACTCATCAACGGGATCATCGCAAGGTCTTGATAGACCGTCGCAATCCCCGCCTCCATGCTGTCGCGGGGACTGTTGAAGGTCATCCGGCGGCCCTCGAACAGGATCTCGCCGCTGGTCGGTTTGTGGACGCCCGACATGGTCTTGATGAAGGTCGATTTGCCCGCCCCGTTATCGCCCAGCAGGCAATGGCATTCGCCGGGCCTGACGTCGAACGACACGCCGTTCAGCGCGATCACCGGGCCGAAATGCTTCCTGATATCGACCATCTTGACGATTGACCCGTCGCCGGACGGCGACGAACTTGAGGACAAGGCCATCAGCGCTCTCCCGTGATGATGCGGCGGATATACGTGTTCAGGATCACCGCGAAGAGCAGGATCACCCCCAGGAATACCCGGAACAGCGACGACTCCACATCCGCGAAGAACAGCCCCTGCTGCACCACGCCGAAGATCAGCGCGCCCAAAGCCGCCCCCATGACCGAACCATAGCCGCCGGTCAGCAAAGCCCCCCCGATGACCACCGCGATGATCGCCTCGAACTCCTTCAGCACGCCGCGATCCGCCGCCGCCGAGCCGAACTCGAACACCTGCAGACAGGCGAAAACCGTGGCGCAGAACGCCGTGGTCATGAACATGATGATTTTCACCCGGTCCACCGGCACCCCGACATAGCGCGCCGCCTGCGCGTCACCGCCAGCGGCGAAGATCCAGTTGCCAAAGCGCGTCCGCGTCAACACCACATGGCCCACGATCACCATGGCGATCGCCCAGACGATGAGCATCGGGATGCCCGCGATTACCGGCTCGCCCACCCGCGTCCCGCGCGTGAAGGTCTCGACCACGCCGATATCGGCCAGCCACACGAACAGCCACCCGGCCAGATCGGTGTTGAACACCGCCGCCAGCCAGTCGCCCGCCGCGGCCTCCTCGATGCCGCCGATGATGGTGCGGTTCTCGTAGGTCTGCGGGATGAAGATGGTAAAGCCGCGCAGGATGAACAGGAACGCCAGCGTCACGATGAAACTCGGCAGCCCCGTGCGCACCACGATGATCCCGTTGATCGCCCCGATGGCGATGCAGACCGCGAAGGTGATCAGGATGGCGACCCACATCGGAAAGCCCCAGACCACGCCGAACATCGCAATCGAGATGCCCGCGAACCCGATCATCGAGCCGACCGAGAGGTCGAACTCGCCCGCCACCATCAACATGCACGCGCCCACCGCGATAATCATGAACTGCGCCGAAATCTGGCTCCAGTTCATGATGCCCTGCGCGTTGAACATGCCGCTGTCGCCCGCCAGCACACCGAAGAACACGAACACCGCGATGGTGCCCACGATCCCGCCCAGTTCTGGCCGGATCAGCCACTTGCGCATGCCGCCGATTTCCTTGACCCGCTCGTCCGCGACGGCGGCGTCGTTCCCCATGTCGCTCATCTTGTCCCCTTCTCAGAAGGCCAGCACCGATCGCCGGATAGAAAAGGGGCAGGCACCGTCTCCGCCGCCTGCCCCGAAAATCACGTCAGACCCTGCGGATCAGCGGTATTCGCCAGCCAGCGCTTCCACCATCTCCAGCCCGTCAGCGGTGATGAAACCGGGGCCCGAGTTGATGTTGTTGCCCGGCAACACGCCATAGCGGTGGTAGTTCGCCAGAACCACGACCGGCAGATAGGCCTGCAGGAACGGCTGCTGGTCGATGCCCCACTGGATCACGCCGTCGCGGATGCCCGCCACGATGTTCTGGCCCAGATCGAAGGTGCCGAAATAGATGTCACCGGCAAGGCCCAGCTCTTCCAGCGCCAGAATGGTCGGATCGGCCGACGTCGGCCCGAGGGTCAGGATGCCATCCGTCTCGGGGTTGGCGTTGAGATAGGCCATCACCCGGTTCTGGATTTCCTGCGGGTCTTGCCCCGCGTCGATCATCTGACCGCCCAGCTCCACGCCAAGACCGTCCGCGAAGCCCTGGCAACGCTCGGCCACGACGGGGTTCGAGATCACGTGGTTCACGCACAGAAAGCTGGTGACGCCATCGCGCTGCGCCCGCTGACCGGCGGCAAGGCCCGCGTCATATTCGGGCTGGCCTACATACATCAGCGCGCCCACATCGCGCGCCTGCTCGGGCGTGCCCGAGTTCATGATGATCACGTCGATGCCCGCATCGACCGCCGCGCGGATGCTGTCGCCCAGCACCGTCGGGTCGGCCAGCGTGGTGATGATGCCGTCGGGGCCGCTTGCCGTCGCCTGCTCGATGATCCGCGCCATGTCGGCGATGTCGCCGGTCGGCGGGTTGCGATACTCGACCTCGACGCCCATCTGCTCGCCCGCAAGGGTCAGGGCGTTGCGGATGGTGTTCCACCAGCTGTCGCTGTCGGGTGCGTGGCTGACCAGCACATAGCGCAGCGGCGGTTCATGGGCATCCGCGAAGGCCGCGAACGGGGCCGCCACGGCCATGGCGGCAACCGCCACGGTTTTCAGAATTGGATTCATGATGTCCTCCCAAAAGGTCTCCGGCAGGTCTGACAGCCTCCACCGTCGCCCACCTTGTGCAAAACCGTAGCCCTGATTCTGATTCTTTGCAACCGGTTGCAAAATTGCCGCCGCTTTTCCATGATGCAGCCTTGGACAAGGGCCGATATACCAGCCCCGACTTGAGATCAGACCAAAGACCAGACCAAAGACAGGAGGCGCAGATGGGCGTGACCCTCAAGGATGTGGCGGAACGCGCCGGGGTGTCGACCTCGGCCGTGTCGCGCACCTTTACCGAGGGCGCGTCGGTCTCGACGAAGACCCGCGCCAAGGTGGAAAAGGCAGCCCTTGCCTTGGGCTATTCGCCCAATGCGCTGGCCTCGTCGCTGACGACGGGCCGCACGAAACTGATCGGGCTGGTCTCCAACAACTTCCACAACCCCCTGTTTCTGGAGGTGTTCGACCTCTTCACCCGCGGCCTGCAGGACCGCGGCCTGCGCCCCCTCCTCGTCAACCTCACGTCCGAGATCGACCCGGTCAACTCGGTCCGCATGATGCGCACCTACTCGGTCGATGGCGCCATCGTCGCCTCGTCCACCCTGCCGCCCACCTTCGCCGAGGCCTACCGCGACGCCGGCATTCCGGTCGTCCATTCCTTCGGGCGCTACACCACCGCGCCGCAGGTCAATATCGTCGGCATCGACAACGTCGCCTGTGGCCGCATGGCGGGCGAAGCCCTGATTTCAAGGGGTTACAAGCGCGTCGCGTTCCTCGGCGGCCCCGAACGCGCCACCTCCACGCAGGACCGCGCGCTGGGATTTCTCGGCGCGCTGCTGGAACATCCCGAGATCGAGGTTTCCGTCTCCTACGCCTCCGCCTATTCCTTCGACGCGGGCCGCGTCGAGATGACCAAGCAGTTGATGCAGGACCCGGCCGAGGCCTATTTCTGCGGCGACGATGTCCTGTCCATCGGCGCGATCAGCGCCATCAAGGAGGCCGGGCTGCGCTGCCCCGAGGATATCGGGATCATCGGCCTCAACGACATGCAGATGGCGGCGTGGCAGTTGATCAACCTCACCACCATCCGCCAGCCCGTCGCCGAAATCATCGGCGCCTCCATCGACCTTGTCGTCGCGACGGTCGAGAACCCCAAACGCCACCCCGAAACCCGCCTCTTCCCCTGCCGGGTGATCGAGCGGGGGACGCTGCGGCCAAAGCCCTAAAGTCCCGCCAAATGAGATCGTCCCAGATGGACTGGCACCAAATGGAATAGTCCCAAACGGCACGGGTTTTTACGCCCATATGGAACGACAGGGTCGCCCCTATCGTCCCAAACCACCCCTATCTGCCCCCAAATGGAACCATCCCGAACGGGATCATTTCCACGCGGCCAGCGCGCCCGATTGCTGCCATATGGAACGACAGGAAATGCCTTATCGTCCCAAACCGGGGCTAGATGGCCCCAAATGGGATCATCCCGGATGGGCGAACATGGGCGGCCGCGCATCGACCCATTTTCCGCGCTCCTTGGCCGACGCGACGGCGGCATGAACCGCCGCCATCGACCGCAGCCCATCCTCGGCTCTGGGCA
>JBBQHZ010000107.1:0-13208 GCA_038324445.1 Rhodobacterales bacterium | reverse complement strand
ACTGAAGCGGGCAAACACCAAGATCTCAATGGACGGCAAAGCCCGCTATCTGGACAACATCTTCATCAAGCGCCTTTGGCGGTCCCTGAAGTATGAATGCGTCTATCTGCACGCCTGGGAAACCGGGTCTCAGGCCCAGGCTGGCGTCGGACGCTGGATCACCTTTTACAACCACCAGCGGCCCCATGCCCGCCCATGGCGGTCAACCGCCCGCCGTGGTCTACTTTAACGCAATCGAAACCGATCAGCAGGTGCAGGCAGTAGCTTGAATCACCCGAAAATCTGTCCAATCGATGGGGAGTAGCTCAGTTTGCCGTAGCTTGGCCGGAGCAGCACGAGGGCCTCGATTTTCTGCTCACACCAGCCGAACGCCTTGAGCGAGTTACCAGATAGAAGGCAGCCGTTGCAGCCGCAACGCAGAAACGGGCGCATCGCGACGTGCTTCGTCTGTGTCGATACTGCAGGGAATGCGGCTGAACTTCTCGAAGCAGCCTGATCCCGAGACTGAGAATGGGATTCCGCGCAGCCACCGCCACTAAACCGTACTCGTTGTCCGGTCGGCTCGATTGAGGTGGTCAACTCCGGCTGAAGATCCAGTCCGAAGACGCGTCAGGCCGCTTCCCAGGTTCATCCCCAAGTCCCTGAACTCTCGCGTTATCCGAGCGTCAGATCAAGGCGGTGCATCCGGTCCGTGATCGGCAGTCTCAGCTTGCCGCCCTCACAGATGATTTCGACGCCATCCAGCAAGGCGTGCGTGATGCCATGCCCAGTCGCACCACTGTTCACCACCGTCACATCGACGCGGAACCCGTCAAGCGTGATCTGGACGGACACCCCGGGCCAGGATTTTGGCAGGCATGGATCAATGAAAAGAATGTCGGCGGTTCGGGTTACGCCCAAGATCCCTTCGACGCCTGCACGATACATCCAGCCGGCGGATCCCGTGTACCAGGTCCAGCCCCCGCGTCCCTCGTGCGGGGCAGTCGAGTAAACATCCGCCGCTATGACGTAGGGCTCGACCTTGTAGCGGGCAGACGCGTCGGGTGTGAGTGCATGGTTGATCGGGTTCAGCAGCGCGAACAATGCCTGCGCCCGGTCGCCATTGCCCAGCTTTGCTTGGGCGAGAACGGCCCACATCGCCGCGTGACTGTACTGGCCACCGTTTTCGCGCAGTCCGGGGGGATAGCCCTTGATGTAGCCTGGATCGAGAGGTGTGGTGTCGAAGGGCGGGGTGAACAGCATGGCAAGGCCAGGGTCCTGACGGACAAGATGGGTGTGGAACGAGTTCAAGGCCTTGGAAGCCCGTTCGGGGTCAGCCGCGCCTGAGAGTACGGCCCAGCTTTGAGCGATCGAGTCGATACGGCATTCGTCCGATGATGCGGAGCCGAGTAGGTTTCCATCATCGAACGTGCCGCGTCGGTACCAAGCACCGTCCCAGCCCTCTGCCTCGATGGCCTTGCGCAGGCTGGCCGAATGCGCGCGCCAGAGGGCGGCCCGGGCAGTGTCCCGGGTGTCGGCAAGCGGGACCATCGCGTCGAGCGTGGCGATCAGAAGCCAGCCAAGCCAGACGCTGGTGCCAAGACCCTTCTCGCCGACGCGGTTCATCCCGTCATTCCAGTCGCCGGTTCCGATCAGGGGCATTCCGTTCATGCCGGTCAGCGCGATCGCCTGATCCAGTCCGCGCGCGCAATGCTCGAACACGCTGGCCGTTTCTTTGGAGACCTCCGGCAGGAAAAACGCATCATGCGCGCCCGGCTCAAGCGCGGGGCCTTCAAGGAAGGGCACCTGTTCGTCAAGGACGCCATGGTCGCCGGAAACCTCGATATAGCGGGCGACACCATAGCCCAACCACACCCGGTCATCCGAGATCCGCGTGCGGACGCCCTGGCCTGAATGAGGTAGCCACCAATGCTGCACGTCGCCTTCGGGGAACTGCCGAGAGGCCGCGTGCAACAGGTGGGCGCGGGTCATGTCCGGGCGACTAAAGGTCAGCGCCATACCGTCCTGCAACTGGTCGCGGAACCCGTAGGCGCCGCTTGCCTGATAGAAACCGGCGCGCGCCCATATCCGGCAGGCCAGCGTCTGGTACAGCAGCCAGCCGTTCAGCAGGATGTCCATCGCGCGGTCAGGCGTCTTGACCTGAACTCCGCTCAGAAGCGTGGTCCAGTGTGCAGCCACCCCCGAAAGAAGTGTGTCTGGGTCAGTATCGCGCATGCGGGAGATCAGCGTGCGGGCGGTTTCAGCATCTTCCGCCTGACCTAACAGGATGACGACTTCGGCGGTCTCGCCCGGGTCCAGGCGCAGGGGGCGTTGCAACGCGACGCAGGGGTCAAGGCCTGCCCCCGTTTCTCCTGAAAGCGGCTGCCCCAAACCCGAGGGTGCCGCCATGCTGCCGCTGGGGCCAAGGAACGACGCACGGTCGCCGGTCCAGCCGCTCGGATTGGGACCGACGTCGCAAAATGCCACGCGACCGGGAAAGGCGGTGCCCCAAGGATTACGGGCAAACAGGGAGCCGCCGTCCTTCTCTGTTATCAGATGCGGTGCGGTGACGCTGCGGGAGGTGCCCAGCACCCATTCGGCATAGGCGGTAACCGACAGGCGGCGCACCCGCGACGTCCGGTTCGTCAGCGTCAGGCGGGTGATCTTCACCGGGTCGTCCATCGGCACGAACTGCACCATCTCGGCCGCGATCCCCTGCCCCTCGTGCGCGAACCGGCTGTAGCCAAAGCCGTGGCGGGCGACGTACCGACCCGGCCCCCGGATCGGCAGGGCGGTGGGCGTCCAGACCTCGCCGCTGTCCAGATCGCGCAGATACACGGCCTCGCCGGGTGGATCGCAGACGGGATCATTACTCCAGGGGGTCAGCTGGTTTTCACGGCTGTTTTCGGCCCACGTATGCCCGCTGCCTTCTGCCGAAACCTGAAAGCCGAAACTGGAGTTGGCGATCACGTTGAGCCAGGGCGCAGGGGTGGACCCGCCATCCTCCAGCACGGTCACGTATTCCCGGCCATTACAGGCGAACCCACCGGTGCCATTGAAAAATTCCAGTGGCTCTACAGGCTCTGCTTTTGACGATGCCTTCAGCACCGGAAGAGGCGTCGGTCGCCCGGCATCGAGCAAGCTCTGCAGGCTGTCTAAATGTGCGCCGATGTTGCCGCGCCGCGCGACCAGCACCGCAGATGCCGCCGACAAAAGCAGCGCGCGGGCCTCGGGCGTCATCATGTCGGCGCGCAGCGCATAGACCGCTCCCTTGTCCCGTCTCATGACGTCATCGGTGCGGGGGCGCGACTGCGACGAGCGCACTGCCGCCTCGATGGTCACCTGCAAGTCTTGCACGTAAGAGGCGGCGCGCTCATTCAGGATGACCAGATCAACCGAAAGCTGCCGCGCCCGCCAGTATTCATGCGCGGCCAGCAATTGCCGGACCTGGCCCGCGTCTTCGGGATCCTCGATTTGCAGGACTACCAGCGGCAGATCCCCGGAAATCCCCAACGCCCACAGACCCGACTGCGGCCCGGCGCCCGCAGCGATACGCGCCCCGGAGACGCGCAGCCGCGCGTCCCGCCGCAGGATGAAACCTGCCAGACGCTGGAAGTCGGCAGCCTCGGCGCCGGTGACGTCCAGATGGCGCAGTTGCACCTGTGCCTTAGTCCATGCGAGTGTTTCCGCCCGCTCGAACGCCGAAGCGTCGCGGTGGTGGTCGACAAGTTCCAGCAGCTTTCCAGAGCTTTCTGCAATTTGCGTCCAGAACGTTACCCGCGCCATGCCGCCGGCCGGAACCAGAATCCGGCGCCGGATCGCGAATACCGGATCGAGAACGGTGCCCGTGGTACCGGACAACGGTGCCGTCGCCATTGCCGCCTGAGCAATGTCACCACCGCGTCCGACGAACCGCGCCCGATCCGTCTCGATCTGTGGAAGCGCGGTCTCGGTGCCCTCGACCACGGCCATGTGAGCGGCCCAGACCTCAGGCTCTTCGGGCGAGCGACGGCGGCGGGTCGCGATGATGACATCCAGTTCGGGCAGATGATCGGTCACGACGAACAGCTTCGAGAACGCCGGATGGGCCAGATCGGAAGCCGCGGGCGCCAGCACCAGTTCGGCGTAGGACGTCAAGTCGATCTCGCGCGCCCGGCGCCCGGTGTTGGTCAGAGTGACCCGCCGCGCCTCGGCATCGTCCTCGGCCGAGACGACGATCTCGGTTGTGGTGGTCAGCGGCCCCTGCCGGTGAGTGAGGCAAGCCTGATGCTCGCTGAACGCTGCGGAATGGTGACCGGGGGCCGCCGTCAGAGGCTGATTCCCGGCCGACCAGAGCTCCTCGGTGTCGGCGTCGCGGGCGAAGATGAAGGCACCCATCGCGTCACGTGTGGCATCCGCCCGCCAGCGCGTGATCGCAATGTCGCCCCACTGGCTGTAGCCCGCGCCAGTCGGCGTCAGCATGACGCCGTACCGCCCGTTCGACAGCAGATGTGCGGTTGGGGGTTCCAGCCCTGGCGCATCGAAGTGCCGGATGGTCGGCATCGCTACCGTATCGCTCGCCCCTGTCAGCATCTCTTCAGCACGGGGCGGCGCCACGTTCACATCGCGCGGGACGCGTTCCTGCAAGAGCAGGTCCACCGCCTGCACCAGCGGTTCCGAATGAAAGCGGCGGCGCAACAGCCCGTCCTGCAACGTGTTTGCAATTGCCGTGATCGTCATACCCTGATGATGCGCCATGAAACTGCGCACGATCGCCACGTCATGTGCTGCGGGCAGACGGCTGGCCGTGAAATCCATCGCCTCGTAGAAGCCATAACGGCCCCGCGCACCCATGGCCGCCATTTCCGCATAGTTCGCCGCCGCCGCCACCGGGTCCACCATCGCGGCCAAACCCGTGGCATAGGGCGCGATCACCCTGTTTTCTCCAAGTCCACGCTTCAGCCCCAGACCGGGAACACCAAAGTTCGAATACTGGTAGGTCATCTCCAGATCGCGGACATTGTAAGACGATTCCGATATGCCCCAGGGAATATCGAGGAGGCGTCCGTGTTCCTCTTGGCGGGCCACGACCAGCCGGTTTGTCTGCTCCAGCAGCGAGCCTACTGGCGCCCGCATGACCAGCGAGGGCATCAGGTATTCGAACATGCTGCCCGACCACGAGATCAGCGCCGAACCTGTCCCCATCGGGGTAGCCGCCCGGCCTAACCGAAACCAATGCCGTGTCTCCACATCGCCCTTCGCAATGGCGAATAGGCTCGCCAGCCGTGCTTCGGACGCCAGGAGGTCATAGCAGTTCGGATCAAGGCTGTTGGTTTCGGCGGAGAAGCCGATCGAGAGGAGCTTTTTCTCCGGGTCGAGCAGGAAGGCGAAATCCATCGCCAGCGCAATGTCTCGCGCCAGTGTCGCGACCGCCTCCAACCTGAGAGACAGATCCGCGATCTGGTCGGCCTCTGGCTCTGTCAATTGATCGCGCAGAGCCGTGGTCCAGAAGCGCAGCTCTGACTCAGGCGCGCCAAGCCGTGTGGCAGCTTCGAGGGCCCGATCGGCCAATGCGGTCAGGTCCCCGGGCTGGGCGGTCCTTATCCGTTCAAAGATCGCGGCCAGTGACCGACGCGCCGCCGTATCCCCGACGATTGCGTCCATCGCCTCTTGCGCCAGGGCCAACGTGTCGAGAAGGCCCGCGCGGCGCTGATCGAGCGATACTGCGACCGTCTGCCAATCACGACAGGAGCGGCTTACAGCGATAAGATGGCCCGCAAGGTTGCCGCTGTCCACGGTTGAGACATAGGCTGGATGCAGAATCCGCAGATCCTTCGTGTCATACCAGTTGTAGAAATGCCCCCGGTGAAGCTGCATGCCTTGCATTGTTTGGAGGGTCTGTTCCAAGCGGCGCAGGGCTGTCGCTGTTCCGATCCAGCCGAAATCGCGGGCAGCAACGGTTGACAGCAGATAGAGGCCGATGTTGGTGGGCGAAGTGCGGTGGGCCACCGCAGGGCGTGGCGTTTCCTGAAAATTGTCCGGCGGCAGAGAATTGTCTGCGTCGGTCACGAATGTCTCGAAATAGCGCCATGTCCGCCGTGCGGTCAGCCGGAGCGCCTGCGCCTGATCTTCGGTCGGTTCAGCCCGTGCGGCGGCAGTAACAGGCCGGCTGATCCGCTCGGCCAATGCGGGCGCGGCAAGCCATAGTAGCGCGAAAGGCAGTGTCAGCGGCCAGACATCCGGATTGAGCGCCGTTGCCGAAAAGCAGATTGCCAGGCCGAACGCGACGCCGCCCGACATGATGCGATAGCCGCCCAGAACGTCAGGCCGGGCTTTTCCGGCTGCCTGGGCTGCCGTCACCCATTCCAGCAGATACTGATGGCTGATCGTCATCCGCCAGACCGTGCGGCCGATGGCGTCTATCATCCGCCAGCCGGCATCCGGAAGAAACGCGACATCCATCCCGACTTGTTTCATGGCCGTAGCGGCGTCGGTTGCCAAAGCGGCAAAATGACTGCGCGACGTGATCCCGGCACGTCCGGGCAGCAAGTCGAAGGGCAGCGAAAGCACGCGCCCCAAGGACAGCATCACCAGCACCAGAACCGTCGAGAGCGCCGCCAGCGGCAAGGGCAAGAGCCACCCCGCCCCGAGCGCAAGGGCCGCCATCGGTGCCACCAGCGAGCGGCGCATGTTGTCAGCCATTTTCCACCGCCCGAGCGCCGGAACCCCGCCGAGCCTCGCCCCGAAGACCCATGGGAAAAGCTGCCAGTCGCCCCGCACCCAACGATGCTGTCGGCGCACCGCCACGTCATACCGCGACGGGAAATCCTCGACGACCTCGACATCCGATGCCAGCGCTGCTCGGGCAAAGATGCCCTCGAACAGGTCGTGGCTCAGCATCGCGTTCTCCGGCACGCGTCCCTTCAGCGCCGCCGCGAAGGCGTCGATGTCGTAGATGCCCTTGCCGGTGAACGAGCCCTCGCCGAACAGATCCTGATAGACATCCGAGATGGCCGCCGCGTAGTGATCGATTCCGCCTGGAGACGAACTGATCTTCTGAAAGACAGAGCCTTCGCGCCCGACCGGAAGTGCGGCGGCCACCCGCGGCTGGAGGATGCCATGGCCTTCCACGATCCGCCCCAGCGCCGCATCGAACCGCGGACGGTTCAGCGGATGGGCCAGCTTGCCGATCAGCCGTTGCACCGCGTCGCGCGGGACGCGCGTATCGGCATCCAGCGTGGTGACGAAGCGCACATCCTGCGGCACCGGCACCACCGAGCGCAGATAGCTGGTGTCGTCGTCGCCCCTTAGCAGGCGGTTCAGTTCGACCAGCTTGCCGCGCTTGCGCTCCCAGCCCATCCAGCAGCCTTCGGACGGGTTCCACTGTCGCCGTCGGTGCAGGAACAGAAAGCGGTTGCCGGCCGCGGAGGTATAGGTCGCGTTCAACCGGGCGATGCCCGCCTCTGCCAAGGCGATCAGCGCCGCATCGGTTGCGGTCGTCTCGGTGTCGGCATCCGGTCCGTCCGACAGAAGCGCGTAATGCACCGCACCGCTCACGCTTGAAAGATGATGCACCTCGAGCCGTTCCAAATGTTCTGACAGATCGTTCGGGCCGGTGAGCAACACCGGCACGGCCACCAGCGTCCGAAGGTCCGGCGGCACGCCCGCCGCCAGATCAAGCGAGGGCAGCGATGCCGGAGTGATGCCGCGAGTTACGCAGAGGTTCACCAATGCGGTCGCGGCGTCGGTCGCCGGAAGCAGTGCAAGGGGGGCAAGCCACAGCAGTTCCACCCATGACGCACCCGCCGAACGAAGGAACCAGCCCGCCGCACCCAGAATTGCAGCCAACGCGAAGGCGATTGCTGCGGCATAGCCGCCGAGACCCAGCCTGCCGGAAAGCCGCATAAGCCGTAGCCGCGGAGAAGGCTCGAAGCCGATCGCGGCCTCAAGCGCGCCGCGCCTCGCGCCGATCAGCACATGCCCCGGATCGCGCGCACGCTCGTCATTCCCCGCCTTTGTCAGATCGAGTGCGGCCTGCGCCACGTCGATTTCGCCCAGGCGCGATCCCCGCGCGAGAAGTTCGATAGCGGTCCGGTATTGATTGCGGGTGGCGAAATCCATCCCTGCGAAGTCCGACCCGCTGGACAGACAGGCATCGACAAGGCTCACATCCTCGAAGAAATCGGCCCAGTCCAATTCCGACAATGTTCGCATGCTGGTGACGATATTGCGCATCGTCACATTCGACGCCCCCTGCCGGGCATGGGCACGCGCCACAACGTCGTCCAGTGTCGTGCCCTGCTGTGCCAGCCTTTCCTCGAGCCGGGCAAGCATCGGTGTCTCGGACGGATCGCAGCCGCGCAGCCGCTTGGCAATTTGCGCAGCGAATATCTCGGGCAGGTCGATGGCGTCGTCCGGCAGTTCCGGAGCTGCGGCGTCCATCAGGGCATCGGCCGCGATGCGCAGCGCGTGGGCCTCTGAGATCTGCACCGCAAGGCGGCGCATGTTCTCCACGAGAACGATCCGAAGCGTGATCGCCACGGCCCAAAGCTCGGCGATCGTCAGCGGCTGGACGGTCTGATAGGCGCGCACGAAGCGCCGCAAGACCGCCCCGGAAACCAGGCTGTCGGTATGTGCGACGTAGGCCCATGCCAGTTCCAGAACGCGCGGGTATCCGGCGAACGGCCCCGAGGCGACCTTCGGCAACTGCCGATAGTATCCCGGCGGCAGGTCCGACGCGATCTGAGTCAGTTGCTGTTCGACGAGGTGAAAGTTGTCCAGCAGCCACTGGGCCGCCAGTGGCACCGGTTGACCATCAAGAAGGGCGGTACCGTTGTAGCGGTAGGCCGCGAGCAGAACCGCTGCGTTCTGCTTCAGCCTGACTGTCAGGTTCAGCACCCGCCGTGGCCGCTCGGCAATGCTCTGGACCCGGGCAAGGCTCTCCGCGTGATGCGCCAACCGCTCGGGGCCAAAAATCTCTTCCCGGATCGGCGAAGCGTCCAGCCAAGGCGAGGTCACCTGACCAAAAGTCCAGCGCGGCCCGAAGATGTCGGGTGGCAGCCATGCCCGAGGATCAACGCGAAAAGAAGTTTCGCGCGGGTTCACTCGTAGGTCTTGGCAACCAATGCGTTGGCAAAGAGGTCGGTGGAAGCCACCGGGCCTTTCGCCGACGAGCCATCCTGTCCAACCTTTGACGGCTTGTCTTGGCCAGTCGATGGCAGTGAACAAAGCGGCTGAACACGGCGGGCCATCTCTTCCCACTTCCGCTCGATCTGGTCCCACTTCATTGTCAATCCTCCAGAGTTCGGTTGCTGACGAAACCTGAGAGCAGCACCCAAGTCAGTTTGGCACTTATCGAGCGGGCACGGCACATGATCGCGGCTGTCGAACTGGACACTCGGTCAACATCCGGCAACTGGGCAGATGTCCGAAGGTGGCGCCTGTGGAAACGTTCCTGCCAAGCGCCATCCCACCGGAACCGTCAAGGCGAATGATCAGCAAGTAGCAGATGTCTTGGGCCATGGCGCTAACTTGGATCAGTGGGGGTGAATATCCGTCGGCGCCCAAGTCATCCGGTTCCGTGGCTTGCTGCCGGTTTCAAGGACGCGAAGATAAGAGAGTGATCAGGGGAACGGAGATCCGTGCCGAGGGCCAAGTCGGGGCTTTGGACGTCGAACGCATGGACGCAAACAGCGCCAGCCCAAGCCAGGAGCGATCGCCGCGCCATCAACGCAGTTTCGATTTCTGTTCCATTTAAACGGACGCGACCCCTGTCGAAGTGCTCAGCACGGGATGCCGGAAAATATCGTGATTTCAGTTGCCTGCATGAGATTCACCAAATCGGCGCAGTCATGAGGTCCGGAGGATAGCGGCCCGGAGAGACCACTTCCAGGCCTCCTGGCTACTGGGCCGGTGCTCAGCCGCTCCCGCATAACCCTCGAAAACAACGAGAAAATCCGGCCGCAGCCGGATCGGGAGAACGCTTTCGCGAGGGCAAGTGGCGGAGGGAACGGGACTGCGGTCGAACCTTCTCTGGCAAAAGGCCATCGCAGCACTGCGCTACCGCAACGAGCGTCGATCTACCGTCGGCCTGTGCGTGCTGACACTGTGTCAGCGTGCACCCCATCTGCAAAGACGTGTTCCCAAACCTTCGAAGTGACGACGGAGCCTTCGCCCACGGCTGAAGCAACACGTTTGACGGAAGTTGCGCGAACATCGCCCATAGCAAATATGCCGGGGCAGGAAGTGGCGTGGCTGGCGTCCGTCAGCACGAAACCCTTGGCGTCCAGATCGACGATTCCTGCCAGCCAGCCTGTGTTGGGCGCCGCACCCACCATCACGAACAGTCCCGCTGCTGGCAGTCGGTGATCGCCGTCTGCCTCGCGCAGGGTGACGGCTTCCAGCGTGTTTGCCCCATCCAGCCCGGTGGCCTGCGCATTGAAGTGCAGCGTTATCTTGTCGTTCTTGCGGATGCGCTCGATCAGATAGTCCGACATCGAAGCTGCCAGCGACGCCCCCCGCACGACCAGATGCACTTTGGCCGCGCGACGGCTAAGAAACATCGCCGCCTGGCCTGCCGAGTTGCCACCCCCGATTACTACAGCGGATCGGCCTTGAACATGGCGCGCTTCCAGTTCGGTGGCTGCATAAGAAACACCCGCCCCCTCGAACGCTTCCAGACGGTCGATGGGCAGGCGGCGATATTGCACACCGGTCGCAACCACGATGGAGCGGGCGCGGATTGCGATGCCATCGTCAAGCGTCAGACTGAAAACGCCGTCTTTCTTTTCGACGCCTGTTACCCGTCGGGGCACGGCAAATCGCGTTCCGAACTTCAGCGCCTGAATTTCGCCCCGCGCGCACAGATCAGCACCCGAGATGCCGGTGGGAAAGCCCATGTAATTCTCGATCCGCGAGGATGTCGCAGCCTGCCCGCCCACGGCCAGCTCGTCGATTACCAGTGCGCGCAAGCCTTCGGCCCCGGCATAGACGGCAGCGGCCAGCCCTGCGGGACCGGCCCCAACGATCACCACGTCAAAGGCTGCGCCCTGTTCCACCGCCTGATCTAGCCCGTAATGCCGTGCAAGACGGCGAGGGGTCGGATCATCGATCACCGTGCGTTCGCCTAGGATCACGCTGGCCGCATTCGCCGGGATGCCACAGCGGGTCGCCATCGCAAGCGCCTCGGGCGAGCCGATAGAATGTGTGCGATAAGGAATGCGGTTTTGTGTGGCGAATGCCTCGATCCGGCGCACAGTACGGTCGGCCTCTGCCCCGATCAGGGTCAGGCCGGCCTGGCCGCTTTCGATCAAGCGGCGCCGGCGCGCAGCAAAGACCGTTATCAATATGTCGCTCAGTTCGGGAATGTCGGCCATCGCCTGCAGCAGCGCAGCACGGGGCACGCGGATCGCGGTGATCGGCGTGACCGCGCGGTTGGTCAGCTGCGCAGTGCCTCCCGACATGAAGCTCATTTCGCCGGTGAACTGGGTCGGGCCGAGCGTGGCATTACCGTAGCGGGTGCCATTCACCTCGTCCCAGGCAGCTGCCTCGCCTTCAAGGATGTACAGAAACGCTTCGTTTGCTGCGCCAAAGGCTACCAGCGTTTCGCCGGACGCAAAGGTCACAATCTCGCCTATTGCGCGCAGGTGGGCCACACGGGCGTCCGACAGCGGGGTGCGGACATAGGTGGCCAGATCAACGGCGGCGTTTTCCATGTTGGGACTCCTTCGAGCTTGTTAGGTGTGAATGACCGACACACATTAGTTGGAAAGCTCGTGGGTGAAACTCGGTTCGAGAGAGGGCTTAATCGGGCTTGTCGTGTCAATTGCCATTTTTTTAGAATGGGCCATCGAGGCTTGCGAGGTCCGGCCATGCGAAGAAGAGATCGGCAAAACATGAGAACTGGGCAAATGATATTGTGGCATCGAGGTCTGATGCCAAAGAATACAGATGTCCAGAAGGCAATTAAACCACCTGAACATAGGATTCTGCACTCTACGGCATCAGACCCCTAGTTGCTGAACTAATCTACCCATATTGATTGAACTCTCATGCCATGCAGGCGGGATCACCCCAGCCGGTCGGGGGAATGTTCCGGCTCAACTTCTAAAGTCAATCCCTCCCCATTTCAGACACTGCTGGTTTCTGAATTACAGTCTGTTTTGCTCGTGAACTGGTCCTTGGCGGTTACACGCGCCGCGGACATACTGCGGACCTCCACAGTATTGCCGATCAACACCATGAAAACCGAACTGGCTTTCTGGCGGGGGTGCTGCCGATTCTGCTCGAGTGGTCGGAATATAGTATCGACATGTGGCGGCAGCCGTTTCTGCAACTCAACCGCTTGCAGCGCCCCCGCTTCAGGTCTGCGCGCTGAACTCCCATGGGACGGGGTGCCATGCCCATGTGGCTCCTTCGGCGCTGACGTGGCCAAGGCCGGGCCAGGGGAAGTGGCTGGCGAAGGTCAAGGCGCGTTCGGTTGCGGCACGGTCGAACAGTGCCCGGCGCACCGCGATGGCGCGGGCGGCGTCAAGGTCGAAGGAGAGTGACCAGTCGGGTTCCGCCAGCCCGATGATGAAATGCCCGGACGCATCGACCAGATGCAGCAGCAGGTCCGCACCCGAGGCAATTTCGAACGCCAGATGCCCCGGCGTGTGACCATAGGCGTCGATGGCGCGAATGCCCGGAACAACCTCATCCCCCGCCGCGATCAGGTTCAACCGGATGCCCATCGCCGCAAGGCCCGCCTTGGCGACCATGGTGGTAAAGTCGTCCGGGTTGTCGGCACCTTGCCAGAACGCGAACTCCTTGGCGTCCATCACATATTGGGCGTTGGGAAAGATTGCGGCACCGTTGCCATCCACAATGCCACCGATATGGTCGGGGTGCCCGTGTGTCAGGATCACGATGTCGATCTCACCCGGCGCAAGACCCGCCGCCGCCAGCCGCGCCTGCAGAAGACCCATACCCGACAGCGCCTCGGCCAGCGGTCCGGCCTGCGCTGCAAGCGGCTTGGTCAGTCCAGTGTCAATCAGCACCTTATGCGTGCCGGTGTCGATATACAGGCTGTTGGTCGGATTGCGCACCGTGTCGCGCGGCAGGAAGTTCTTTTCCAGCAGATCGGCGACCTCGGTCGGCGTTGCGTTGGCGCCGTACCAGGCGGATGGAAACTCCAAAGCGCCGTCCGAGATCGAGGCGCAGTCAAAGCTGCCGACCTTGAACCTGTAACCCGGCGTGCTGATAGCCTCGGT
>JBBQHZ010000106.1:0-13301 GCA_038324445.1 Rhodobacterales bacterium | reverse complement strand
TCTCGTGGAACCGAAGCCACAGGAACCCTCCAAGCACCAGTATGACTACGACGTGGCGACGGTGTATGGTTTCCTCAAACGCCATGGGCTGGAGAACGAGGTGCGGGTGAATATCGAACAGGGCCACGCGATCCTGGCCGGCCACACTTTCGAGCATGAGATCGCCACCGCAACCGCGCTGGGCATCTTCGGGTCCATCGACATGAACCGCAACGACTACCAGTCAGGTTGGGATACCGACCAGTTCCCCAATTCGGTGCCCGAGGTGGCGCTGGCCTATTACCATATCCTGCAAGATGGCGGGTTCGGCGCGGGCGGCACCAATTTCGACTCCAAACTGCGGCGTCAGTCGCTTGACCCCGAGGATCTGCTGATGGCCCATGTCGGCGGCATGGATGTCTGCGCGCGCGCGCTCAAGGCCGCCGCAGCGATGATCGAGGACGCGACATTGCCGCGTTTCGTCAGCGACCGCTACGCCGGATGGCAGGGCGCCGAGGCGCAGGCCATGTTGGCGGGCCAGCGCTCGCTCGAGGATATAGCGGCCCATGTGATGGCCACGGATCTGCAGCCGCTGCCGGTATCGGGGCGGCAGGAATACCTTGAAAATATCGTGAACCGGTTCGTCTAAGGGGGAGTGCTGAGCATGGGACGGACTGCCTGGCGCAGATGGGGATGGCCGCTTCTGGCGCTGCTGCCGCTGCCGCTGGTGGCAAGCCCCGCCTTCGAGCCTGTCGTGTTCCCCGAAGTGGACCCCGACCGCGTCGCGCTAGGGCAATTGCTGTTCTACGACGCGATCCTCTCGGGCAACCAGACCGTGGCCTGCGCCACCTGTCACCATCCCCGATTTGCCACCTCCGACGGGCTGTCACTGGGGCTGGGGGATGGCGGCACCGGCCTGGGGCCCGAGCGGGTTGTCGATCCCGCCAATCTGCCCGAGCGGCGCATCCCGCGCAATTCGCCATCGCTCTTCAACCTCGGCGCGACCGAGTTCACCGTCATGTTCCACGATGGGCGGCTGGAGGCGGACCCGGATCGCCCCAACGGCATCCGCACCCCCCTTGGCGATGCGATGGCCTCGGGATTTGCGTCCGTCCTGTCGGCGCAGGCGATGTTCCCGGTCCTCTCCCCCGACGAGATGGCCGGCCATTACTCCGAGAACGAGGTCGGGCAAAGCGTTCGTCTGGGCATGCTGTCCCTGCCCGGTGGCGCATGGGACCAGATTTCGGCGCGGGTGGCGGCCATTCCCGAATATCGCGCCCGCTTCGATACGGTTCTGGGTGACGGCGCGCCGATCACCTTCACCGCCATATCGGACGCGCTGGCCGAGTTCATCGACCATGAATGGCGTGCGGATGACAGTGCGTTCGATCGTTATCTGGCGGGAACCGCCGCGTTGTCACCCGCCGCAGACCGCGGCCGGGCGCTGTTCTATGGCGAGGCTGGCTGCGCCGATTGCCACGCCGGCCGGTTCCAAACCGACCACGATTTCCACGCCATCGCCATGCCGCAGCTTGGCCCCGGCAAGGCCGCCCGGTTCGAGGATAACGCCCTGGACGAGGGCCGAATGCATGTTACCGGCGACCCGGCCGATGCCTATGCCTTCCGCACGCCCTCGCTCCGCAACGTCACCCGAACCGCGCCCTATGGCCATTCCGGCGCCTATGCGAGCCTTGAGGGCGTGATCCGCCACCACCTCGATCCCGTGGCCGCCCTTTATGCCTATGACCGCTCGCAGGTGATCCTGCCGGATCTGGCGGGTGCCGCCGATTGGCGCATCCTCGACGATCCGGCGACGCTGGCCGCGATCGCCGCGGCAAACGAGTTGCAGCCGATGGCGCTTGCCGATGCGCAGATCGCTGACCTGATGGCGTTCCTTGAGGCCCTGACCGACGAAACCGCCCTTGCAGGCCGAAGCGGTATTCCCGAGCGTGTGCCAAGCGGGCTGCCGGTTCCCCGCTGACAGAGCGAAGGGTGGCGGGTCGGGTGGTGTGCCCCACCGGGGCGCACCTCGGCCCTACTCCCGCGCCAACAGCATCCGCTGGTTCGCGGCGACGCCTGACCATTCGCTGGTCTCTCCACCAGGCCAGATGACGCGGATATCCACGATCTGCTCTGCCCCCAAGCCGAAATGCTGCACACCGGCGCTGCCGCCCGCATGGCCGCCGCCCACCGTCACCTCCTGCGTCCACAGGCGTCCCCCCGCCCGAACCTCCACAAAGGCGCCGACGGCGAACCGGTTCGGGCCCGGTTGCGCCAGATCTAGCGCGATCCAGTTGCCGGTGCCCGTGCTGACATTCCGGTAGACCTCCATCGGCGCATGGCGGTTGACCACGGCAATGTCGAGCAATCCGTCCCCGTTCAGATCCACCAGCGCGCCACCCCGACCGCGCCGCAGGCTGGCGATCCCGGCTTCCAGTCCCGCCTCGGCGAAGGAGCCATCTTCAAGGCCCATCAACAGGTTGTTGGGGTCGTCCATCGCGCTGCCGGGCATTTGTTCGACGTTGCCCTTGGTGATGAACAGGTCTGACAATCCGTCATTGTCCACATCGCCGAAGGCCGCGTGCCAGCCGGTCGAGGGGCGCCCGTCGCCGCCGGTATACGGGCGATGCGCGGTTGCCCCCCGCTCGTAGCGTTCATCGACGAAGCTGGGCCCCTCGGCATCCGGCGCCAGCGATTGCAGGCGCTGATCACCCATCGAGGTCAACATCACTTCCGCGAGGCCGTCGCCATCCAGATCGCGCGCGGCAATGCCCATGCCCCACAGTTGGTGGCTGTTCCATCCATCTTCAGGCCCAAAAAGCCGTGGCGTGGGTTCCATGGCCCACATCTGCTCCTCTCCGCCCCTGACGTAGTAGTGGCGGTCGTTGGAGACCCGCAGGTCGGCGCGCCCGCGCCTGCCCCAGTCCGAGAACAACATCGACAACGGGCAAAATCCCGGCTCCAGCGGTAGCGGGGCACCATAAAGGGCGCCCTCGGCCCGGTAGAGCAGGTTGCGGTCGCAGGTGCCGAATGGCCCGTCGGGCGCATCGCGGTCGACATAGTTGCCGAATGCCAGTGTCGGCAGGGAAAGTCCCGCCTCCCACGTCGCGGAAAACGCCGTGGTCCAGCGCGCGTCGCTCTCGAAGCCCAGATCGTCGAACGCGGCAAAGGCGCACCCGCCCTGCCCCCGCATCAACAGGTTCTCGCCCACCCGCAAGATCGCCAGATCAAGGATGCCGTCCGCGTCGATGTCGAGCGGATAGGCCCCGATCACCCCGGTCACCTCCAGCGGCCCGGCGGGCGCCGGGACCAGCACGATGTCACCGCCCACCGGCGAGCGGTTGAACATCAGGCGCGCCGGGTTTGAGCCACCTGCCGCATAAAGCTCGGGCAACCCGTCGCCAGAGCAGTCGAACGTCGCAACACCGCCGCCGACGAAATGCTCCCACCCGCCCTCATAGCTGTGCTCCGGCACCGCGACCGGCGCAAAGAGCGGGTCCGCCCCGGCGGTTCCCGCCAAAAGGAGCAAAACCGGAAGGCTAAGCCGCATTGCGAACCATGTTCCTGATCGTCAGGCTCGATACCGCCTCGATTGCATAGGCGGCGGCACCCTTGGCCCACATCAGGTCGCCCCATTTGTGCACAAGGATCTTCGGCAACGGGGCATCGACCTGCACCACGGACGCCTTGACCTGCCGCAGCACCTTCTCGTCGTAGAGGAAATCGAACGCCATTTGCTCCCCCGACAGGATGACCAGCGCCGGGTCGAAGAAATTGATCACGTTGACCAGCCCCATCGCAAACATCCGCCCCGAGCGGTCCAGAATGGAACTTGCCATCTCGTCCCCGGCCTTGGCGCGCGCATAAAGCGCCGCCAGATCGCCCTTGTGGCCATGCGCAGCCGCCTCGCGCAACAAGGCGTAGTCGCCGACATAGGCCTCCAGACAGCCCCGCATGCCGCAGCGGCACAAGGCCCCGTCGAGCTGAACCTTGGTATGGCCGAACTCGGCCCCGCAGCCGCGCCCCCCGCGATAGATGCGGTTGTCGATCACGATGCCCATCCCCACCCCCTGTTCGATGGTGATGACGATGAAATCCGACGCGTCGCGGCCATAGCCGAACAGTTGCTCTGCCTTGGCTACAAGGTTGGCGTCATTGTCGAGGAAGAAGGGAAACGGCATCGCCGCTTCCAGCAGCGCGCCCAGTTCAACGTTGCGCTGGTCCAGCGACGGGGACCAGTAGACGAAGTTGCGCGTCGCATCGACCAGACCGGCAAGGCCCAGACCAACCCCGGCAATTTCCGGGAAGGCGCGCTCGGTCTTGGCGCAGGCCTCGCGCAGAACCTGTTCGACAAGCGCCACGATACTGGCCAGGGACAAGGGCACCTGCGGAATCGGCAAGGCGTGATCGGCCACGGCCCCGCCTTCGAAATCCACCAGGATCGCCGTGATCTGCCGGTCCGCGATCTTGATGCCGGCCACCAGATGCGCGTCGCCCCGGACCTTGAGCGATACGCGCGGACGGCCGCGTCTGGTCTGTGCCGTGCCCTCTTGCGGGGCGACCTCCTCGATCAGGCCGGCCAGCAGCAACTCGGACGCGATGGCCGTCACCGTGGCCGGGCTGACCTGCGCCACCCGCGCGATGTCGATGCGCGCGATCCGTCCCGCCTGACGGATGGCATCCAGTATCTGCTGGCGATTGCCCTCGCGCGGATCTTGCCGGGGATCCTGGCGCAGCTCCTGTCCCTGTGGCGACGTTTTCAGATAGGTCACACGATCCTCCGGTTTGGGCATTAGTTCCCGAATAAAAATAATTAGGCAACCGGCTTCACAACCGACCGACCTCCTTTGCCTGATTTAATTTGATCTGCAAAAAAATTGGTGTAACGTCCTTGTGGGGCCACCTCACATCAGATCGAAGTGGTCAAGAAAATAGGGAGGATACCATGAATTTCACGAAACTCTTGGCCGCAGGCACGCTTGCGGCAACGATGTCGACCTCGGCGTTCGCGCAGGACATCACGATCGGCGTCAGCTGGTCGAACTTCCAGGAAGAGCGCTGGCAGACCGACGAGGCAGCGATCATCGCAGCGCTTGAGGCGGCCGGTGCTGGCTACCTGTCAGCGGATGCGCAATCTTCTGCGTCGCGTCAGCTGTCGGACATCGAAAGCCTGATCGCCCAAGGCGTCGACGCCCTGATCATCCTGGCACAAGACGCCGCAGCCATCGGGCCGGCCGTCGAACTGGCTGCAAACGAGGGCATCCCGGTTGTCGCCTATGACCGTCTGATCGAAGACGATCGTGCCTTCTACCTGACCTTCGACAACGTCGAAGTCGGCCGGATGCAGGCGCGCGAGGTGTTCGCGGCACAGCCCGAAGGCAACTATGTGATGATCATGGGCTCGCCCACCGATCCGAACGCCGATTTCCTGCGCGGCGGACAGGACGAGATCATTGCCGAGGCAGTCGCCAGCGGCGCCATCACCATCGTGGGCGAAGCCTACACCGATGGCTGGTTGCCCGCCAACGCGCAGCGCAACATGGAGCAGATCCTGACCGCGCTCGACAACGAAGTTGACGCCGTCATCGCCTCCAACGACGGAACCGCCGGTGGCGTCGTGGCGGCCCTTGCCGCGCAAGGCATGGACGGGATCCCGGTGTCGGGTCAGGACGGCGATCACGCCGCGCTGAACCGTGTGGCGCTCGGCACCCAGACCGTTTCGGTCTGGAAAGACGCGCGCGATCTTGGCGCCGCAGCCGCCAACATCGCGGTCGCACTGGCCCAGGGCACCGCGATGGCGGATGTCGAGGGAGCAGGTGAATGGACCTCGCCCGGTGGCACTGTCATGACGTCCCTGTTCCTGACCCCCGTGCCGATCACCGCCGAGAACCTGTCGGTTGTCGTCGATGCAGGCTGGATCGATCAGGAAACCCTGTGCCAGGGTGTGACCAACGGCCCGGCCCCCTGCAACTGAGCATCGGACTGCCGTAAACCGAGCCTGATGAATGCGCCCCTATAAAGGGCGCATTCATTCCTCGGGGTTTTTGGCGACACGACAGGATACGACATGACCCTTCCCACAACCGCCCCGCGGGCCAAACCGCGCAAGTCCGTGCTTCAGGTGATGGAGCTTGATACCCGCCTTCTGGGCATGGTGGCGGCATTCGTGATCTTGTGCATCGGCTTCAACCTGATGACAGATGGCCGCTTCCTCACGCCCCGCAACATCTTCAACCTCACTATCCAGACCGTCTCGGTGGCCATCATGGCCTGCGGCATGGTCTTCGTCATCGTCAACCGCCATATCGACCTGTCCGTGGGCGCGCTTCTCGCGACCTGTTCGGCGATCATGGCTATGTTGCAGACCGAAATCCTGCCGGATGCCTTGGGCATGGGGCTGAACCATCCCCTGATCGGACCCATCGCGATCGTCGTGGGATTGCTTGCCGGCACCCTTATCGGCGCCTTTCAAGGCTGGCTTGTGGGTTACCTGACGATCCCCGCCTTCATTGTGACGCTGGGCGGCTTTCTGGTCTGGCGCAACGTTGCGTGGTTCCTGACCAACGGCTCCACGATCGGGCCGCTCGACCCGACTTTCCTGATCTTCGGCGGCACCAACGGAACCCTTGGCGCGCAGGCGTCATGGATCATCGGCGGCATCCTTGCCGTCGCCACCATCGCCACGATGTGGTCGTCGCGCCGCGCCAAGCAGGGCCATGGCTTTCCTGTCAAACCGGTCTGGGCCGAGGCCCTGATCGCCGCCATCGCCGTGGCCGTCATCATGGGCCTGATCTGGGCGCTGAACTCCTACCTCATCCCCGAGCGGCGGCTGGCCCGCATGTTCGAGGATCGGGGCGAGATCATGCCGGAGGGCTTCACCCAGGCCTACGGTCTGCCGATTTCGGTCTTTGTCCTGATCGCCGTCGCCATCGCCATGACCCTGATCGCCAAGCGCACGCGCTTTGGCCGTTATATCTACGCCACCGGCGGCAACCCGGATGCGGCGGCACTGGCGGGCATCAACACGCGGTTTCTGACGGTGAAGATCTTCGCCCTCATGGGCGCGCTCTGCGCTGCCTCTGCCGTTGTCGCCTCGGCGCGCCTGTCGAACCACACCAACGATATCGGCACGCTGGACGAGTTGCGCGTGATCGCCGCCGCCGTCATCGGCGGCACTGCCCTTGCGGGGGGTGCCGGCACGATCTTCGGCGCCATTCTGGGCGCACTCATCATGCAGAGCCTGCAATCGGGCATGGCCATGATCGAGACCCCGACACCCTACCAGAACATCGTGGTCGGCGTGGTCCTGGTCCTCGCCGTGCTGCTCGACATCGTCTACCGCAAACGGGTGGGAGCATCCTGATGTCCATGCCCCCCATGTCCACGCCACTCGTCGAAATGCGCAACATGTCGATCTCGTTTGGCGGGATCCAGGCGGTCGATAACGTGTCCGTCGACCTTTATCCCGGCGAAGTCGTGGGGTTGCTGGGCCACAACGGCGCAGGAAAATCCACGCTGATCAAGATGTTGTCGGGTGCCTATCGGCCCGACAGCGGCGAGATCTTCATCAACGGCAAGAAGGCCTCGATCCACTCGCCCCGCGACGCGCGCAGCTACAACATCGAGACGATCTACCAGACGCTGGCGCTGGCCGATAACCTCGATGCCGCCGCCAACCTGTTTCTGGGGCGCGAACTGGTGACGCCCTTCGGCCTGATCGACGGCGCGGCCATGGAGGCCGAGACGCGCAAGATCATGGCCCGCCTCAACCCCAATTTCCAGAAATTCAACGCCCCCGTCTCGGCCCTGTCGGGTGGCCAGAGGCAATCGGTGGCGATCGCGCGCGCGGTCTATTTCGACGCCCGCATCCTGATCATGGACGAGCCGACGGCCGCCCTCGGGCCGCAGGAAACGCAGATGGTGGCGGAACTGATCTCGCAACTGAAGCAAGAGGGGATCGGCATCTTCCTGATCGACCACGACGTGCATCAGGTGATGAACCTGTGCGACCGTGCCAGCGTCATGAAGAACGGCCAGCTTGTCGGGACGGTCGATGTCGACAAGGTCACCGATGACGAATTGCTGGGCATGATCATCCTCGGCAAGACCCCGGGAGCGGCCTAGCCACCCGCAGGCCGAGGCGCGCGTGGTGCCCTGCTGCCCCCGGGCAGTTGATGTCAGACCTGCGGCCCCACCACGTGCCGAAAGCCTTGGTTGGGCCGCCGCAGCGCCGCCGCAACGCTCACATCGTTCTCGCTCTCCTGACCAAGACCGCTTGCCACCGCTCGACGGATTGCCCACCCGCCCCTTCGCGCCGCACGCGAGACGACAGGGTGACCCGCCATGCGCATCACTCGCCCCTGCAACAGATGTTCCTATCGCGGCAGGGTCAGATCCACCCGCAACCCACCCATGCCGGCACTTTTGCCCAGCACCAGACTGCCGCCATGGCGGCGCGCAATGTCATGGGCAATCGCCAGCCCCAGCCCGACACCCAGCCCCTTGTTCTGATTGCGCGCATCATCGAGCCGCATGAACGGCTTGAGCGCATCGGCGCGGTGCTTCTCGGGAATGCCCGGCCCGTCATCCTCGACCGTGAAACGCACCGCCCGCTCGATCAGCGCCACCGACAGGCGGGCATTGGTGCCATAGCGCAGCGCGTTGCCCACCAGGTTCATGACTGCGCGCTGCACCGCCATGGCGCGCAGCGGCACGAGGGCACCGTTTGCCGGCAACACCAGTTCGACCGTGCCGCCGCCGCGCCGTGCATTCTCGGCCACCTTGGCGGCAAGGACCAGCGGATCGCCGGGTGCGGGATCTTCCTCGGCCTCGCCCCGCACGAAATCGAGGAAGGCATTCACCAACGCCTCCATCTCGTCGACATCATGCACCAGCCCCGCGGTTTCCGGCCCGTCCTCCATCATCCCCAGCGCCAGCCGCATCCGCGTCAGGGGGGTGCGCAAATCGTGGCTGACACCCGACAGCATCAGCGTGCGCTGTTCCAGATGCCCCTCGATCCGCGCCCGCATGTCCAGAAATGCCCGGCCTGCCGATCGCACTTCGATCGCACCCGACGGATGATAGTCCGCCCGCCGTCCCTTGCCGAACGCCTCGGCTGCATCCGCCAGACGTCGGATCGGGCGCAACTGGTTGCGCATGAACACGAACGCCACGAACGTCATCAAGATACCGGTGCCCACCATGATCACCAGCAACTGATGCGGCGCCGGGGCCGAGGCCCGCCGACGCGTCGTCGTCAGCGCAATCAGGCCCTGCGCGCCGCGGTCGATCACCACGTGAACCTCCCGCTCGTTGGTTCGCAGGTCCACGCCAACGACACCCGGCACCTGCGCCTTCAGCACCTCGATCACCACAGCACCTGAAAGGTCGTAGAAATACCGCGACCGATCCTCGGGCGCGATCCTTGGCGTGTCGATCCGGATGGCAAGTGCCTCCGCAACCTCCGTTGCCGCCTCTGGTCCCGCCGCGTCCAGCGTGTCGAGGATCAGGTGCAGGTCAAGCGCCAGCGCCCCCGTCAATTGCCGGGTCACATCCTCGAAATGGCGTTGCAGAAAAACCGAACTGACGACAAGCTGGATTGTGACCACGGGCACGATCAGGATCAGCGCAGAGCGTCCGTAAAGGCCGCGCGGCAGGAATTGCTTGATCCATGCATTCAGTGTCATGGGCGCACTCTATGCGGGAAGGGGCCGGACCATGCAAAGTGAAACCGTGCGGCCCGGCGCGATCCCCGGTTTCATCCCGGGCCTGCGCTGCATCACCGCGCCGAACCCGTCGCCGATGACCTTCAGCGGTACCCAGACCTATTTGCTGGGGGAAGGACGCGTGGTGGTGATCGACCCGGGCCCCGCCCTGCCCGCCCATTTCAAGGCGATCATGTCGGCTCTGGCCCCAGGCGAGCAGGTGGCGCAGATCCTTGTGACCCATTCGCATCTGGACCATTCCCCTTTGGCGCGGGTGCTATCGGAAGCCACCGGCGCGCCGGTTCTGGCGGCAGGCCCGTCCGTGTGGGGCCGCCGTCCGGTGATGCAGGCCTTGGCCGAGGGAGGCGGGATCGGCGGCGGCGAAGGGGTCGATACCGATTTCGTCCCCGATACCCGGATCGCCGAAGGCAGCGTGATCGACGGCCCCTGGGGGAGGGTCGAGGTGCTGGAAACGCCCGGCCACATGGCGAACCATCTGGCCTTCGCCTGGGGTGACCTGCTGTTTACCGGTGATCTGGTGATGGGTTGGTCGACCTCGCTGGTATCGCCGCCCGATGGCGACATGACGGCCTTCTACGCTTCTGTGACGCGCCTCGCGGCACGCAGCGACCGCCTCTACCTTCCGGGCCATGGCGCGCCGGTGACGGCGCCCCAAGCCCGCGCCGCCGAGCTTCTGGCCCACCGACGCGGCCGCGAGACGCAGATCCTTGAAGCGCTTGCCATTACCGGCCCCGCGACAGCCGATGCGCTGGCCCGCCACATCTACACCGACGTCGCCCCTGCCCTTCTCCCCGCCGCCGCCCGCAACGTGCTGGCGCATCTGATCGACCTCTCGGAACGGCGCCTCGTGCAGTCCGATGCCGCGATCACGGCCACAACCCAATTTGCCCCCGCATGAAGTTTTCCGGTTTCCCCTACTGGACGGCCCAAAACCCCGTTGCTATACGCACCGTCAGTTCCGGCGTAGCTCAGCGGTAGAGCAGTTGACTGTTAATCAATTGGTCGTAGGTTCGATCCCTACCGCCGGAGCCAGTTTTCACAAAGGCTTAGCGGGAAATCGCTGAGCCTTTCTGCTTTTGGTGGCGTCGCAGGACGCAGCATATGCCTAGGCAGCCAGATGTTCGAACAGACGGGCGACGGCCTCGGCACCGGGATCCACATGGCCCTGAAGCTGTTCGGGGTTGATGTAGGACGCCCTTCCCGCCTGCGCGCGCGTCAGTGTCGCCGTGTAATTGGCCCCCTCGCGTGCCGCTTCGGCAGCCGCCGCAAGACCTGTATCAAGCCCCACAAGCGCCGGATGCAAGGCGTCGATCATGGTTCGATCGCCGGGCTTGGCGCCGCCGATTTCCTGCATTCTTTCCAAGCCCGACATCAGCGCCTCACGCATCGGCATACCTGCCGAGGAAGCGTCGCCTGCCGCCGCAAAGAATATCGCCAGCAGGACGCCGGACGAGCCCCCCATGGTCTGGCTCAACTCCTGTCCGATGGCGCGATAAAGCTGGGTGTGATCGGCCAGCGGAAGGGTATCCATGGCACTCAGCAACGCCCGCGACGCCCCGGCAAGCGTCGAGCCCGTATCGCCGTCACCCGATTTTGCATCGAGCGCGTTCAGGTCGCTTTCGGCGGCGATCAGGACGTTGCAACATGAGGTCAGAAACGCCTTTGTACCCTCATGAGCTGAGGGCAGAGCCTTGATCGGGGCCAGGCCATCGGGCAACGGCAGGATTGTCTCAGGCGCCAACGTGATGCAGCCGGGCCATGCCGGGATGGCACACGGCGCCTTCAGCAGGGCCACAACCTCCGAGGTCACTTTCATGACCGAGATCGAGAAACCCCGCATGGCCAACGATGTCATCATCGGGGCGGGTCCGATCATGAAATCGAGGCGCTCCCCGATCTTCGATTTCACCAGGTCGGCGGCAAGAACGGACATCTCCAGCGTCGATGCGCCGCCAAGGTTGTTCAAAAGCGCCACAAAGCGGCCGTCCCCCATCGACGGGGCAAGCTTGTCGGCCACCGCCTCGATCGCCTGTCTGGCGCCACCGTAGGGGATCTGTTCGACCCCGGCTTCGCCGTGAATACCAAGGCCCAGTTCGGCCATACCTTCGGGAATGCGTTGTTCCTTGGGCGAGCCCGGCACCGTGCAGGTATCGAGCGACATGCCGATGCTGCAGGTGGATGCGATCACGCGCTCCGCGGCGCGCGTCACCGTTTCAAGATCGGCACCTTGCTCGGCAAGCGCACCGGCGATCTTGTGCACGAAAAGCGTGCCCGCAACGCCCCGCGATTGCGGAAGATCGGGCAGCGCGATGTCGTCATCCACGACGACCATGCTGACCTTGTGTCCAAAGGCGCGCGCCCGCTCGGCGGCCAGGCCGAAGTTGAGGCGATCGCCGGTGTAGTTCTTGACGATCAGCAAGCACCCGGCAGGGCCCGTCACGGCCAGAATGCCCGCCAAAACCGCGTCAACGGAGGGCGACGCGAAGATATCGCCGCAAATCGCGGCGCTCAGCATGCCCGCACCCACGAACCCGACATGGGCCGGTTCATGGCCCGATCCCCCGCCGCTGACCAGAGCCACGTTGGTTTTATCCCAATCGGCCCGGACAACGACGCGGATGTGCGGGTAGCCATCCAGACGTGCCAGTTTGCCCCCCGAAGCCGCGATGGCGCCGTCGATGGCATCGGTGACCATATCATCCTTGCGGTTCATGAAATGGGTCATTGCTGTCTCCTCTTCAGGCGAGTCTGGCGCCGGTGGCGTCAAAGTAGAACGGGTTTCGGGGCTTGATCCGCACCACATCGCCATGGCTCAGCGCGGTATGCGCGTCCGTGACGGTGATCAGATCGTGGGATTTGAACTTGAGGTGCAGGCGCGTCTGATCGCCCAGATGCTCCACCCGCTCGACAACACTATCCTCGCCATCGCCCTGCAAAATCTGCTCCGGGCGCAGGCCGATGAAAGAGGCATTGGGCGGCGCGCCGCCAAACACATCGGCAGGCAAGACGTTGATACGCGGCTGGCCGAGACGGCTGGCCGCATAGATGCTGACGGGATCCTCATACAACTCACGGGGGGTGCCAAATTGCACCAGCCGCCCCCGGTCGAGCACGCCGACATGGGTCGCCATTGTCATGGCCTCGATCTGGTCATGGGTGACATAGAGGAGCGTCGCGCCGGAATTGGCCTGAATGCTTTTCAACTCGATCCGCAGATCGCTCCGAAGCTTGGCGTCGAGCGAGCTGAGCGGTTCGTCCATGAGGTAGACGGCAGGGTTTCGCACCAGCGCCCGTCCGATGGACACCCGCTGCATTTCCCCACCCGAAAGGGCGGTCGCCTTGTTGTCGAGCTTGTGGGAGATCTGCAGGACCTCGGCCACTTCGCCCACCTTCCGGTTGATCTCGGGCTTCGGCGTGCGAAGGATCGGGGATTTCAAAGGGAATTCAAGGTTTTCACGCACCGTCAGATGCGGGTAGAGGGAGTATTGCTGGAACACCATCGCGACATCGCGCTGCGCCGGGGTCAGCCCGGCCATGTTCCGCCCGCCAATCGAAATGTCGCCCTTGTCCGGTCTGTCGAGGCCCGACACCATCCGC
>JBBQHZ010000105.1:0-13553 GCA_038324445.1 Rhodobacterales bacterium | reverse complement strand
CGAGGCGATCTTCAAGGGCACCAAGGTGGACGGGGTCTATGACAAGGACCCGGTCAAGCACGCCGATGCCAAGCGCTACGAGACGGTGACCTATGACGAGGTTCTGGCCAAGCATCTGGGCGTGATGGACGCCAGCGCCATCGCCTTGGCGCGGGAGAACAACTTGCCGATCATCGTGTTCAGCCTTGATGAGCCGGGAGGGTTCAAGACGATCCTCGCGGGACAGGGCACCTACACGCGCGTCAGCGACTGAGCCTTCGGGGGCGACGTGTTCACGCCACGGGCAGTGGCGGTTTGGTGCTGGGTGTGGCGGATATCTGCCTGAAATGCTGCAATCCCTGAAGGATTTCCCCTTAGAAAACCGCCATCTGGGGTGTTGTCGAACCTCTGCCCACCGGGTTACAAGCGGCACCAGCGACGAAACAAAAGCAGGCCAGCGCGATATGTCCGACGAATTCATGCTCGACACCGACGATCTGGAGCGGCGGATGGAGGGGGCGATTGCGTCGCTCCGCACCGAATTCGCCTCGCTCCGCACGGGCCGCGCCAGTGCCTCGATGCTGGAGCCGGTGATGGTCGACGCCTATGGCTCGATGACGCCGATCAACCAGGTCGGCACCGTCAACGTGCCAGAGCCGCGCATGGTAACGGTCAACGTCTGGGACAAGGCGCTGGTCAGCAAGGTCGAGAAGGCCATCCGCGACAGCGGGCTTGGCATCAACCCGCAACTCAACGGCACCATCATCATGCTGCCGATCCCCGAGTTGAACCAGGAACGCCGGACGCAACTGACCAAAGTTGCCGGCAACTATGCCGAAAACGCCCGCGTGGCGGTGCGCAACGTGCGGCGGGACGGGATGGACCAGATAAAGAAGGCCAAGAATGACGGCATCAGCGAGGATGACCAGAAATTCTGGGAAGCGGCGGTGCAGGAGTTGACGGACACCTTCATCAAGCGCGTCGACGAGCAATTGGATATCAAGCAACAGGAAATCATGCAGGTCTGACAGCCGGGACGGACCCCTAACGGCTGCGACTGCGTTGGAGCAGGTGCATCGCGGTGCAAAGGGACGACGACCGCAACCGGCCCGCCTCATGCCACCCCATGACGCCCTGACGCCACACCAGAACGCTGTAAACAGGACTCCCATGCCCAACTCGCCGCAGACCCCGCCAAGGCATGTCGCCATCATCATGGATGGCAACGGGCGTTGGGCACAGATGCGCTTTCGCCCCCGGCTGGTCGGACACCATGCGGGGGCCAAGCGGGTGCAGGAAATCGTGCGCGCCTGTCCCGATCTCGGGGTGAAATACCTGACGATCTTTGCCTTCTCCACCGAGAACTGGAAGCGCACCCAGACCGAAGTGGCCGGGCTGATGAAGCTGTTCAAACGCTACATCCGGCGCGAGGCGCAGAACCTGCTGGAAGAGGGCGTGCGCGTCCGCTTCATCGGCGACCGCGTCAAGCTGGAGCCGGCGCTGATCGACTTGATGGACGGGTTGGAACTGCTGACCGCCCATAACGACAAGGTGCATCTGACCATCGCCCTGAACTACGGCGGCCGCGACGAGGTGGCACGCGCGGCGCGGCGGCTGGCCCATGACGTCAAGATCGGCAACCTCGACCCGCGCGATGTCTGCGACGAGACCTTTCCCCGATACCTCGACACCTACGTGCTGCCGGACCCCGATCTGGTGATCCGCACCAGCGGCGAGGCGCGCATTTCGAACTTCCTGCTGTGGCAGTCGGCCTATGCCGAGTATGAATTCATCGACACGCTCTGGCCCGATTTCACCAAGGCGATCTTTGCCGACGTCATCAAGCGCTACGGGGTCCGCGACCGCCGTTTCGGCGCCGTGACGGTCTGAGGCCGGGCTTGGCGACCTCGGGCCCCAAGTTCGCCGATCTGGTCCCGCGCCTGATCTCGGCGCTGGTGCTGCTGACGGTGGCGGGGCTTGGCCTGTGGCTGGGGGGACTGGTGCTGGCGCTGCTGCTGTCGCTGCTGGGGGCGGCGATGCTGTGGGAGTATTTCCGCCTCATCATCCGGCTGCCGCCGCGTGTTGCCCGCAATGCCACGGCGGTGACGGCCCTGCTTCTGGGCGCGGTTCTTGTATTGGAGGATCGCTTTGCCCCGCGCGGCGAGTTGGGCACGCTGACCCCGGCGCCATCGGCGCTGGTGCTGCTGGCTATCACCATGCTGGTGGTGGTCTTTGCGGTGCGCAAGAGCCGCCTCGATACTGCTTTCGGCACGCTGATCCCGGCCGCGACTTTCCTGTTCTTCTATCTGCACCAATCGGTGCCGGTGGCGATGTGGGTGGTGGTGGCGACGGTCATTTCGACCGACGTGGCGGGGTATTTCTTCGGCAAGCTGATCGGCGGCAAGAAGTTCTGGCCAAGCCTCAGCCCGAACAAGACATGGGCGGGCACGGCCGCGGGCTGGATCTGCGCCGCGATCATCGCCTTGGCCGTCAGCTGGAACGCGGGCCCGGTCGCGATGGTGTTCAGCACGCTGTTTCTTGTGGGTGTGTCGCTGGCGGCGCAGATGTCGGACATCGCGGAATCGGCGCTCAAGCGGCGGGCAGGGGTCAAGGACAGCTCGAACCTGCTGCCCGGCCATGGCGGCGTGCTCGATCGCTTCGACGGCATGCTGGGCGGGTTTCTGGTGGCGGGTCTGGCCTTTGTGCTGGCGGGTTATGCGCTGGTGCCGGGGTGAACAGGCGGCGCATCAGCATCTTCGGCGCGACGGGCTCCATCGGGCAGAACACGATCGACCTGATCGCGCGCGATCCGGGTGCCTATGACGTTGTGGCGCTGACTGGCAACAGCAACATCGCCCTGCTGGCGCAAGATGCGAGGCGGGTGGGGGCGCAGGTTGCCGTGACGGCCGAGGAGGGCATGCTGGGCGCGCTCCGCGAGGGGCTGGCGGGATCGGGGATCGAGGCGGCTGCAGGGGCCAACGCGCTGCTGGAGGCCGCCGACCGGCCTGCGGACTGGACCATGTCGGCCATCGTCGGCGCGGCGGGCCTGGCGCCGGGGTTCCGCGCGCTGCGCCATGGCACGACGCTGGCGCTGGCCAACAAGGAGAGCCTTGTGACCGCAGGACCGCTGTTGCTGGCCGAAGCGCGGGCCCATGCGGCCACCATCCTGCCCGTCGATTCGGAGCATTCCGCCGTGTTTCAGGCGCTGGTGGGCGAGGATATCGCCGCCGTCGAGCGCATCATCATCACCGCGTCCGGCGGCGGCCTGCGGGACTGGCCGATCGACGCGCTGGCCCGCGCCACGCCAGAGGATGCGGGCGCGCATCCCAACTGGGCCATGGGGCAGCGCATCACCATCGACAGCGCGTCGATGTTCAACAAGGCGATGGAGCTAATCGAAACGCGAGAGTTCTTCGGCATCGCGCCGGCGAAGATCGAGGCCGTAATCCATCCGCAATCCATCATCCACGCCCTTGTCGGCTTTGCCGACGGTGCGCTGATGGCGCATCTGGGGCCGCCGGACATGCGCCACGCGATCGGCTATGCGCTGCACCACCCCGACCGCAGGCACCTGCCGGTGGCGCGCCTTGATCTGGCGCAGATCGCCACGCTGGAGTTTTGCGCGCCCTGCGACACGCGCTATCCGGCGCTCAGGATCGCGCGCGAGGTGATGGAAACCGGCGGCAGTGCCGGGGCGGTGTTCAACGCCGCCAAGGAGGTCGCGCTGGACGCATTTCTGGCCCGTCGCATCGGGTTTCGGGATATGGCGGGCATCGTCGAGGGCACCCTTGACGCCATGTCGCGGCATTCCAGCCTTTTAATTGCCCCACAAACCCTTGAGGACGTGTTGGCAACGGACCACATGGCCAGAGACATGGCCTGGGCCCAGATCGAGCAACAAGAGGCGCGCTAAATGGATTTTCTTCCCGCTTTCGGCAATATCGGCTTCACGCTGCTGGCATTTGTGGCCGCCTTGTCGATCATCGTCGCCATCCACGAATATGGCCATTACATCGTTGGCCGCTGGTCGGGCATCCATGCAGAGGTGTTTTCCATCGGCTTTGGCCCGGTGCTCTTTGCGCGCACCGACCGGCATGGCACGCGCTGGCAAGTGGCGGCGCTGCCCTTTGGCGGCTATGTCAAGTTCCTCGGCGACGCCAACGCGGCCTCGGCGGGGGCGGATGGGGCGGTGCTGGACGCGCTCGACGCGCAGGAGCGCAGACGCTCCATGCCCGGCGCGCCACTCTGGGCGCGGGCCGCGACCGTGGCGGCGGGGCCGATCTTCAACTTCATCTTCTCGATCGTGGTCTTCGCGGCGGTCGTTCTTGTCAGCGGACAGGCGGCGAATGTGCCGCGCGTGGGGGCGCCCGCCGTGGTGCCCGACGAGATCGTGACGCTGGAGACCGGCGACCTGATCACCGCCATCGACGGCCAGCCCGTCGAAACGCTGGAAGATGTCTACACGCTGTCACGCAGCCTGACGCCTGCGCCTAGCATGACCTATGACGTGATCCGCAACGATGTGCCGATGCAGGTCGAGGCCGCCTTCCCGCTGTTGCCGATTGTCCAGACCGTCACGCCGCAATCCGCCGCGATGGCCGCGGGCATCCAGGAGGGCGACGTCATCACCGCCATCGACGGCACACCGATCTACGGGTTCAGCCAGTTGCGCGACGCGGTCGATGCCTCGCAAGGGGCGGAGCTGGCGCTGACGGTCTGGCGCGCGGGCGAGGTCCTGTCGCTGGGCCTCAGCCCCCGCTCGACCGACCTGCCCACCAGCGACGGGTTCGAGACGCGCTGGCTGATCGGCATCAGCGGCGGGTTGATCTTCGAGCCCGAAATCGAGTCGGTCAATCCGTGGGAAGCGATCAAATACGGCTTCCGTCAGGTCGGGTTCATCATCGAATCATCCCTGTCGGGTCTTCAGCACATCATCACCGGCGCGATTTCGTCGTGTAACCTGCAAGGCCCGCTTGGCATCGCCGAGACATCGGGGGCGGCGGCGAGCCAGGGCCTCGACAACTTCATCTGGTTCATCGCCGTCCTGTCGACCGCCGTGGGCCTGCTGAACCTGTTCCCGATCCCCGTGCTGGACGGCGGCCACCTGCTGTTCCACGCCTACGAGGGCGTGACCGGCAGGCCGCCATCGGACAAGGCGTTGCGGGTCTTCATGACCATCGGCCTTACGCTTCTGCTGTCGCTGATGCTGTTCGCTCTGACCAACGACATCTTCTGCCCATAGATTTGGGCAGGTGATCGGCCGGTTTCCGCCTGTGGCCGGTGCCACGGGCGGGCCGTGCAGGGGTCGATACCGCCAATTGACCGCGGCTGCGCCAACGTCTTGCCACAATTCAAGCCGATAGTGCAGGGACCTTGAATTTAGTGGAAGTATGTTCCGATGCGTTACCTGTCCGAAAGCACCCGTGGAATGACCCAGTTGGTCTTGCTGAACACCGACAGGTTTCTTGCGCCCCTGCTGATCGTGGCCTCGCTGACGCTGGCAGGTTGGCTCTTGTCGGTCAGCGGCCCGTTCTGAGGCGCTTCCACCAACCCTGAAAAGACCCCTGCCTTCCCGGCGGGGGTTTTCGGCTGCCGTGCCGGTTCGGCCACAATTGGGGACAAACCGCGTCCTTCCTACCACAGGTGCACGACATGGGTTTGACTAGCCCCATAGGGCAGGCTACCCACAGACTGTCTGCAATTTGACCAAGAGGTGGGATTCTATGGTCCGTCATGCATTTGTGCATTTGGTGGAACGGTTCGGTCGTGTGGCGACCCTCCTCATCTTGGTGGTGTCGCTGGTGTCTGTCGCACAGTCAGCCAACGCACAGGCCTTCAGCTTCAGCAATTTCGACATTCAGGGCAACGTGCGCACCAATGATGCGTCGGTGCTGCAGGTGGCGGGTATCGCATCGGGCACGGCGGTTTCTGCCGGACAGGTGAACGATGCGCTGCAACGCCTGCAGAACTCGGGCCTGTTCGAGTCGGTGGAGGTGGCGCCCCGGGGCAACACCCTTGTCATCACCGTGGTGGAATATCCCACGATCAACCGCATCTCGATCGAGGGCAATCGCCGCCTCGACGACGAGGAATTGCTGGCTGTGATCGCGTCGACGCCGCGCCGCGTCTATTCGCCCATCACCGCCGAGCGCGACGCCGCCGCCATTGCCGAGGCTTACCGCGTCACCGGCCGCCTGACGGCCACCGCCACGCCGCAGATCATCCGCCGCGACGAGGGCCGGGTCGATCTGGTGTTCGCCATCACCGAAGGCTCGGTCGTCGAGACGCAGCGCATCGCCTTTGTCGGCAACCGCGACTTTTCCGACCGCCGCCTGCGCCAGATCCTTGAATCGACGCAGTCGGGCCTTTTCCGCGCGATCATCCGCTCGGACACGTTCATCGAGGACCGCATCGCGCTCGACCAGCAGTTGCTGACCGATTTCTATCAGGATCGCGGCTATATCGATTTCGACATCCTGTCCGTGACCCCGGAACTGAGCCGCGACCGCGGCGCGTATTTCGTGACCTTCAACCTGCGCGAAGGCCAAAGCTATCGCATCGGCAACCTCTCGGTCGTGTCGCAACTGCCGGGGGCCGATGCGGCGGTTTTCCAAAGCATCATCAACGTCCGCTCGGGCGTGCGCTATAGCCCGCGCATCATCGACAACGTCATCACGCGGATGGAAAATCTGGCGTCGGATCAAGGCCTGCGCTTCGTGCGGATCGAGCCTGTGCTGGTGCGTGACGATGCCAACCTCGTGGTCAACGTGCAGTTCGTGATCTCGCGCGGCGAGCGGGTGTTTGTCGAACGCATCGACATCGAAGGCAACCAGACCACGCTGGACCGCGTGATCCGGCGCCAGTTCGACGTGGTGGAAGGCGACCCGATGGATGCGCGCGAGATCCGCGCCGCCGCCGAACGGATCCGCGCCACCGGCTTCTTCGCCGATGTCACCGTCGATGGCCGCCAGGGCACCACGCGCGAGCAACTGATCATCGACGTCGACGTGGAAGAGCAGCCGACAGGCGCGCTCGGGTTCTCGGCCAGTTATTCCAGCGATACCGGCGCGGGCCTTGCGGTCAACTTCTCGGAAGAGAACTTCCTTGGACGGGGCCAGTCGCTGTCGGCAGGCTTCAACACCGTCGATGGGGGCCAGTCGCTCAACTTCTCGTTCGGCGAGCCGGCCTTCCTGCGCCGCGATCTGGCCCTGGGGCTGAACGCCTATTATGGCGTAACCGAGGAGCAGAATCAGGATTTCGATACGGTTCGCTATGGCATCGGCACATCGCTTGGCTTTCCGATCAGCGAGAATGGCCGCATCCGCGTTTTCTACAATTATGCCCATGACGAGGTCAGCGGGCTTGTTGCGGGCGAAGATTCGCAGATTCTGATCGATGAACCGGAATCGGCCGATACATCTTCGGTTGGGGTTACCTACAGTTTCGACAACCGCACCACCGGCCTGAACCCCAATGCCGGCATCGCCGTCAGTCTGACGGGCGAATATGCAGGGATCGGGGGCGATACCGAGTTCATCCGCGCCCAGATCCGGGCGCTGGCCGAAACCCGTGTGGCGCGGGAAGAGGTGACGCTTCGCGCCACGTTCGAGGCAGGGGCCGTCAATGCGCTGGATGACGGCACGCGTCTGGCAAACCGGTTCTCCCTCAGTTCCCGCCAGATGCGCGGATTTGAGAGTAATGGTCTCGGGCCGCGCGATCTGGGTGCCACCAACCGCAACGCCCTTGGCGGCAACTTCTTTGCGGTAGCGCGCTTCGAAGCGGCGTTTCCCTTGGGACTGCCTGAGGAATACGGCATTTCGGGCGGTGTGTTCGCGGATGTCGGCTCGGTCTGGGGGCTGGACGATACAGCGGGCGGCACGGTCGACGACGACTTCCACCTCCGCTCCGTCATCGGTGTCTCGGTCTTCTGGGACACGGCCCTTGGCCCGTTGCGCTTCAACTTCTCCAGCCCGATCCAGGTCGAGGATTACGACCGGACCCGTTCCTTCGACTTCACGGTCGAGGCGCGCTTCTGAGCCGGATGCGATCTGTTTCCACGATCCTGCGCGCCGCCGCCCTCGGGCTGGCGGCGCTGCTGTCTGTGGCCCCCCCCGCTGCGGCGCAGGGCACCTTGCAGCCACGCCCGGGGATCCTTGTCCTCAATCAGGAACGGCTGCTGGCGCAGACGCTGTTCGGCCAGCGCATCCAGAGCGAACTGGAAGCGGCGTCGGTGGCGCTGGCGGCCGAGAACCGCCAGATCGAGATGCAGCTGACCGAGGAAGAACTGGCCCTGACCGAGCGCCGCCCCAACATGACGCCCGGCGATTTCCGCGCCCTCGCCGATGAATTCGACGTCCGCGTGACAGCCATTCGCGCCGCCCAGGTCGCCAAGGGCCGCGATCTGCAGACCCAATCCGAGGCCGCGCAACAGCGCTTCTTTGAGGAATCGGTGCCGATCCTGCTGGATATCGTGCAAACCCGCGGCGCGGCCGTCCTGCTGGACAGTCGCAACGTCCTGCTGTCGGCGGGGTCGGTCGACATCACCGACGTCGCGATCGCGGCCATTGACGAGGCGCTGGGGGACGGCGGCGATGCGGCCCTGATCTTTCTGCCGGGCCTGACCGACGCGCCACAGCAATAGCGCATCTGCGCCGCGCGCTTGCCGGGAACGGGCGGACTTGCTAGGCCTCCCGGAGCCAACCTAACCGACCGGAGCCCGCCCATGACGGACGAGACCCCCACAAACGCCGATATAAACCTGATCCGGCGGATCCTGCCGCACCGCTATCCGTTCCTGATGGTCGACCGGGTGCGCGATATCGTTCCGTTCAAATCCGCCGTGGGCCTGAAGAACGTGACCATCAACGAGCCGCATTTTCAGGGGCATTTCCCCGACATGCCGATCATGCCGGGGGTCACCATCGTCGAGGCGATGGCGCAGACGGCGGCGGTGATGGTGGGGGTGTCCGCGCACCTCGCGGACACGACGTTCCTTGTCTATTTCATGGGCATCGAGACCTGCAAGTTCCGCCGCAAGGTGGTGCCGGGTGACGTGCTGGAGCTGCACGTGACGGCCACCCGGGGCAAGCCCGGTGCCAAGGTCTGGAAGTTCGAGGGGCGCGGCGTAGTCGCGGGGGAACTCGCCTGCGAATGCACCTTTACCGCGATGATGGACCTTCAGCCCGAGCCGGAAACGGAGGCCGCCTGATGGGTATCGATCCCGCGGCGCGGATCCACAGCCACGCGGTGATCGAACCGGGCGCCACCATCGGGCCCGGCTGTGTGATCGGGCCGTTCTGCGTGGTTGGCCCCGAGGTTACGCTTGGCGCGGACGTGACGCTGCATTCCCATGCCATCGTGACCGGCTGGACCGATATCGGCGATGGCTGCGAGATCTTTCCCTTCGCCTGCATCGGTGGCATCCCGCAGGACAAGAAGTTCGGCGGCGAGCGCACGCGCCTGATCGTGGGCAAGCGCAACCGCATCCGCGAAGGCGTGACGATGAACACCGGCACCAAGGGCGGCGGCGGCATCACGCGGGTGGGGGATGATGGCCTCTTCCTTGCCAATTGCCACGTCGCCCATGACTGTCAGGTCGGCAACCGGGTGGTGATGGTGAATTCCTCGGCGCTGGCGGGGCACTGCATTGTCGGCGATGACGTGATCCTTGGCGGTCTGTCAGGTGTGCATCAATTCGTGCGCATCGGGCGCGGCGTGATCGTGGGTGCCTTGTCGATGGTGACCAATGACGTCATCCCCTACGGCCTTGTGCAGGGCCCGCGCGGGCGGCTTGACGGGCTGAACCTTGTCGGGCTCAAGCGCAAGGGCGTGGCGAAATCCGACATCACCGCGCTTCGCGCCGCGTTGCAGGCGCTGAAGCAGGGCGAGGGCAACAGCTTTCAGGACCGCGCCCGACGCCTCGGCGACAGCGACGAAAGCGAAAGCCCCTATGTGCGGGAGATCGTCGATTTCGTCATGGGCGACAGCGACCGCTCGTTCCTGACGCCGGAATGAGCGGGCCGATGCGCGCGATCCTTGCCGGCAGCGGCGCCCTTCCCGGCCTGCTGCTGGAAGCCGAAATCGCCTATGTGGTGCAGTTTCGCGGCGTGGTGATCGACCGTCACAAGGCGCCGCCGATCAAGGCAAGGTTCGAGCAGTTGGGTCGCCTCTTCGACGCCCTGCGCGCCAAGGAGGTGACGGAGGTGTGCCTTGCCGGGGCGATGTCGCGCCCCTCGCTCGACCCGGTGGCGTTCGATCCGTTCACCGCCAAGCGGGTGCCGATGTTGATGGAGGCCATGGCGCAGGGCGACGATGCCCTGTTGCGCACCATGATCGGCATCATCGAGGGCGAAGGTTTCCGCGTCTGCGCGGCCCATGACATTCGCCCCGATCTGGTGGTGCCCGCGGGTCCGGTCGCGGGCGTGCCGGTGGCACCGGGCGATGCCGCGCGGGGGCGCGCCGTTCTTGACGCACTCGGGCCGCTCGACGTGGGGCAGGGGGTTGTGGTGGCGAGGGGTCAGGTGCTGGGGATCGAGACGTTGCAGGGCACCGATGCCATGCTGGATTTCGTTGCGGCCACGAGGCCCGGATCGGGCGGCGTGTTCGTCAAGCGCCCCAAGCCGGGGCAGGATCTGCGCGTCGACATGCCCGCGATTGGTCCCGACACCATCCGCCGCGCCGCCGTGGCGGGGCTTGCGGGGATCGAGATCGCGCCCGGCCATGTGTTGCTGCTGGATCGTGCGGGGATCGAGGCCGCCTGTGCGGAGACCGGGATCAACCTCTGGGCCGGGCCGTGACGCTTTTCTTCGTCGCGGGCGAGCCGTCGGGCGACCGCCTTGGCGGCGCGCTGCTGGAGGGCTTGCGGCAGGCGGGGTGGCAAGGCACCGCGCAAGGAGTAGGCGGCCCTGAAATGGCCGCGCAGGGATTGGCGTCGCTGTTCCCCTACGAGGAACTGGCCGTCATGGGCATTGCCGAGGTGCTGCCCAAATACTTTCCCCTCAAGCGCCGCATCGCGCAGACGGCGCAGGCCGTCCTCGACAGCGGCGCGCAGGCGCTTGTCACCATCGACAGCCCCGATTTCTGCCTGCGCGTGGCGAAGATCGCCCGCAAGGCGAACCCGCACCTCAAGACCATTCACTATGTGGCACCATCGGTCTGGGCCTGGCGACCGGGCCGCGCCGTCAAGATGGCGCGGGTGATCGACCATGTTCTGGCGCTGCTCCCGTTCGAGCCGCCCTATATGGAAGCCGCCGGGATGAGCTGCGATTTCGTCGGGCACCCGGTGGTGAACGAGCCGTTGGCGACGCTGGCCGAGGCGGAAGCCTTCCGCGCCAGTCATGGCATCGGCGCGGGCGAAACGCTTTTACTGGTCCTGCCGGGATCGCGCCGGTCGGAGGTGTCGCGACTGGCGCCCCGCTTCGGGCAGGCGCTGCAGGGCATCGACGCGCGGCTGGTGGTGCCGACCCTGCCGCATCTGGCGCAGACCGTCACCGACCTGACGGCGGAGTGGCCGACAAGACCCATCCTCCTCCATTCCGACGCTGCGGGCAAACGCGCGGCCTTCGCCGCCGCAGATGCCGCCTTGGCGGCGTCCGGCACCGTCTCGCTGGAACTGGCGGCGAACGCGACCCCGATGGTTATCGCCTATGATTTCAATTGGCTGACCCGCGCGCTGGTCAAGCGCGCCATCAGGATCGACACGGTGACGCTGGTCAATCTGGTGTCGGAAACCCGCGCCGTGCCCGAGTGTCTGGCCGAGACTTGCACGCCGCAGGCCATCCGGGCGGCGTTGGAGGGCGTGTTGCAAGACGGCGCGGACCAGCACACCGCCATGGCCCTGACGATGCAGCGCCTTGGGCAGGGCGGCGATCCGCCGGGCCTGCGCGCCGCCCGCTCGGTGCTGGAATTCCTCAGCCGGTGAACGAGGCTTCCGCGGCGCCCGACAGCCGCAGCAGCACCGACGGGTCGATCGCGAAGATGTGGCGCGGGGTTCCGGCGGCGGCGTAGACCACATCGAATGCCAGCAGGCGCGGATCGAACCACGCCCGAACCAAGCTCAGATGCCCCAACGGCGACACGCCGCCAATGGCGAAGCCGGTCTGGGTGCGGATCAGGTCTGCGTCTGCCTTGCCAAGCGGTTCGCCAGCCAAGGCGCTGGCCAAGGCGGGATCGACCTGATTGCCGCCCGCCGTCACGAAGAGGAGTGCTGTGCCGGAGGTTTCGCCGCGAAAGATGATCGACTTGGCGATCTGGTCGATGGCACAGCCCGCCGCTGCCGCCGCCTCTGCCGCCGTTCGCGTGCCTTCGGCCATCTCGACGATATCGACGGCAACGCCCGCGTCAGACAGGGCCGCGCGCACGCGGGCAAGAGATTTCGACAAGATGACCCCTCCCTTATCGGCTCGAATGCACCTAACAAGACCCCACTGACGCCACAAGAGGTCGAGCGCGCGCCCCATGTCCTTTGCCCCCCGCCTGACCCGCGTGCCGATCCCCTATTCCCCGGACCGCGGGGCCGAGGCCTTGGCCCGTCTGCCGCATCTGGCGCCGGAACTGGCGGAACTGATCGCAGGCACCGCCGGTTCGTCGCCCTATCTGGCCGGGCTGATCGCGAAGGAGGCGCATTGGCTGTCCCACGCGCTGGACGAGGCGCCCGAAAACACCATCGCCGAGTTGATCGCGGAGACCGCCAGCCTTGACGCCGGCACCATCGACGCGGGTCTGCGCCGGATCAAGCGCCGCGCGGCCCTGATCGTGGCGCTGGCCGATCTGGGCGGCGTGTGGAGCCTTGCGACGCTGACCCAGTCCTGGACCGATGTGGCGGATGCCTGCGTCGCAACCGCCCTTGCGATCCATGTCGCGACGCAGGCGAGACGGGGCAAGATCCCGGGCCAGACCGAGGCAGACGCGCTGCAATCGGGTGCGGGAATGGTGGCGCTGGCGATGGGCAAGATGGGGGCGGGGGAATTGAACTACTCGTCCGACATCGACCTGATCTGCCTGTTCGACGAGGCCCGCTTTGACGGCCCGGCCGAGGAGATGGAGGCGCGGGCGGGCTTCATCAAGGCGGTGCGCGCGATGGTTGCGACGCTCAACGACACCACCGCCGACGGCTACGTTTTCCGCACCGACCTGCGCCTGCGGCCCGATGCCTCGGTCACGCCGGTCTGCATCTCGATGGCGGCGGCCGAGCGATACTATGAGGGCGAGGGGCGGACATGGGAGCGGTCGGCCTACATCAAGGCGCGTCCTGCGGCGGGCGATATCGAGGCGGGCAGCCGGTTTCTGGGCACGCTGGTCCCCTTTGTCTGGCGCAAGCATCTGGACTTTGCAGCCGTGGCCGAGACCATGGACATGCGCCAGCGCATCCGCGACCACAAGGGCCTGCACGATCTGAGCCTCGAGGGGCGCAACCTGAAACTCGGGCCCGGCGGCATCCGCGAGATCGAGTTCTTTGCCCAGACCCGTCAACTGGTGGCGGGCGGCCGAAACCCGGGCCTGCGCCAACCCCGCACCGTCAAGGCGCTGCAGGCGCTGGCGCGCGCGGACTGGATCACGCACGATACCGCCACCGA
>JBBQHZ010000104.1:0-13945 GCA_038324445.1 Rhodobacterales bacterium | reverse complement strand
CGCCCAGGCCGAGGCCGAGCCGGAAGTGCCGTTCGAAGAACTCTACGCCAGTGCCGATGCGTCCGAGGGCGAGCGTCTGTGGCGTCAGTGCTCTTCCTGCCACGCGCTCAATGCCGGGCAGAACGGCGTCGGCCCCTATCTGGCCGGGATCGTGGGTCGCCCGCGCCACTCGGCGGAAGGCTTCTCCTACTCTGAGGCGCTTCTGGCGCTGGAAGGCGCGTGGGAACCCGAGGAAATCTCGAGCTTCATCGCCAACCCGCGCGAATATGCGCCCGGCACCGCGATGTCCTATGGCGGCATGGCAGATGTCGAGGATCGCGCCAACTTGATCGCCTATCTGGCGACCCAGTAAGACTTTTCGGCCAGTAAGAGTTTTCGGCAGATGCCGGGCCGATGCGCCGCCCCCACCGGGCGGCGTTTCCCGTTTCGGGCCGGGTTTCGGGGGAAATCGTTCCGATCACTGCGCGATCACGAAATCTCAACTTGAACCCGGACGGGTCTGGTCCCTAACCTCAACCGACCCATCATTGGGTCGATAGCAGGAATTGTGGGATGCCGGACCGTTCCGGCGATCGAGGTCTTCCGTGGAGGTGCCGATGCGCGACCAACGACATGCCCGAACCGTAGCCAAGGCTGCGGACCAGACCGTCACCGCGCGACGCCGCTTGCGCGCCGCCGCCCTGCCGCTGGCGGGCGCTGCGCTGATCCTGGGGCTGACATGGGCCGATGCCCGCGCGCAGGAGGTGGGTGCCGATGGTCTGATCCACACCTATGGCGTGTCGACCTTCGGCGAGTTGCGCTATGGCCCCGACGCCCCGCACCTGGATTATGTGAACCCCGAAGCGCCCCAAGGCGGCGAGATGTCATTCTCGTGGTCGTCGGGCTCGTTCGATTCGCTCCATCCCTACAGCCGCATCGGCCGCCCCGCCGTTCTGGCCTCGGTGTTCTTCGAGGCGATGCTGGAGGGCACCGCGGACGAGATCGGTTCGGCCTATTGCCTGCTGTGCGAGGATATCGCCTATCCCGAGGACAAGTCCTACGTGATCTTCACCCTGCGCGAGGGGGTCACGTTCTCGGACGGTACGCCCATGACGTCGCGCGACGTGCTGTTTTCCTACGAGATCCTGCGCGACGAAGGCCTGCCGTCCTTCCGCGCCGCGATCCCGCTGACCATCGAAAGCGCCGAGATCGTGGACGAGCGGCGCATCCGCTTCACCTTCAATCCCGAAGCGCCGCTCCGCGACCGCATCCAGTCCGCCGGTGGCTTGCCCGTCTTCAGCGAGGCCAGCCACATCGCCAGCGGCCTCGCGTTCGAGGATAGTCGGCTGGAGCCGCTGGTAGGCTCGGGCCCCTATGTTATTGGCGAGGTCGATCCCGGCAACCGCGTCGTCTACACACGCAACCGTGATTACTGGGGCGACGATCTGTGGATCACCCAGGGCCGCAACAATTTCGACAGCATCCGGATCGAGTATTACGGCGACGCGCTGGCCGCGTTTGAGGGCTTCACCGCCGGCAACTATACCTTCCGGCAGGAAAGCAGCAGCCAGGCCTGGGCCAATAACTACAACTTCCCGGCGCTGGAAAACGGCACCGTAATCCGCGCGGAACTGCCCGACGGCACCATCGCCAGCGGCCAGTCCTTCATGATCAACCTGCGCCGTCCGCAATTCCAGGATGTGCGCGTGCGCAGCGCCATCGCGCATATGTTCAACTTCGAATGGACCAACCAGACGCTGTTCTACGGCCTCTATCGCCCCATCGTCAGCTTCTGGGAGAATACGTGGATGGCCTCCGAAACGATGCCGTCCGAGGCGGAACTGGCCGTTCTGGAACCGCTCCGCGACCTGCTTCCCGAAACGGTCTTCACGCAAGAGGCCTATGCCGTCCCCTTGTCCGACCCCGACCGCGCGCTCGACCGTCGCCAGTCGCGCCGCGCCACGGCCCTGCTGGAAGAGGCCGGATGGACCCCCGGCGCCGATGGCCTGCTGCGCAACGCGGCGGGGGAAACGCTCGACGTCGAATTCCTCAATTCCAGCACCCTCTTCGAGCGGATCATCAACCCCTACGTGGAAAACCTGCGCGCCATCGGCGTCAATGCCAGCCTCAACCGCGTCGATGACGCCCAGCTGCAGCAGCGCCAGCGCGACGGCGATTTCGATCTGATCACCGACCATTTCCCGATGGATTACGAACCCGGTTCCGGCCTGCGGCAGTATTTCGGCTCGATCGGGGCCGAGGAAAGCCTGTTCAACGTGCCCGGACTGGCCGATCCCGGTGTCGATGCCCTGATCGAGGTGGTGGTGAATTCGGAAACCCGCGAAGAGCTGGACGTTGCCGTCATGGCGCTTGACCGCGTGCTGCGCGACCACGTGATCCGCGTCGGCCAATGGTTCAACAACAGCCACTGGGTCGCCTATTACGACATGTATCGCTACCCGGAAACCTTGCCGCCCTATTCGCTGGGTTACCTCGACTTCTGGTGGATCGACGCCGAGGCCGAGGCGGCCCTGCGCGCACAGGGTGCGTTCTGACCCGATATGGGCGCGTATATCCTCAGGCGACTGCTGCTGGTGATCCCGACATTGCTCGGCGTCATGCTGGTCAACTTCATGTTGACCCAGCTGGTGCCGGGCGGCCCGATCGACCAGGTGCTGGCGCAGCTAGAGGGCGAGGGCGATGTGTTTGCCGGCATCTCCGGCGGCGGGTCCGAGGTGATCGGCGGCAACGATCTGGAGACCGGCTATCAAGGGGCGCGCGGCCTGCCGCCGCAATTTCTTGAGAGTTTGCGGATCGAATTCAACTTCGCCCGCATCGTCTGCGCAGAAGGTTTCACCGGCGTGCCGGATCTGGATGCCGAGGAATGTGTGGCCGAGGATATCCCGGTATGGGAACGCTTCGGTCTGATGATGCGCGACTATCTGCGCTTCGATTTCGGGCAAAGCTACTTCCGCTCCATCGGGGTGCTGGAACTGGTCAAGGAAAAGCTGCCAGTGTCGATCACGCTGGGCCTGTGGTCAACGATCATCGCCTACATGATTTCCATCCCTCTGGGCATCCGCAAGGCGGTGCGCGACGGCTCCACCTTCGACAGCGTGACCTCGGGCATCATCATCGTGGCCTATGCGATCCCGGGATTCCTCTTCGCCATCATGCTGCTGGTGCTGTTCGCAGGTGGCCGCTACTTCCAGATCTTCCCCCTGCGCGGCCTGACGTCGGACGGGTTCGAGGACATGACCTTCATCCAGCAGATCGGCGATTACTTCTGGCACATCACGTTGCCGGTTCTGGCCTCCACCATCTCGGCCTTCGCCACGCTGACGCTGCTGACCAAGAACAGCTTCCTTGAAGAGATCAAGAAGCAATACGTGATGACGGCGAAAGCCAAGGGGCTGACCGAGAGGCGGGTGCTTTACGGTCACGTCTTCCGCAACGCCATGCTGATCGTCATCGCGGGCTTCCCGGCGGTATTCGTCGGCGTTTTCTTCGGCGGGTCGTTGATCATCGAGACGATCTTCTCGCTCGACGGCCTCGGTCGGCTGGGCTTCGAGGCGGCGGTCAGCCGCGATTACCCGGTGATCTTCGGCACGCTCTATGTCTTTGGTCTGATGGGTCTGGCGGTCGGCATCCTGTCGGACCTGATGTATGTCTTGATCGACCCGCGCATCGACTTCGAGACGCGGGAAGGCTGAGGCAGACATGGCCCTTCGCTCCGACACGCCCCGTCCCAAGGACGATCCGATGCCGCCCCTCCGCGACGGGCGCGGGCGCGATATGCCGCGGGCGAAAAAGCCGTGGCTCTCGCCCCTGAACCAGCGCCGCTGGCGCAATTTCCGCGCCAATCGCCGCGCCTACCGGTCGCTGTGGATCTTCGCGGTGCTCTACGGCCTCAGCCTGATGGCGCCGTTCCTCGCCAATGACCGCCCGCTGCTGGTCCGCAGCCAGGGTAATTACTACACGCCGATCTTCACCTTCTACCCCGAGACGGAATTCGGCGGCGATTTCCGGACCGAGGCCGTCTACCACGATATTGAAGTGCAGTGCCTGATCATCACGGGCGGGCTGGAGGATTGCTGGGACATCCCGGAAGAGGTCATCGCCGAGGTCGAGGAAACCGGCCAGTTCGCCGGTTCGGACGTGGACGAGGGCTGGATCCTATGGGCGCCTATTCCCCACCACAGTTCTTCCATCGTGGATCGCCCCGGCGTGGCGCCTGCCCCCCCCAACATCATCGGCTACTGGCCGGTGGAGGCGACGGACGACGCCGGGCAGGTCATCCTTGACGAGCGTGGCGCGCCAGTGATCGAGTATCGTTTCGGGCTGCTTCCGTCCGACATCCGCGGCACCAACTGGCTTGGCACCGACGACACCTCGCGCGACCTGCTGGCCCGCGCGGTCTACGGCTTCCGCCTGTCGGTCAGCCTTGCCTTCATCGTCACCATCTTGACCTCGGTCATCGGCATCTTCATGGGGGCGATCCAGGGCTATTTCGGCGGCTGGGTGGACCTGTTCTGGCAGCGCGTGATCGAGGTCTGGAACGCCACGCCAAGCCTGTTCGTCATCATCATCGTTGCCGCCGTCGTCCCGATGACGCCGATGCTGATGATCGGCCTTCTGGTGTTCTTCGGCTGGATGGGCCTGACCGGCGTGGTCCGGGCCGAATTCCTGCGGGCGCGCAACTTCGAATATGTCCGCGCCGCGCGCGCGCTCGGTGTCGGCAACTTCACCATCATGTATCGCCATGTCCTGCCCAACGCGATGGTCGCCACGCTGACTTTCCTGCCCTTCATCGTGACGGGCACCATCGGCGCGCAGGCCTCGCTCGATTTCCTCGGCTACGGCTTGCCGTCGCATCTGCCGTCGCTCGGCGAGATGACGCTGCAGGCCAAGAACAACCTGCAAGCGCCGTGGCTGGGCTTCACCGCGTTCTTCACCTTCGCCATCATGCTGTCGCTTCTGGTGTTCATCTTCGAGGGCGTCCGCGATGCGTTCGATCCGAGAAAGACATTCGCATGACCCTGCGCTCCCCCGGTCTGACCCGATGAAAACTGTTCTGGACGTCAGGAACCTCTCCGTCGATTTCTCGCAGGATGGCCGCAAGGTCCATGCGGTGCGGGGTGTGTCGTTTCATGTCGGCAAGGGGGAAACCGTCGCCCTGGTGGGCGAGTCCGGCTCGGGCAAATCCGTCACGGCGCTGTCGGCCGTGTCGCTGCTGCCGCCCTCGGCCATTCTTGGCGGGTCGGTCATCTACAACGGCACCGAAATGATCGGCGCCTCCGAGAAAGATCTGCGCCGGGTGCGGGGCAACGACATCAGCTTCATCTTTCAGGAGCCGATGACCTCGCTCAACCCGCTCCACACGCTCGAACGCCAGATCGCCGAAAGCCTTGCCCTGCATCAGGGCCTCAGCGGGCAGGCGGCGCGGGCGCGGATCATCGAATTGCTGACCAAGGTTGGCATCCGCGACCCTGAAACCCGGCTGGATGCCTATCCGCACCAGCTTTCCGGTGGCCAGCGCCAGCGCGTGATGATCGCCATGGCGCTGGCCAACGGGCCCGATCTCCTGATCGCGGACGAGCCGACAACGGCGCTGGACGTCACCATTCAGGCGCAGATCCTCGCGCTGCTGGCTGACCTCAAGCGGCAGGAAGGCATGAGCCTTCTCTTCATCACCCATGATCTGGGCATCGTGCGCCGCATCGCCGACCGCGTCTGCGTCATGCAGGGTGGCGAGATCGTCGAGCAGGGCGTCACCTCCGACATCTTCGCCAATCCGCAACATCCCTACACCCGGAAACTGCTGGCGGCAGAGCCGTCCGGCCGCCCCGCGCCCGTGCCCGACCGCGCGCCGAAAATCCTCGATACCAAGGATCTTCGCATCTGGTTCCCGATCCAGCGCGGGCTGTTGCGGCGCACCGTGGGCTATGTGAAGGCGGTCAACGCCGCGACGATCACGCTCCGCCAGGGCGAGACATTGGGCGTGGTGGGCGAAAGTGGTTCCGGCAAGACGACGCTGGCGCTGGCGATCTTGCGCCTGATCCGGTCCGAAGGGCCGATCGTGTTTCTGGGCCGCGACCTGTCCAACGTCCCCCAATCCGATTTGCGGACCGTCCGGCGCGAATTGCAGATCGTGTTCCAGGACCCGTTCGGCTCGCTCTCGCCCCGGATGACGGTGGAACAGATCGTGGCCGAAGGCCTGCAGGTGCAGGGCGTCGACAAGGCCGAGCGTCGCCGCCGCGTGACCGAGATCCTTGAAGAGGTCGGGCTTGAGGCGACCATGCTCGACCGCTACCCGCACGAATTCTCGGGCGGGCAACGGCAGCGAATCGCCATCGCCCGCGCCATGATCCTGCGTCCGAAACTGGTGGTGCTGGACGAGCCGACAAGCGCGCTCGACATGACGGTGCAGGTCCAGATCGTCGAGTTGCTGCGACGGCTTCAGGCCGATCACAAGCTGGCCTATCTGTTCATTTCGCACGATCTGCGGGTGGTGCGCGCGCTTAGCCACAAGGTCATGGTGATGCGTCAGGGCGACGTGGTGGAGGCGGGCGAGACGCAGGCCCTCTTCGACAATCCGCAGACCGACTATACCCGCGAGCTGATGCACGCGGCCTTCGCCGATCTGAAGGGCAGTGCTGCCTGACGCGACCGCCGGGCGATCTCGGATCGTCGGGCTCAGATCGCCGAAGAATGCCCGGCTGACTTGCTTTCATAGGCATCGATCCGGCGCGCGATCATGCGCGCAAGGGGATGCGCCGCAGGCAAGATGGCCAGGCCGTCGGACCTCCGGCGCACCTGCCCGTCGAAATGCTGCGCCACCCCGTCCAACAAAGCGACAATCCGCGCTTCCGGCCCCAGCCCCTCGGCCAGCAACGTTTCGGTATCGATGCGGAAATCGCACATCAGCATCTCGATCATGCGGGCGCGCAGTCGGTCCTCGCCACGGAAGGCATGGCCCCGCGCCGTCGCCAGTTCCCCCGCCCGCACGGCCCTCTGGTATTCCGCCGTGCTGCTGACGTTCTGTGCATAGCCCTGCGGCAGCCGCGATATGGCCGATGCACCAAGGCCGATCAGCACCTCGCTGGTATCATCGACATAGCCCTGAAAGTTCCGCCGCAAGCGGCCTTGCCGCGCGGCAATCGCCAGGCTGTCGCCGGGCAGCGCGAAGTGGTCGATGCCGATCTGGTCATAGCCGTCGCTGCACAACACTTTCTGCGCCGTCTCGAACAGGCGCAGGCGCACTTCGGCTGACGGCAGGACATCGGTCGGGATCAGCACCTGACGCTTGGCCATCCACGGCACATGGGCATAGCCGTAGAGCGCGATCCGGTCGGGGTTCAGCGACAGCAGCATCTGCAGCGAGGCGGCAATCCGCGTCCGGGTCTGCAACGGCAGACCGTAGAGCAGGTCGGTGTTCAGCGAGGTGATGCCCCGCGCCCGCAACCCCTCGACCGCGGCGCGCGTCACCTCGTAGCTCTGCTCGCGCCCGATGATCTTCTGGATCTCCGGGTCGAAATCCTGCACCCCGATGGAAGCGCGCGTCATCCCCATCTCGGCCAGCGCATCCAGTCGCGGCGCGTCGATCTCGTTGGGGTCGATCTCCACCGAAATCTCGGTGTCGCGCGTCGGTGCGAACGCCGCCCGCAACGCTTCGGCCAGTCGCGCGATATCTTCGGGCGGCAACAGCGTCGGCGTGCCGCCGCCCCAATGGATGCGGCTGGCCGACACGCCTGGCGGCAATTCGGCGCGCAGGGTGGCAATCTCGGCGATCAGCGTGTCGACATAGGCTGTCACCGGGGCCAGGGTGGAGGTGCCCTGTGTGCGACAGGCGCAGAACCAGCACAGATGCCGGCAGAACGGCACATGCAGGTACACCGACACGCGCGCATTCTCGGGAATTTCCCGCACCCATCCGCGGTAGGTTTCCGGCGTGACACCGCCCGCAAACTGTGTCGCAGGCGGGTAAGAGGTGTAGCGGGGCACGTTTGCGTCAAAAAGACCAAAGCGCTGCAGTTGTGAATGTGTGTCCATGTGATTAAGTTAAGGCAATAGTGGGCCCGCTTCCTTGACTTGGATCAAAATTCATGTCGGGGGTCGCGCTGACAGGAGCCACACCATGAGCATGAACCCGAGCGCGCCATCCTTTCGGACAGGCGATTGCAGCGACTGCCCGATCCGTCACCGCGCCGTCTGCGCGCGCTGTGATGATGACGAGTTGCAGCAACTGGAAGCCATCAAGTTCTACCGGAAATTCAGCGCGGGCGAGGTTATCATCTGGGCGGGCGATCCGATGGATTTCGTCGCCTCCGTGGTGGCAGGCGTGGCGACGCTGACCCAGACGATGGAGGATGGGCGGCGGCAGATGGTGGGGCTGTTGCTGGGGTCCGACTTCATCGGTCGCCCCGACCGGAGCCATGTGGCCTATGACGTGACCGCCATCACCGACGTGACCCTGTGCTGTTTCCGCCGCAAGCCGTTCCGCGATCTGCTGATGGCCACCCCCCATATCGGCCAGCGTCTGCTGGAGATGACGCTGGACGAACTGGATGCCTCGCGCGAATGGATGCTGATTCTGGGGCGCAAGACCGCGCGCGAGAAGATCGCAAGTTTCCTCTTCATCCTCGCGCGGCGCGAAACGCTGACCGATGGGAAAGCGGGCGGGACCAGCATCACCTTCGACCTTCCCCTGACCCGCGAGGCGATGGCCGATTACCTTGGCCTGACGCTGGAAACCGTCAGCCGCCAGATGTCGGCCCTCAAGCGCGATGGCGTCATCGTGCTGGCCGACAAGCGCCGCATCGTCGTGCCCGATTGCAAACGCCTTCTGGACGAGACGGGCGACGACGCCGACGGCGGCGTTCTGGCCTGATTGCCCCCGATCGCTCGGCCGTGCCGCCCGTCCTGACGGCGCACGCGCCAATTTCGCCGACCCCTCGATGATTTCCCATCTCCCTCGATCTGCCTCAAGCAGATCGTGTCCCCTTCTTGACCCAGATCAAGGCCGCGCCTGCGGCAATCCGCGATCAAGGGGCAGATGGAACAGCTTCGGACGATTCTGGGGACGCCTTCCGGTATCCAGCCGAAGCATGACGAAGGGACGATCGATGCTTGATTATTTGAAGCTGCCGATCCTTGGCCTGATCACGCTCTGCGCCGCGATAGCCGCCAATTACGGGCTGGATCTCGCCTACAAGGTGCACGCAATCCTGATCATGCTGGTGGCAGGCGGTGTCTTCCTGTGGCAACTGCGCCGCACTGGAGAGCCGAAACTGGCCGTGCCGACCGGCGAATACATGGACGGCCCGGTCAAGGCCGCCGCGATCGCCACGGTGTTCTGGGGCTGCACCGGGTTTCTGGTGGGGGTCTTCATCGCATTCCAGCTGGCCTTCCCGCAGCTGAACTTTGACTGGGCGCAACCCTATGGCAATTTCGGTCGCCTGCGCCCGCTCCATACCTCAGCCGTCATCTTCGCGTTCGGCGGCAACGCCCTGATCGCCGCGTCCTTCTACATCGTGCAGCGGACAAGCGCCGTGCGGATGTGGGGCGGAAACCTGTCGTGGTTCGTGTTCTGGGGCTATCAGCTGTTCATCGTGCTGGCTGCCACCGGCTACCTCATGGGCGCCACCCAAAGCCAGGAATACGCCGAGCCGGAATGGTATGTGGATATCTGGCTGACGATCGTCTGGGTCGCCTTCCTGCTGGTCTATCTCGGCACGCTGCTCAAGCGAAAAGAGCCGCATATCTACGTCGCCAACTGGTTCCTGCTGTCCTTCATCGTGACCGTCGCGATGCTGCATGTGGTCAACAACCTTGCGGTGCCGGTCAGCTTCTTCGGCTCGCGTTCCGTGCAGGTGTTCAGCGGCGTGCAGAACGCCATGACGCAATGGTGGTATGGCCACAACGCGGTGGGCTTCTTCCTGACCGCGGGCTTCCTTGGGATGATGTACTACTTCGTGCCCAAGCAGGCGGGCCGCCCGATCTTTTCCTACAAGCTCTCGATCATCCACTTCTGGGCGCTGATCTTCCTCTATATCTGGGCCGGTCCCCACCACCTGCACTACACCGCCTTGCCGGACTGGGCCTCGACCCTTGGCATGGTGTTCTCCATCGTGCTGTGGATGCCCAGCTGGGGCGGCATGATCAACGGCCTGATGACCCTGCAAGGGGCGTGGGACAAGCTGCGCACCGATCCGATCCTGCGGATGATGGTGACCTCGCTCGCCTTCTACGGCATGTCGACCTTCGAAGGCCCGATGATGTCGATCCGCGCGGTCAACCCGCTGTCGCACTATACCGACTGGACCATCGGCCACGTCCATTCCGGCGCCTTGGGCTGGAACGGGATGATCACCTTCGGGATGCTCTACTACCTGTTTCCCAAACTGTGGAACAAGCGGCAGCTCTTCTCGGTGCGCGCCGTCAGCTGGCACTTCTGGTTGGCGACCATCGGCATCGTTCTCTACGCGTCGTCGATGTGGGTGACCGGGATCATGGAGGGCCTGATGTGGCGCGAAGTCGATGCGCAGGGCTTCCTCGTGAACTCCTTCGCCGACACCGTGGCCGCGAAATTCCCGATGTATGTGGTGCGTGGATTGGGCGGGGTCATGTATCTGGCCGGCGCGCTGATCATGGCCTGGAACCTGTGGATGACCGTGCGAAGTGGTGAGGCCGTGGCCGATACCAATTCCGCTGTCCCCGCTGAATAAGGAGGGTCTGCAACATGGCATTTCTGGACAAACACAAGAAGATCGAAACCAACGCGACGCTCCTTCTGGCGCTCAGCTTCGTGGTCGTCACCATCGGCGGCATCGTCGAGGTGGCGCCCCTGTTCTACCTGGAGAATACCATCGAGGATGTCGAAGGCATGCGCCCCTACTCCCCGCTGGAACTGACCGGGCGGGAAATCTACATCCGCGAGGGGTGCTACCTCTGCCACAGCCAGATGATCCGCCCGATGCGGGACGAGGTCGAACGCTATGGCCACTACAGCCTGGCCGCCGAAAGCCAGTATGACCATCCGTTCCAATGGGGCTCCAAACGCACCGGGCCGGATCTGGCGCGCGTCGGCGGGCGCTATTCCGACGCGTGGCACCATGACCACCTGCTTGATCCGCAGGCCGTGGTGCCCGAATCCATCATGCCCTCCTACGCCTTCCTTGCCGACGTCGTCCTGACCGGCGAGAGGGTGGGCAACCTCCTGTCGACGCACGCCTTTGTCGGCGTGCCCTACACCGAGGAGATGCTGGAAAACGCCCAACTCGATTTCGTCGAGCAGGCGATCGAATTCGGCGACGGCGGCGTGCTGGAACGCTACCCCGGTGCGCAGCAGCGCAACTTCGACGGGCAGCCCGAACTGACCGAACTCGATGCCCTGATCGCCTATCTCCAGATGCTGGGCACGCTGGTCGATTTCTCGACCTTCACGCCCGACGAAAGCAGGTGATGGCCATGCATGACTATACCTTCCTGCGCGAACTTGCCGGCAGTTTCGGCACCCTCTTTCTGGTGCTCAGCTTCGCAGGCTTCATTTTCTTTGCCTTCCGGCCGGGGTCCGGTCGCGTCCACCGCGACAGCGCCGATATTCCGTTTCGCCACGATGACCGCCCCGCGCCCGATGCCCCGTCGAAGGAGCCCCGCCGATGACCGATCACAAGCATTCCAACCAGCATCCGCCAAAACTTCAGGACGGCGATCCCGAAACCACCGGGCACAGCTGGGACGGCATCCAGGAATTCAACAACCCCTTGCCGCGCTGGTGGCTGTGGACCTTCTACGCCACCATCGTCTGGGCCATCGCCTATACGGTGATGTATCCCGCATGGCCGTTGCTGTCGGGGGCGACGGCGGGGGTTCTGGGCTATTCCACCCGCGCCGAGGTGGCCGAGGATATCGAGCGTTTCGATGCCCTCAACGCCGATCTCCGCACCCAGATAACCGAGGTGGCGCTGGCCGACGTGACGCGTGAGGCGATGCCGGACCTCTACAACTACGCCATTCAGGGCGGCGCCTCGACCTTCGCGAATTTCTGTTCGCAATGCCACGGACGCGGCGCGGCCGGGGTTCAGGCGTCCGGCTATCCGAACCTGCTGGACGATGACTGGCTCTGGGGCGGCTCCGTGGACGACATCCACACCACCATCGCCCACGGCATCCGGAACGCGGATGACCCCGACGCGCGCTGGTCGCAGATGACCGCCTTTGGCGACATCCTCACCGATGAAGAGGTGGCGCAGGTGGTCAACCACGTCCTCTCCGTTTCGGGGCAGGAGGCGGACGCGGCACTGGCTTCGGCGGGTGCGACGGTTTTCCTCGACAACTGCTCTGCCTGCCATGGTGAAAACGCCATGGGCGACCGCACGCTGGGCGCGCCGAACCTGACCGACCGCATCTGGCTCTATGGCGGCAGTCCGGAGGCGATCGAATACACCGTCCGCTTCGCGCGCTTTGGCGTCATGCCGTCATGGTCCGGCCGCCTGTCCGAGGCCGAGATCCGCGCCGCGGCGATCTATGTCCACAGCCTCGGCGGCGGCGAATAGCCTCGCAGATCCCAAACACCAACGGTCTCAACCGCCGTCGGTGCAGCACCAGCCCCCCATCCTGTTCGCGCTCCGACAGGGGGCTGGTGCGCCTTTTTTCAGGTAGGCGCGGCCCGTAAAAGACGTGAACATTCACGAGGTCCGCCATTATTGATTCAAATTAAAGCCCCACTTGGCCGTCATCTAGCAGGCAACGCTTCACACCCTTTGCCCCGGAGATGATCCAAGATGTACGCCCTTCGCTCTTCCACAGCTCATTTCTTCCGCGCCGAAGATGGCGCAGTTACCGTCGACTGGGTGGTGCTGACCGCAGCGCTCGTCGGCCTCGGCCTCGCCGCCATGGCGGTTGTGTCGGGCGGCGTCGAGGATCTGTCCGGGGATATCTCGACCGATCTGGCAGCCGTGGAAGTCGGCTTTTCCCCCACCGTGGCCTCCACGCCCTTTGCCACCCAGCAGTGGGATGCCCGCAATCCCGGCATCTATGACAGCTATTCAAGCTGGATGACGGGCTTTGCCGATCAGCAACTGCTCGATCACTACAACAACATGGCGCAATTCGCCAACACCCCCAACACCGGCCATCCCTACGACACCTATCACGACGAGTTTTGGATCGCCCGGGACGAGGCCATCACGCGCGGCCTGATCCCCGCCGACTCGGCAGTTCCCAGCAACGTCTGACCCGTCCCCGTTTCACACGACACCAAAGGCGCCCGTCCATCGGGCGCCTTTTGCGTTTGCAGGCACAAGCTTGATCCACGTCAAGGCGGGGACGTCCCGCCCGACCTACTTCGGAGAGGCGAACAGAAACCGAATCCCCAGGATACCCTTGCCATGTCCTCTGTCGACACGCCGCCACCCCTTTACGCCGCGCAGGAGCCAATCTTTCCCAGACGGGTCAAGGGCAAGTTCCGGAACCTGAAATGGGTCATCATGATCGTGACGTTGGGGATCTATTACCTGACGCCCTGGATCCGCTGGAACCGTGGCCCCTCAATGCCCGATCAGGCGGTGCTGGTGGACATGGCCAACCGCCGTTTCTTCTTCTTCTGGATCGAGATCTGGCCCCACGAATTCTACTTCGTCGCGGGCCTTCTCATCATGGCAGGCCTTGGCCTGTTCCTGTTTACCTCGGCGCTTGGCCGGGTCTGGTGCGGCTATACCTGCCCGCAAACCGTCTGGACCGACCTGTTCTACACGGTCGAGCGCTGGATTGAGGGTGACCGCAACGCCCGCCTGCGCCTGTGGAACGCCAAATGGGATTTCCACAAGATGCGCCTGCGCGTCACCAAATGGATCGTCTGGCTGCTGATCGCGCTCGGCACCGGCGGGGCTTGGGTGTTCTACTTCGCCGACGCGCCCACGCTGCTGGTCGATCTGTTCACCGGGCAGGCCGCCTTCGTGGCCTA
>JBBQHZ010000103.1:0-14042 GCA_038324445.1 Rhodobacterales bacterium | reverse complement strand
GGTCTACGCCGCCCCGGCCGAGCACTGGGGCGTCTACGAGACCTGCGAGGAGCTCGTCGACATCGAGGACCTGTTCCAGCAGTGGCGGTTCCGGCACCTGCAGGTGGTCTCGCGCACCATCGGCCACAAGCAGGGCACCGGCGGCTCCAGCGGCGTCGACTTCCTGCGCCGGGCCCTCGACCTCACCTTCTTCCCTGAGCTCTACGCGGTGCGCGTGCGCGTCGAGTAGCACTCGACCCACCGATCGGTCACCGTCGCGCTCCACCGCAGATGGGGATGCCGAGCATCCATCCGCACGTACCCCTCGCTGGCGCTCGCACGTGCTCCCGCCAGACCCCACCAGCCTCGTCACCCCCATCTGTGCTTTCATGCTTCGCACGAGAGGCACCTGGCTACGCGCCCGATGCGGTGGGAGCGCGATGGCCTGGGGTGCCGGGCGCGCGGCCAGTCGCGCCTCTGACACCCATGGGCCAGGCCCGGGGGGTGCGTGTGGTCGGGCCGGGGGCGGCGCGCGGTTGGTCCGGGGGCGGCGCGCGGTTGGTCGGGCCAGCATGTCTTGCCGGCAACAGGTGGCGGGTTGCTATATGCTGTGCAGATGGATTGGGCCTACACAAGGAGTTTCCGCCTGCCTATAGTGACTGTGCATAAGCGGGCATAAGCCCCAACGGACCGAGGCAGGCGCGGCGAGGCACCCTCCCAGCGCGATAGGACAGGAGGTGGCCGCCATGCGCTGCCCATTTTGTGGAAATGTAGATACCCAGGTGAAGGACTCGCGTCCGGCAGAGGATCACGTCGCGATCCGGCGGCGGCGTTTCTGCCCTGCCTGCGCAGGCCGATTCACCACCTACGAGCGGGTGCAGCTGCGCGATCTTGTGGTCATCAAGTCGTCGGGCAAGCGCGAGGATTTCGACCGCGACAAGCTGGAACGCTCGATCCGCATCGCGCTGCAGAAGCGGCCCGTGGACCCCGATCGCATCGACCAGATGATCTCGGGCATGGTGCGGCGGCTGGAGAGCCTGGGCGAAACGGACATCAAGTCGAAGGTCATCGGCGAGATCGTGATGGAGCGTCTGGCCGCCGTCGATACCGTCGCATATGTGCGATTTGCCAGCGTTTACAAGAACTTCCAGGCGACGGGCGATTTCGAGGATTTCCTGCTGGAACTGCGCCCGGTCAACGACGAACCTGATAGCTGACATGACGGGGCAGGTGCCCTTGGACACGCGCTGGATGCGTCTGGCGCTGAGCCTGGGCGCGCGCGGGCTGGGGCGGGTCTGGCCCAACCCGGCCGTGGGCTGTGTCGTGGTGGTGGGGGGACGCGTCGTCGGGCGCGGCTGGACCGCGCCGGGCGGCAGGCCCCATGCCGAGACTGTGGCGTTGGCGCAGGCGGGGGCGGCCGCGCGCGGCGCCTGCGCCTATGTCTCGCTCGAGCCCTGCAATCATCACGGCAAGACCGGGCCGTGTTCCGAGGCCCTGATCGCGGCGGGCGTCGCGCGGGTTGTGGTGGCCTGCGAGGACCCTGATCCTCGTGTCGCGGGCGGCGGCATCGCGCGCCTGCGGGAGGCCGGGGTGGAGGTTGTGGTGGGCGTCTTGGCGGCGGAGGCCGAGGCGGCCCATATGGGCTTCTTCACGCGGGTGCGGGCGGGGCGGCCGATGCTGACGCTGAAGCTGGCGACGTCGCTTGACGGGCGGATCGCTACGGCATCGGGCGACAGCCAGTGGATCACCGGGCCGGAGGCGCGGCGGCTGGTGCACGGCATGCGGGCGGATCACGATGCGGTGCTGGTGGGGGCGGGCACCGCGCGCGCCGACGATCCGGCGCTGACGGTGCGCGGCCTTGGCGTCGCGCATCAGCCGGTGCGGGTGGTGATCTCGCGGCGGCTGGATGTGCCGGTGACCTCGGTGTTGGGGCGGACGGCGGGCGAGGTGCCGGTGTGGCTGATCCACGGCGCCGAGGCGCCGGACGCGGCGCGGGACGCGTGGCGGGATGCGGGCGCGAAGCTGATCGAGGTGGCGAGTATCGGCGGCGGTCAGGTGGACCTTGCGGCGGCGTTGCAGGCGTTGGGACACGAGGGCCTGACGCGGGTGTTTTGCGAAGGCGGCGGCGGGCTTGCGGCGAGCCTTCTGGAGGACGATCTGGTGGACTGGCTGGCCGTGTTCAACGGCGGCGTGATGCTGGGCGCGGAGGGTGTGCCGTCCGTCGGCGCGCTGGGTCTGTCGCGGTTGTCGGAGGCGCCGCGCTGGGCGTTGCAAGGCGTGCAACAGGTCGGCCCGGATGCGCTTGGACTATGGGAACGGTTACCGGGCAACGTCGGATAGTTCCGGATTTTCGGGGGATAAACCTGTGGGTAACCCGGAAGTAGGTTGGGATTTCACAATCTAGCGTCGCCAGATCCAGCTGTGCCCGGCCACCCATCCTTGCAGCTTGGCCAAGGCGCGCAGCCCCGGTTTGCGCCCCACGCCGTCGCCCGAAATCAGCCGCTCCACCGCTATTTCGACCGGGCAGGGCAGGCCTGTCACGGGGTCCAGATAGCGCGGATAGGCGATCAGCGCGGCGTGGACCAGCGCGGCCAGATCGGGCCGTGCCACGCGCCGTTCCGGCACCGGGCCAAGGTCGGTGGTCAGGCCCCAGCCGGCGTAGAAGGGCGCGCCGAGGGTGGTGACGGGGATGCCGCGCACCAGCGCCTCGAACCCCATGGCCGAGGTCATGGTGACGACGCGGTCGGCGATGGCCAGAAGTGCCTCGGCCCCGGTCTCTTCCGCGATGTGATCGGCCAACGCGCGGGCGGTGTCGGGCAGGTGGCCGATGCGCAACCCGGCCTCCACATCGGGGTGGGGTTTGTAGATCAGCCAGGCCTGCGGGTAGAGGCGGCGGGCGGTGCGCAACAGCTCCTCGTTGGTATCCACGTCGCCCGCCCCGAGCCGGATCGAGGCGTCATCCTCCACCTGACCCGGCACGACGATGATTTTGCGATCCTGCGGCAGGTCGGGCAGGGCGGTGTCGCGGGCAAGGTTGTATTTCGTGACGCCCGCGCGGCGCAGGGTGGCGATCAGTCGCGTCGCCCGGTCCAGCCGCGCAGGCGGCAGGGCCGCCGCCTCGGCCACCAGACGCTCCAGCCGGTTGGGGCGGGTGGGATCGTAATAGATGCCGCCCTGATCCACGATCAGCGACAGCGGCGGCACCAGATCGGCACCGAGCCCGCGCGAGCGCAGGAACCCATCCTCGACCAGGCTGAGGGGGCGGCCCTGGGTGCGGCAGGCATCGCGCAACGCCTCGGTCTCGCGCCCGGCCCAGACCATCACGCGGCGGCCATCGCTGGCGGCCGCCGCGACATCGTCGGTGAAGCTGATCGGCTTGTCGCTTCCGAAGAACGCCTGCAGATGCCCGCGTTTCCAGCTGCGCATGCCGACGGCGACCCAGCCACCCGCATTGCCGCGCAAAGCGCCCGTCTGCGCCTCGAGCGCGCCGAGAACATCCTCGAGCGTTCCCAGCCGGTCGCGGTAGGGGTCATGCCATGTCGGGTAGAGGATCAGGGCCGCCGCCGCCAGTTGCGCGCGGGTCAGGACGCGGCGCCGGCGCGCGGGGATGGGCCGCCGGTCATCGGTCAGGCCCCAACCGGCATAGAACGGCACGCCGAAGGTGACGGGCCGGTGGCCCGCCAATATCGCCTCGAACCCGGCCTGCGAGGTGACGGTGTAGACTGCGCGCGCCTCGGCAAAGAGCGACCAGAGGCTGACGGGGCGGTCATCGAGCATGACATTGGGCGGCAGGGTGGCCGGATCGAAATGGCCGGGCCGGTGGCCGGCCTGCGTTTCGGGATGGGTCTTGATGACGATCTGCGCATCGGGATGATCCTCGCGCGCATGGGCCAGCGCCTCGGCGAAGCTGTCGGCATTGGCCTGCCCCAGCCGGATCGAGGCGTCGCCGCGCGTCTGGTCGATCAGCAGCACGAAGCCGGGAGCGCAGGGGGCATGGAACTCGGTGGTGGCGGAATATTTCGACAGGTGATGTTCAGCCATCCGCGCCATCGCATCGCGGGCGCGGTTGAGCAGCGCCGTGTCATCCAGCGGATGGGTGGCCAGCGTCGTTTCCAGATCGGACGGGCCGGTGGCGTCGAAATAGATGCCCGTGCGGTCCACGACCAGCCCCAGCGGCGGCTCGCCCGTCCGGCCGGGACGGAGCGAGCGCAGGAAGGCATCCTCTACCCGCACCAGATGCGCCCCGGTGGCATGAGCCACCGCCTCGCCGCGCGGGGCGTAGGGGGAATGGCCCCAGACGACAACATCGTCGTCACGTCCCGGCTTGCCAAGTTTCAGGTCATGGCCAGCCAGTGTCAGGATGCGGCGCACGCGGGCGTTGGTCAGAAAGCCCGCGTTGAAGTGGAACGCGCGGCGCCGGGTGCCTGGCGGCCCCGGATTGCTGGCGCCCGGTTGCCCCATCGGTCAGTTATTGCTGGTGCCGCCGTTGAGCGCGTCACCCGCCGCAACGGCCGAGCCCAGCGTGCCGGTCAGCGCCGCGATCGCGGTGTTGAACTGAGTGATCGGTGCCGAGGTGACATAGACGGTATCGCCGTCGCGGATCACGAAATCCCGCGCTTCGAACATGCCGGTGGGGGCGGTCAGGTTCAGCACGTAGATCATCCGCTGGGTGCCGGTCAGATCATCGCGGCCAAGGACCAGTCGGGCCAGCTCCTCCGGCTCGTTGCGCAGGATGAACACACCGGTGGGGTCGGCGAGCGAGGGGTTCAGACCGCCGACCGAGGCGATGGCTTCGATGGCCGAGATCACCTGATTTTCGAATGGCACCACGGTCTGCGCGCCGGTGGCGCCAAGGGCGGTGAACCGGCGGCTGTCTTCCTCGACAAGGATGCGGTCATCGGCGCGGAGCGCGATGTCGACGGAGGGCTCGCGGAAGATGTCCTGATACCAGACCGTGCCGCTCTGCCCGCCGCGGATCACGGTGACGCGGGTGATCTCGTCCTCGACCGAGGGTCCACCCGCCGCCGCCAACATGCCCGACAAGGTTCGGGTGGGGCGTTCGATGGGAAAGATCCCCTCGGTCGAGATATCGCCCGATACCACGACCGTGGCGCCGTCGCCGGGGGCGCGGGCCACGATGACCTGTGGATCGGGGGTCTGTTCGTCGAGGTTGCGGGTGATGACTTCGCGCAATTGCTCGGGCGTGTTGCCCGCGGCGCGGATGCGGCCCGCATAGGGAATGAAGATGAAGCCGTCGGCGTCGACCTGCAACTCGCTCAACTGCGCGGCGGTGCCGCCCTCGCCGGCGAGAAGGCCGTCGGTGACGTTTTCGAACACGGTCAGCGTCACGGTATCGCCGGGCGCGATGATGTCGGTGTTGGAGGTGCCTGCATTCAGCAGCGCGGGCGGAAAGCCCAAGGCCGGCACCAGCGACGTGGCCGCCGTGACCCGCTGGTTGACCTCGACCACAAATGCGTCGCCCTGCCGCTGGACGGATCCGGCATAGATCTGGCCGCGCGTCGGGCCTGCGGACGGGAGAACGCGGGTAAGCACACCGCAGGCCGTTACCGTCACCACACAGGTGCACAGCACGGCCAAGCGCGCGATAAGGGGAACCCTTAATGTCACGGGGATGGCTCCTTTAGCCTGAACTGCCTCAAGTCTTTTATTCTCGTTTTGAGGGAGGTTAGCCAAAAACACCTGATCGGGGAAGCCCCCCGGCCGGAATTAGGTCATTTCACCAGTGACAAGTGTTGCCTTGGTGCCGGTCTGCCGGCATCGAGCGCATCATAGGGGTCCTCTTGCGACAGCATCATGTCGACGACCTGACGCAGCAATTGGCGCCGTCCCCGGCTGGAATAGAAGCTGCCCGAGATCTGCGACGTCTCCAGCAGATAGTGCCGGTAATCGCGGTAGGCGCGGCTGTCGGGGCGCGTCGGGTTCTGGAAGAACGCCCCCATCGGCTGGTCCGAGACGAATTCGGGCTTGAGGTAGACCGCCTGCCCGAAGGCCTTGAGCGGAAGTCCGCGCCAGAGCGCCTGTTGCGCGGCGGTGGAGTTCACCGTGACGGCCGAGCGCGCATCGTTCAGAAGCCGCGCCAGCTTGCCGCCGCGCACGTAGTGCACCCGGTTGGACACGCCGTAGCGGGCGGCCAGACGCCGGATATCGGCCCGGATCGGGGTGCGCCCATCCTCCAGCGGATGCGCCTTGAACACCAGATGGTGGTGCGCGGGCGCGCCTTCGGCAAAGCCCGCGATCAGCACGTCGAGGAAATCGGCCATCGTCTCGAACGGGCCATGGTCGCGGAAGCTGGCGTCGTGGGCCAGTTGCAGAAGCGCCAGATGATAGGGAAAGCCGCCGGTCTTGATCCGCCATGTTGCCTGCACCCGGTCAAGCCAGAGGAGCGGCATCAGGGCGAGGCGGCGCAGATAGAGGCGGAATTCCTGCCGCACGGTCAGTGCGCGGTGGGGCCGGAACGAGGCATAGGCGCGGTTCGCCAGCAGCACGAAGCCATGGTAGGCCGCTCCGTAGAACACATGCTGTCGCATGTCGCCCCAGCGGGCGGGCGCATCGGGCAGATCAAGGTCGAGGTTCCGGAGCGCGCGGCGCATCTGTGCCACCGAGGTGGCCATCAGCCGGGAATGGCCATTCGCCCCGCCGCGTTCATAAGTGATCCAGTAGGGACGCAGATACCCCTCCTCGAACACATGCACGGTGATGCCGCGCGCCTTGGCATGGACAATCGCCTGCGCATGGATCGGGCGGGTATCGCCATAGAGCACCAGATCGGTGATGCCCTTCTCGTCGAGCAGTTGCGCGAGGCGCTCGGGCCAAAGTTCGGCGTCGTCGGTGAACGGAATATAGGTGGCACGGTCGGGCCAGAACGCCTGATCGCCCCGGTTGAAGCCCACGCGCCAGACGCTGCATCCCGCATGGGCCAGCATCTGCGACAGACGTCGGAAGAACGGCCCGTGGGGGCCTTGCAGGAACAGGAAGCTGCGATGGGCGTGGCTGGGCGCCATGGGGGAGGGGTCCAAAGGGTTGTCGCGGTTCTATCCGGGTTTTGTTAACAGGAGCAAAAGCCTTGGGCCCGGCCGGGGCGCAATTGCGGCGGCGGCGTGACATCTGGGGCCCACTGGACGGGATCGGCACCGCCGCGCTAGACCGGGGGAAAGCAGGAACCGGGGGCAAGCAGGAACCGGGGCAACCAAGCGGAGGGCGCGCAATATGTTCACAGGCATCATCACCGATCTGGGCGAGGTCCGCGCACTGGCGCGTCAAGGCGACCTGCGGGCGCGGATCGGTACCGGCTATGACATGGGCGGCGTCGATCTGGGCGCCTCCATCGCGTGTGACGGCGTGTGCCTGACGGTCGTGGGCATGGGCGCGGACTGGTTCGACGTCGATATCTCGGCCGAGACGGTGTCGAAAACCACTGTCGGCGGCTGGGCCATGGGGGCGCGGCTGAACCTCGAGCGGGCGCTGAAGGTGGGCGACGAGTTGGGCGGCCATATCGTCTCGGGCCATGTCGACGGCGTGGCCGAGATCGTGGCGATGGTGGACGAGGGCGCCTCGACCCGGTTCACGTTCCGCGCGCCGGACGGGTTGGCACGGTTCGTGGCGCCAAAGGGCTCGGTCGCATTGAACGGCACGTCGCTGACGGTGAACGAGGTGAACGGGTCCGAGTTCGGCGTCAACATCATCCCGCACACCAAGGCGGTGACCACGTGGGGCGCGTCGAAGGTGGGCGATGGGGTGAACATGGAGATCGACACGCTGGCGCGCTATGTGGCGCGGCTGGCGGAGTGGAAGGGATGACGTGCTGAGGTTGGACCCTCGGGGCGGGGGCCCGTGTGGCGGGTGCCCGTGCGGCGGGGCCGGTTTGATGGGGGCCGGTTTGATGGCAGCTCGTTTGATGGGGGCCGGTTCAAGGCGGGCCTGTTTGACGTGGTCGCGTGGGACTGGCGTTGGAGTTTGAGATTTTTTACCAAGATGAAACAGGGGCGCGGTTGGTGAAACCTCGGGTGGTGGGGTCCATCGAACAGGAGGGCGGCCAGCGCTGCGTCGATCTGCGGCGCATGGGCGACCGGGCGGCCAATGGGTCTTTCGCTTGGGGGAGTGTCGGCGCGATCCGGAGGTCGGGCATGGTTGGCGCGCGCCGGGGCTTGGCGCGGGCGGGTTTTCGGGCGAGGCTGGAGCGATGACGGAAGCGCGCCGGTGTGGCGTGGATGGCGGGCGTGGCGTGGAGAGAGGATGAGTGATGGCGGGTATCGGGCATAATCGCGGACCAAGTCTTGAGCCGGGACAGGGGTTCCGCAAGGTCGCCTGGACCAAGGCGCGCGAGGCGTTGTTGCCGACCTTGCCGCTCGAGGTGGTGCGCCTGCGGGTGAAGCGGGCGCAGCGGCTGGGGCTGCCCTACAAGACCTATGCCACCATCCGCGCGGTCAGCGGGCGCGACATCGTGGGCTTCCTGTTCTCGGACAACGCGCTTGACATGCGCGGGCGGGGCGTCATCCCGGTGGCGTCCCGCGTGCGCCTTGAGGCGTTGCAGGGCGAGGCGCGGCGGCTCCTCGCTGTGCATCTGCCGCTCGACCCGCTGGCCGTGATGCAGGGCGGCGGGCTGGAGGCGGTGGGCCGCGCGCCGGGCCTTGACGCCACGTGGCGGCAGATGCGCGACGGGCTGCTCCGGTTGGCGCAAGAGGGCCGCGTGCGCCCCGACAGCCTGATCGTGGTCCATGCCACGGCGCTGGAGCGCGAATGGTGCGGTGCGGGTGATTTCGGCGGCATGATCGCGCGCGAGGTGATGTTCGCCAGCTGACGCACTCGAGTTTGGCCAGCTGACGCACTCGAGTTTGGCCAGCTGACGCACTCGGGTTTGGCCAGCTGACGCAGCAGGGCTTCGCCACTTGACGCCCCCGGCCAATCGCCGCAGGTGCTGTTCACCGGCGCGATTGGCCCATCGCTCGGGCTGGCCAATGGCCAAGCGTTGGCTTATCTGCCGTGTTCGACAACGCCGCGCGAGAGGGACGCCTGCCGATGACCCAAACCTTCGAAAACCCCGGCCCGGTAGAACGGGACTGGTCCGACGCGATCTCGTCGGTGGACGAGATTCTGGAGGACGCGCGCAGCGGCCGGATGTTCATCCTTGTCGATCACGAGGACCGCGAGAACGAGGGCGATCTGGTGATCCCGGCGCAGATGGCGACGCCGGAGGCGATCAACTTCATGGCGACCCACGGGCGCGGGCTGATCTGTCTGGCCCTGCCGGGGGCGCGGATCGACGCGTTGGGGCTGCACCTGATGTCGACCAACAACTCCTCGCGCCACGAAACCGCGTTCACCGTGTCGATCGAGGCGCGCGAGGGTGTCAGCACCGGGATCAGCGCCCATGACCGGGCGCGCACCGTTGCAGTGGCGATCGACGCCGGCAAGGGCGCGCAGGATATCGCGACGCCGGGGCATGTGTTTCCGCTCCGCGCACGCGATGGTGGCGTGCTGGTCCGCGCCGGCCATACCGAGGCGGCCGTCGATATCAGCCGTCTTGCGGGGCTCAATCCGGCGGGCGTGATCTGCGAGATCATGAACGACGACGGATCGATGGCAAGGCTGCCCGATCTGGTCGCCTTCGCGCAGCGCCACAACCTCAAGATCGGCACGATCAGCGATCTGATTTCCTACCGGCGCCGCCACGACAACCTTGTGCGGGTGCGGCAGGAGGAAGTCATCACCTCGGAATTCGGCGGTGAGTGGACGATGCGGATCTATACCGACGAGACGCAGGGCGCCGAGCATATCGTCCTGATCAAGGGCGACATCACCGGCGATGCCCCGGTGCTGGTGCGGATGCATTCGATGGACCCGCTGCTGGATGTGGTGGGTGTCGGCCCCAAGGGCCGCGCGGGCGAATTCGGCGATGCGATGCGCCTGATCGCCGAGGAGGGGCGCGGCGTTCTGGTGTTGCTGCGGGATCTGACCATGAAGCTGGTGGTGGGCGACGAAGTCAGTCCCCAGACGCTGCGCCAATACGGCCTTGGCGCGCAGATCCTGTCGTCGCTGGGCCTGAGCGACCTGATATTGCTCAGCAATTCGCCCAAGCCCAAGGTGGTGGGCCTTGAGGCCTATGGCCTGTCCATCGTGGGCACCCGCAAGATATCGGAGCTTGGCTGATGGCCGGACATTCTGACAACGACCTTGGCCTGCCGTCTTTCGACAAGCCGGTAAAGGTGGCCATCGTGATCGCGCCCTATTACACCGCGATTTCGCAGGCGCAGGTTGCGGCGGCTGTCGCCGTTCTGGACCGCGCGGGGGTGGCGCATGAGGTGATCGAGGTGCCGGGATCGCTGGAGGTGCCGACCGCCATCGGCATCGCGCACCGCCTGAGCAACTTCGACGGCTACGTGGCGCTGGGCTGCGTGATCCGGGGGGCGACCTCGCATTATGACGTGGTGGTCAACGAGAGCAGCCGCGCGCTGACGCTGCTGGGCATGCAGGGCCTGTGCATCGGCAATGGCATCATCACCGTGGAAACCCGCGAACAGGCGGAGGAGCGGGCCGACGGGGCGCGGCTCAACACCGCCGGAGGTGCTGCCGAGGCGGCGCTGCACCTGATCGCGCTGACGCGGCGGTTCGGCAAGCCGAGGGGCGGCATCGGCTTTCGCGCCAGCGGCGGGTTCGACATTGCGGACGGATCGGGTAGCGTATGACCGACGCGAAACCCAAGGGCCCGACGCGCGACGAGAAGCGGCAGATGAAATCCGCCGCGCGGCTTTACGCCGTGCAGGCGCTGTTCCAGATGGAGCAGTCCAAGCAATCGCTCGACGTGGTGCGGGTCGAGTTCGAGACCTACCGGTTCGGCGCCGAATATGACGGCGAAGAAATGGCCGAGGGTGACCCGGTGCTGTTTCGCGCCCTTCTGGAGGGCGCGGTGGAAAGTCAGGCCAAGATCGACCAGATGACCGACCGCGCGCTGGTGGCGAAGTGGCCGATCGACCGCATCGACCCGACGCTGCGCGCGCTGTTCCGCGCGGCGGGGGCCGAGATGATCGCGGGCGCGACACCGCCCAAGGTGGTCATCACCGAATTCGTCGACGTCGCCCGCGCGTTCTTTCCCGACGGAAAGGAAGCAAAATTCGTCAATGCCGTGCTGGACCACATGGCGCGCGAGGCGCGGCCCGAGGCGTTTTGAGGCGGGCTTGATGCAGCGCCCGTTGCGTCAGGTTTCAGCGGAAATCCTGTCCCGCCAGGCTATTTGCCCTGGTTCCGGTCGAGGTTCTTGCAGACATTCACGAAGAACTCGACGACGGGGGAATGACGGCGTCCGCGCCGCGTGACCACGCACACCGTTCGCCGGACCAGAGGCGACACAAGGGGCCGGTAGTGCATGACCGGATGCCGCGCCAGACTTTCCGGCATGATGGCGCAGCCGAGGTCTGCAATGACCATGGCCTGCACCCAATTCTCATTCTCGCTTTCAAAGCGGTCATCGAGGGTGATTTCGAACGAGGACCCGTCAGTCCGGAACGCGTCGAGATACTCGCAATTCACCCGGCTGAGGTAGCGTTCGCCCTCGAGGTCGGACAGGGAGACGGACTCCATGCTGCGAAACCGGTGATCCCGTGGAAAGGCGATCACGTAATCCTCTTCGAACAGGGGATAGGCGTGCAGTTCTTCCGGAACGGTCGGCAGGGCGAGGATGGCGACATCGATTTCGCCGTCGATCAGCTTTTGCGCCAACTGCCTGCCGGTGTCCTCGTGAATGATCAGTCGCAATTCCGGGGCATTGCTGCTGAAGAACTCGACTAGGCTGATCAGGCTTTCTGGCACGATGGTGCACATGCAGCCCAGATCGAGCCGCGCATTGACCATGTTGGCGAAATCCACGGCTTCTTCGCGTGCCATGGTGTCAGGGCCAGGGCCTGCTCCAGCCGGGGAAGAACCACGCGCCCCAGTTCGGTCAGATGGGTGCGACGACCTTCCCGCCGGAACAGCGGCCCGCCCAGCTCTTCCTCCAGTTTGTGGATGGCGCGGGTCAGGGCAGGCTGGGTCACGTTGCACATTTCGGCGGCACGCGTGAAGTTCAGCGTCGAGACCATTGCGACGAAGTAGCGTATCTGATGCATTTCCAATTGGCCGCACCCCATGCTGCACCGGTCCCGCACCGGACCCCGGGCCGACCTTAATGGAGCCAGCCCAAATGTCTCATGCCCGCTGAACATGGAATTGATACCGCGGATTGCGGATCAAGGGGCGCAAAAATGCCTGCTGGTTATCGAGATCATGCCGCTACGTGCCATTCCGCAATGCTTCCATACCTCCGATAATCAAGGCGTTCAGTGTCGGTCCTGATCCAGGTTCGGCGCGACAAGCTTCTGACATTCAACGGAGAAATACAAATGAACCGCAAGATGACCCTTCTCGCGCCCGCTTTCTTCCTGATGCTGCCTGTCGGCGTTGCCTTCGCCGATGCACACCAGGACGCGGAAATGTGCAACTCGATGCTGGCAACCTCCGTGGGCATGGAACTCGCCACCGAGGGCTTCACCATGGTCAATGCCTGCGACCTGACCGTCAGCCAGCTGGCGCAGATCAAGAACCTGCTCGACACCGAAGGCATGAATGCGCGCGTGCGCATCCAGGCGGTCCTTGACGGCGAGTGATTGTTTTCGGCGCGCGCCCGGCTGTCGGGCGCGCGCCACCCCTTCGGCCTGCCATCCCCTAGGCCTGCGTGCCTATTCGGCAACACCTGTGTCCTCCGCGAACACCACCCGATACTCCTCCAGTTCTTCCGGCAGCAGCACATAGATCGCCTCGGGCGGTGTGCTGAGCGCGTGTTGCATCACCCGCACGTCCAGCCCCATCTCGTCCAGAAAGGCCATCACCTCGGCCTGACCGCGCTGGATGTCCGCCACGGCCAGAAACGCCGGCAGGGCGGTATTCTCGCCGAAATAGTGCTGGTGGACGCCGACCATGGCGGTATCGGCCACGGCGCGGCTGAGACCGCCCGCCAGCATGTAGGGGCAGGCCGACAGGCAGATATCCGCATCTTCCATCACGGTATCGAGCCCCGCCGCGCGAATGGCGGCACCAATCGCCAGCGCGTCCTGAACTGAGCCGCCGGGCGAATGCAGGCGGACACGCGCAAGATCGCTCTGCGTTTCCAGCCATTCCGCGAACCGTAGCGCGTCGCCCGGCGCGATGGTTCCGGTCAAGAGCGCGTCGCCCGCCTCGGCCGAAAAGCGCAGGCGGTCGGGCATGTCGCCAGGGTCGGGCAGGGGCACCTGCCGCTCGGGGTCGCCGGTAATCACGCGCGGAGGCAGATCGCCGGGACGGAAGCGGCGCACCTGATCGCCGGGGGCTATGGGCGCATCCATCGCCGGGGCGGACGGGCCCGGCGTGAGACCCGCGAAGAGGCGCGGCAGCGCGTCGATCAGGTCGGAGCCGCCCAGCGCCACCGCCATGCCGATCTGGAACGCCAGAATCGCCACCATGGCGCGGCGCACGGTCCAGCCTTCCCAGACATGGCTGGGGGGACGCGTCCGGGCGCGTGCGTGGGCTTGGGCATGCGCGTCCGGGCGGGGGACGGCCTCAGTCATTCGAGCGCACGGGCTGCGCGGGAAGGGTGCGGATATTCTCCGGCGGCGCGGACGCGGGTGCTGCGGACTCTGGCGCGCCGTGAACGGCCGGGCGTCCGCCGCGCTCATACTCCTCCATCTCGCGCATGGCGTGGAGCGCCGCGCGCAACTCGGCCAGCGTCAGCGTGTCCTCTGCCGGAAGGTCGCCGCGCCCGGCGCGGATCGCGCCCTGCGTGACCATCAAGATCAGGACCAGCACCCCCGGCAGCAGGTCGATGGCGATGGCACCGGCCCAGGACGGGATGAAATTCCCGGCATAGAGGATGACCGCATCGGCGGAAGAGACGGGGGTGTAGATCACCTCGGGCGCGTCCGGCAGGGCCAGAACCTGCCCCGCCGCTTCCTCCAGCGATGCGGCGCGCAGCGCCAGCACGCCGAGGACCGAGGTGATGGTGGATTGCTGCGCCGCCTGTCCCGTCAGGGTGCCCGAAT